>JAZNCU010000029.1:0-73831 GCA_045587745.1 Eubacteriales bacterium | reverse complement strand
ATATTGAAAATCAGCAAGGTCTCTACCTTTATCGTACAAATGATGAACATGAATCGTTTGAAAATAGTATTATACTAGATTTTGCAAAACGAGATATAGATAGTAGGTCCTTTGATTATCTTCTGTATTCTGCATTGCTATATCAATTAGAGGAATATAATAAAGAAAAATTTAATAAGATTTAGGGAAGTATGTGAATACTTCCCTATTTTTTTGACCAAAATCTCCTTGAGGTGAGTACTTAATGGGCATATTATTAGTTTTATGTGTGGTTATTTTTTATTTATGGAGACTATTTGTATTTGCTAACACAATGAACAATAACACCAAAAAGCGAGATTGCGAAAATGGTAAAAACCCTAAAAATCATGTTAAAACAGATAAGAAGATTGTGGGAAAATATTCTATCCACCGCAACATATCTGAATGAATATAACACCAAACATCGCATACACAGGTGGAACGACTTAAAAGTCAATATCTATGTATAAGAGAACACCCTATGACCGTAAAAAGTCATAGGGTGTTTTTATGCTTTAAAATAAGCGAGCCCCGATTCAATCGGGGCCCGCCGTTAAATTAAAATTCCGCCGTTTTTATAATTTCGCCTACATATATTTAATGCAAGAGTAATTATAGTGTATTCAATTAAAATTTAAAAATCAAGTAAACTCTTTAAGGGCGATTGTCTTTATTCGGATTCTTGTTCAAGTGCTTTGAAATCAACCTTACCAATAGGTGTTACGGGTAATGCTTCACGGAACTTGTATGCCGAGGGTTGAGCATATTCGGGGAGTTCATTTTTGCATAACTCTACCAATTCAGATTCAACCTCTGTTTCTCTACCTTTGTATTCGGGTTTTAAAACGATGTGAGCAATCGCCAATTGTCCTTGACTATGAGATTTATCGGGAGTGCCGACCGCACAACAGGTTTCAACTGCTTTGTGGGTTGTTACAACATTTTCAATGAATGGCGGAAACACTTTGAAACCGTCAAAGCGAATAATCATTCTTTTCAAACGACCATCAATATAAACACAACCATCTTCATCAATGTGTCCTAAATCGCCCGAATGAATCCAAGTTCTACCGTCTGAATGCTTTTTCAAAACCTTGTTTGTTTCGTCAGGTTTTCCATAATATCCAAGCATCATAGTGGGTGTGTAAATGCAAATTTCGCCCGATTCATTAATTTTCAATTCCTTATCTGTTTCGGGCTCAAATGCAGATACAATGGTTTCAGTAAAAGGAATACCATTACTACCAAGTTTGTTGATTTCTTCAAAAGCAAATGTTGCTGTTGAACTTGCCTCGGTCATACTATAACCTTTACTCAAATGGATATTGGCATTATGGTCTGCAAAGAAGGTGTTTACTCGCTTTTCAAACTCAACCTGTGTTTTATCTCCGCCAACAAGAACCACTTTAATACAAGACAAGTCTGCATCTTTCAATTTTGGGTCATCCATAAGGCCTTCAAAATATGTAGGCACACCCATTATACCCGCAGGACGATATTTCAAAATCAAATCGCTAAAATCTTTCGGGGCAAACTTGGGAATTAAAATTGATTCCCAACCGTGAGTGAGGGCTGTGTGGATTCCCAATACCATACCATAAGCAATAAAAGGTGGCATAATATTCAAGAATCTATCTTTTCGTTCCATTCTCAATGGTGAATATTTGATTTGTGAGGTTGCAGCATTAAAATTGTCATTTGTGAGCATTACACCCTTTGGCATACCTGTAGTACCACCTGTGTGCTCAATGGCACAACAAACATCTTTCTGATACGGTGCAATATTAAATGTTTGATTGGTGCTATTTTTCAAAATCTTGGGCCATACAAGGCATTTCTCTGACAACTTTGGAGAACGGTTGAAAATCTTAAAAAGTAGTTTCTTGGGTTGTGCAAGTGAGTCGGCAGGAGAAACAACAACAATTTGATTGACATTTGTTCCAATGATTGCTTTTTCAATTTTGGGTAAAGCAACATCAATCGTCAAGACACAGGTTGCATTAACTTCCTCAATGTAGTCTTTGATTCCTTCGGTGCTTGTACGAGGGTCAACCATATTAGCGACCACACCTAAACGATTAAGTGCATAAAAACTATATATTGTTTCGGGGGTTGTTACTGTTGCCATAACAATAATATCACCCTTATTAAGACCGATAGAGGCAAAACCCTTTGTTGCTCTTTCAATGTTTTCAAATAACTCTCTAAAAGTAATTTTTCGGTCAAAGTAGTTTATTGCAACATCGTCCAAATGGTTTTTGTTGCACTCTACAAGATAATCATATACAGAACATTCGGGCAAAGCCGCATTAACGGCTTCTTCCGTGTAGTATTTTAACCAAGGCTTGTCTATTGACGGATATCCCGTCATTTTCTTTTCTTCCATTTAAGTTACCCCCTATTTAATAAAAAAGTGCGCCCCGAAGGGCGCACCGAAAAATGCTTCCCTCAATGTTGCTACACATCTGCACAAAGTCAGGAAGAGAGAATACATTTTTACCAAATAGTATTCCCTAACTTGTGCATATTCAGATGTGTAGCCCTTACAGTATAGCACAAAAGTTTTTAATTATCAATGGATTTCTCAATTTTTCGGGAAACATCATAAATTTTATAATGTTTATATGTAATATTTATAAGTTATAAGATTTCCATTAATTATATAATTAATAAGATTACTAGAGAATCATATAAATCTTGAGTCTTAAACAGAGTGTCCCTCTGCTGAGAAATCGGCAGAGGATTTTTTATATATAGGACTTTCGGGGCAAAGGTTGAATCTTACAGAAGTGTGTGTTATAATATTGCATACATAAATAGTGGAGGAGCAAATGAAAAAGATAATTATATTTGCGATTGCCGCAATAATGTTGATGACGTGCGCCGCTTGCGGTTCATCGAGTACGGGTTCCCATTATACGGATTACAGCAGGAGCAATTCCGAGCACAGCAATCCCGAGTACAGCAATTCCACCGTATCCGACGAGCCGCTTGCCGAGGTGGAGCTGGCCGATTTGTGCGTATATACCTTTTACAATAATGAGACAAACTGCTATTTGTCCTGCGAAGGAAGAAACCTGATTTTGAGCAAAGCTTCTCATCAATGGGTTCTCCGGCAGGTGGACGAGGACACGTTCAACATATGTGATATGGACACAGAGCTTATATTGGATATCGAAAATGCTCACGTGGCAGTCGGAACCGCGGTTAAGATATGGGAGAAAACGGGTTATGACGTTCAGGTATGGAGTATAAGCAGAAACAAAAACGGAACGTATTCGATTTTATATAGCGGAAACAATCAGTATTGCCTTGGTTTTGACAACGGTAACGCGGTACTGCAAATCAGGGATGAGAGTAATGCGATGCAGGAGTGGACGGTTGTCAACGTGAGCGAATCCATGCCGAAGGATTATATGGTCTTCAAAAGCAAAAATAATATTATTGAGTTACAGCTTCCGCTGAATATATTAGAGGTTATCAGTGAAACCCGCCTGCAGCAGTGGGCAAACGACCTTGAAACCGCATATTATTCATTTAACGAGCTTACCGATTTCACGCCTTACAAAAGAATTGTTGTTGAGGCATACAAGCCCTCAGAATATCCCGGTTGGGTGATTGACAACTCCAATATCATACATATCGATAAAGATTTTATATATGATGACTTGGAAAAAATGGCCGCCCGTGACTCTGACTGGAATTTTTGCGCTTTACATGAAATGGGACATATGTTCGATTCTGCAAGACCCTGGACCTTTGAGGCAGAGTTGATGACGGATTTGAAGCTTGTATATGTGTTGGAAAAGAATAACGCAACAGCGGCTCCGTCCGAATTTGATGCTTCGTACAGCTTTTCCGCCGAAAATATTATAGATGCATATTACGCGCTCGGATCCGATTTCTCATCAAAATATAATATCTATGGGTGTACGGCTCGCTTTTTGGAAATAAAAGATGACATCGGCTGGGATCCTTTTATTGAGACATTCCATTATATGCAGGCAAACGAATCGGCTTACAGCAATTATTCCAAGCTGATGAAATTCGAAAAGTTTGTCGAATTATTATCGAGCTATTCAAATACGGATATAAAAAGCTATTTTTCAAGCAATGAATGGAACGTGATAGTTCAACAGTGCGGTTCATAAGCTTTTGATGCAATAATCAGAGGCATAGGAGTTATTAAAAGGCTGTTGTCAAGGCTCGAAACGCCGATAGCTTTGAAAACACGAGTGTTATTCTAAAACCTAATGAAAATCCGTATTGCTTTATGACGTGAAAAATAATATAATATCTGCGTAAAAGAACATAAAAAGAGAGGACTGACCGTTTTATGCGAGAAATCATTTATAAGTTCAGCACGGGCGGCTTGTACGTAACCGAGCAGGACACTGCTTTTGGCAACGATCCTCGGTTGAAAATCATCGTTGAGCCTCACGAATTTTCATTGAAAATAGGTAATGATACGCTCCGCAATACAGCGTTTTGCGGTTGCACCGCAGTCGTTTCCAACGAGGGCGAGGCTGTTTTTTATGACGGCGACGGCAACGTTATAGGCAATGCCGAGAAGTGCGATCGCTTATTTGATCGAGTGGTCCTTGATTGGAAGCAGGATTACGTTGCCCTGCTGTTTGGTCACGTCAGCACGGTTGATCATTATCCCAACTGTGACGGTGAGCATGACCGTTGGGGAACCGAATGGGTCACCGAGCGCACGGTCATGCTGAACGCCAAGCTCAACTCGGTTGAAGTAAGGTAGCCGTATGATCTATACCGCAAAAACAAAAAAGGCCCTCGCACTGTGCTTTGAAGCACATCGGGATCAGCTTGACAAAAGCGGTATTCCGTACGTGTTCCATCCGTTTCATCTCGCTGAGCAGATGCAGGATGAGGACACAACGATCGCCGCATTGCTCCACGATGTTGCTGAAGATACCGATTATACTCTGGCTGATATAAAAAAGATGGGGTTCGGGGACTCGGTGATCGATGCACTGGCTCTGCTGACTCACGACCCGAGTGTTCCCTATATTGACTATGTTGCCGAGATAAAGAAAAATCCCGTTGCCAAAGCCGTTAAGCTGGCTGATCTGCGGCATAATTCGGATCTGTCGAGGCTTGATTCCGTGGATGATTTTGCAATAGCACGGAACGAAAAATACCTCGAAGCCATACGGCTTTTGGAGGAGTAATCTCCTTTATTCCACATTTTATCGACTTAAGGTGAGGTAAATCAATGTACGACATTGAATTGGGAAAAAGCGGGCTGCGTGTACCCACCGTTGCCGTCGGCTGTATGCGTATTGCAAATATGACCGAAAAGGAAATCGGTGAGTTTATCGATACATCCCTCTCGCACGGTGCAAAATTTTTTGACCACGCCGATATTTACGGTGGCGGCAGAAGCGAGATTCTTTTTGGCAAAGCTCTTGCGGGGATCAACCGTGAGGACGTTATCATTCAAACAAAATGCGGTATAGTTTCGGGCAAGATGTTCGATTTCTCGTATGAGCATATTATCAGCTCGGTTGACGGAAGCCTTAAAAGGCTGGGAACCGATTATATCGACGTTCTGCTGCTCCACCGTCCTGATGCTCTGGTCGAGCCGGATGAAGTCGCAAGAGCCTTTGAGGAGCTCAAGAATACAGGAAAGGTACGTCATTTCGGCGTATCCAACCAAAACCCCTATCAAATGCAACTGCTGCAAAAATCTCTTAGTATGCCTCTCTGTGCAAATCAGCTTCAATTCGGAATAATGCACACTCCGATGATCCAATCCGGCATAAACGTAAATATGTACAACGAGTCGGGAATAAACCGTGACGGAGGGGTGCTTGATTATTGCCGTCTTAACGGGATTACCGTGCAGGCGTGGTCTCCTATGCAGTACGGCTTTTTTGAGGGTTGCTTTGTTGACAACGACAGGTTCCCCGAGCTCAACAGCACGCTTGCGAGGATTGCCGAAAAATATTCGGTCAGCAAAACGACGGTTGCTATAGCCTGGATACTCCGCCATCCTGCAAAAATTCAGCCCGTCACCGGTACAACAAACAAGGTACGGCTTGCCGACAGCTTTAAGGCAACAGAAATATCGCTCACTCGTGAGGAGTGGTATGAAATTTATATTTCCGCAGGTAATATACTTCCTTAATAATCGTTTTTAATATCCCGCACTCAAGGGTCTGTACGCAAGCAATACGTACAGACCTTTTTTTGGCTTGCCGATTGAGCAAAAAGAGCCCGAAAAGGGTTTATATGCTTGACTTTTGGCAATATATAGTGTATATTTGTATTTTAGAGTAGTATGGAATGTGATGCGCATTTTATGCCTCAATAATTTAACACGGAGTATATAGCTTTGTTTGTTATCAGCATTGCAGGAATAAATATCGGGATCGACAACAGATATCCTTTTGTCAAACAGCATTGCAGGGACTTTATTACCGACGCAGAGCCCGAGTTTTGCGTTTCGGTTACCGACGGTCAGATAGAGCGTGAGCGTGCCTGCTCGGAGCATAGCTTTGATAACGGGTACCTTGAGAGCGTTTGCATATACCGCGAGATAGCAATGCAGCTTCCGTCCTACGATGCGTTCTTGATGCACGCCGCTGTTGTCCGTTTTGAGGATAACGCCTATGCATTCTCGGCAAAGAGCGGCACAGGAAAGACTACACACATAAAGCTTTGGCGCCGTACACTGGGCGAAGGGCTTACCGTTATCAACGGCGACAAGCCCGTTTTACGATATTTTGACGGCAAGCTGTTTGCCTGCGGTACTCCCTGGGGCGGAAAAGAAGGACTATATTCCAATTCAATGGCACCCCTCAAAAGCATTTGCTTTATTGCAAGAGGCGCAGATAACAGGATCGAGCGGCTTTCGGCGGCGCAAGCTCTCGGATTGGTGGCGCATCAGATACTCATACCGAAGGACAAGGATTGCGCCGGAAAGACACTTGATATGATTAGCCGTATGATCGGTGAAATTCCGATATACCGTTTGTACTGCAACATCTCGGAGGAGGCGGCACGGCTTTCGTACGATACAATGAGTAAGGGGTTACAATGACCGGATACAGCGACATTTCACTGCGTGAGCAGACGATTGAAAAAAACCACAAAAAATCTCTAAAACGCATTATCGCCCTTTGTTTTCTGGCATGTGCGCTGATGCTTTTGATACAGCTTGGCATGTCGTATATTTACTACGATCTGCTTGCAATAGCCGAGGGCTTTGTATCCGATAGCGATACCGCCGATACAGTATGCAGTATTTTCACTTATATTGTGATGATGGGCGTACCCGGTCTTTTACTGATGATCGGACTCAAGGCTGTACGCAACCGCAAAAAGCCCAAAATCCGTTTTAAGCGTTTTGCACCGAAAAAAGCACTGTTGTTTATTGTCGGAACGATCGGATCGTCATATCTACTTAACTTTATCGTTTACTATCTTACGGGCGGCTTGTTCAGCGAGTTCGGTTCGGATGAGATTTCGCTTCCGACATCGGCTTTGGGTATAGCTCTCACGTTTGTCAGTATGGCTGTTCTGCCCGCTCTGCTTGAGGAATGGATATACAGAGGAATTATTCTCAAAGCTCTGCTTCCCTACGGAAGGATCGGAGCAATACTCGTTTCGTCGATAATGTTCGGAATGATGCACATCAGCCCTGACAGCGTTATTTTTGCTACCTACGTGGGTATTGCGCTTGCCATCTGCTACGTGGTAACCGGCTCGGTATGGTGCGGCGTGCTTATTCACTTCATCAACAATGCATATTCTACCGTCAACAGCTATATTTTCAAGTACGGCTCCGAGAATCTTTATGCAATAGACTCTCTCCTCACAATGCTGCTTATGGTAATAGGCTTTGTTGCCGTTATCTACTATGCGGTCAAGGGCTTTTCGGACAAAAAGCCGAGGCTGTCTACCGATACCAGGATCGGATACACCGCAAACGGAAGAACGTTTTGCTCTGCTTTTGTTTTCAACGGAGGATTTTTGCCTTTTATGGCACTGTTTGCATTTACATTGTGGCTGGTTTCGTTGGTGTGATTATGGACGAAAAGCTTTTTAAGGACGAGGATATCCGCTTTATGAAAGCGGCGCTTGCAAGAGCGAGAGCCGCCGAGCGTGTCGGTGAAGTTCCCATCGGCGCGGTTATCGTCAAGGACGGACAGATTATCGCCTCGGGCAGGAATATGCGTGAGATGAAAAGGAACGCTCTCCTGCACGCCGAGATCGTTGCGATAGACAGAGCGTGCAAAAAACTCGGCGCCTGGAGGCTTGAGGACTGTACGCTGTACGTTACGATGGAGCCCTGTCCTATGTGCGCCGGAGCAATAGTCAATTCAAGGATAAAACGGGTCGTATTCGGCTGCTCCGACCAAAAGGCAGGAGCATACGGAAGTGTTTTAGATATGTCGGAATATCCTCTCAACCACAAATACGAGGTTGAGGGCGGAGTTTTGGCAGAGGAATGCGGAGCTTTGCTGAGCGGATTCTTTTTGAGCCTGCGGCAAAGCAAGAAAGGAAAATGATATGAAGCAAAAGGCAGTTATCTCGGTCACGGGAAAGGACAACGTTGGAATTATTGCCTCGGTAAGCGCACTGTGCGCCGAGTGCGGAGCGAATATTATCGATATTTCGCAAACAGTTCTTGAGGAATATTTTGCGATGATTATGATAGTTGAGATTGACAGGCTGACCATGCCATTTACCGACTTTGCCGACAAGGTCAGCGAATACGGCAAAACAAAGTCACTCGAAATTCACGTTATGCACGAGGATATCTTTGACTCGATGCACAGGATCTGAGCCGATCGGGAGCAAATACAATGCTTGAAACAAGAGACATTTTAGAAACAATAAATATGATACGCGCCGAAAACCTTGATATCCGTACCGTAACGGTCGGTATCTCGCTTTTCGACTGCATCAGCGACGATAAAAATCGTTTGCTCAGCAATATTTACGACAAAATCACCCGTACTGCCGAGAGGCTTGTTCCGGCTTGCGAGGAGATTGAGAAGACCTACGGCATTCCCATCATCAACAAAAGAGTTGCCGTTACTCCCCTCTCGCTCTGCTGCGGCTGTCTTGACAGCGAGGGATTTGTTGAGGCGGCAAGAACGCTGGACAGAGCCGCTGACACGCTTGGAATCAATTTTATTGGCGGTTTTGGCGCACTGGTGCACAAGGGAAGCACAAAATGCGACACGGCTCTCATCGAGGCTATTCCCGAGGCTCTTACGGTTACCGACAAGGTTTGCTCATCGGTCAACGTTGCCACCACCAAGGCGGGCATCAATATGGATGCTATCGGCAAAATGGGCAGTATCATCAAAAAAACCGCTTATCTTACGAGAGATAAGGACTCACTCGGATGTGCAAAGCTGGTCGTTTTTGCAAACGTTCCCGAGGATAACCCCTTTATGGCAGGTGCCTTTCACGGAGCGGGCGAGCCCGACTCGATTATTAACGTAGGCGTATCGGGCCCCGGAGTGGTTGCAAGTGCAATCAAGCGTGCCGGAAACTGCTCGCTCTCCGAGCTTGCCGAGGTAATAAAACGCACCTCGTTCAAGATAACAAGAGTAGGCCAGCTCGTTGCTCACGCCGCATCAAAATCGCTCGGTATTCCTTTTGGAATAGTTGATCTTTCGCTTGCGCCCACACCCGCTATAGGTGACTCGGTCGCCGATATTCTCGAGAGCATGGGGCTTGAGACCTGCGGCGCTCACGGTACTACGGCAGCTTTGGCGCTCCTTAACGACGCAGTCAAAAAGGGTGGCGTAATGGCATCCTCACACGTTGGAGGTCTGTCGGGTGCATTCATCCCCGTTTCCGAGGATGCGGGAATGATTGCAGCTGTTGAAAAGGGCGTGCTTTCTATAGAAAAACTGGAGGCAATGACAGCGGTCTGCTCGGTAGGACTCGATATGATAGCTGTACCCGGCGACACCAGCGAGGCGGTTATTTGCGGACTGATCGCCGACGAGATTTCGATTGGCGTTGCCAACACTAAAACCACCGCAGTGCGTGTGATTCCCGCATACGGAAAAACGGTTGGCGAGTCGGTTGACTTTGGCGGTCTGCTGGGCAGAGCTCCGATTATGAGCCTCCGCACCGCATCACCCGAGATATTTATCGGCAGAGGCGGAAGGATCCCCGCACCGATTCATTCACTCAAAAACTAACCCAAGGAGATAAATGGATATGAAAGAAAAATTTTATATAACAACGGCAATCGTTTACACCTCAAAAAAGCCTCACATCGGCAACGTATTTGAGGCAGTTTTAACCGACGCCATTGCAAGATACAAGCGTATGCGCGGCTATGACGTGTTCTTCCTTACCGGAACCGATGAGCACGGTCAGAAAATTCAGCAGGAGGCCGAGAAATGCGGAATTACGCCCAAGCAGTACGTTGATAATATTGCAGGCGAGATCCGTGAGATCTGGGACAGCTTTGGTACCAGCTACGACAAGTTTATCCGTACCACCGACGATTATCACAAAAAGGTAGTACAAAAGATATTCAAAAAGCTCTACGACAACGGTGACATCTACAAAGGAACCTATGAGGGCAACTACTGTACCCCCTGCGAATCCTTTTGGACCGATACCCAGCTTGTTGACGGCAAATGCCCCGACTGCGGCAGAGAGTGTGTGCGTGCACAGGAGGAGGCGTACTTCCTCAGGCTGTCGAAGTATACCGACAGACTGATCGAATATTTTAACAGCGGCGACGTTATTACCCCCGAATCCCGTAAGAACGAGATGCTGAACAATTTTATCAAGCCCGGTCTTCAGGATCTTTGCGTTTCGAGGACGAGCTTTACCTGGGGCGTTCCCGTTGAGTTTGACCCCGGCCACGTTATATACGTCTGGATCGATGCACTTTCCAACTATATTACCGCTGTCGGCTACGATCCCGACGGAAGCAGTGAGCAGTTTGACAAGCTCTGGCCTGCCGATCTGCACGTTATCGGCAAGGATATCGTTCGCTTCCACACTATTTACTGGCCTATCATTCTTATGGGTCTCGGCCTTCCCCTGCCCAAAAAGATTATCGGTCACCCCTGGCTGCTTTCGGGTATGGACAAGATGAGCAAATCGAGGGGCAACGCTATCTACGGCGACGAGCTTATTGCCGATTTCGGGCTTGATGCGGTAAGACATTATCTGCTTGCCGAGATGGGCTACTACAATGACGGCAGCATTACTTTTGAAAACATCATCAAACGCACCAATACCGATCTTGCCAACACGCTCGGAAACCTCGTTTCGCGTACGGGTGCAATGATCAAGCAGTATTTCGGCGGCGTTATTCCTCAGAATAGCGGAAATGACAACGAGTTTGCGGTTACGCTCAAAAACGCCGTGCTTTCCGGTGCAAAATCGGCTGCCGACAAATATGATAACTATCTGATTGCCGATGCAGATGCCGCAATATTCGGTGCTCTGCGTGCCTGCAACAAGTATATTGACGAGACCACTCCCTGGGTGCTTGCCAAGGATCCCGATAGAAAGCAGGAGCTTGCCGACGTAATGAGCAACCTCGTTGACAGCATTCGCATTTGCGCTACTCTCCTCACCCCGATCATGCCCGGCACCTGCGATAAGATCAACTCGGTATTCTCGATAGATGCCGACACCGATTTTGATGTTGCAGTCACCTACACCTACGGCTGTGAGGGCAGGACTGTTGGCGAGATTCCCGTCCTTTTTGCAAGAATTGACGAAAAAAAATACTTTGCCGAAAAGGAAAAAGCTCTTGCGGCGCAGGCAAAAGAGACAAAGAAGCAGGAAAAGAAGCCCGAGCAGAGCGCTCCACCTGCCGAAATTACCATCGACGATTTTGCAAAGGTTGAGCTGAAGGTTGCAAAGGTGCTCGAGTGCGCTCCTGCCGAGAACAGCGAAAAGCTGCTTGTGCTCAAGGTTGACCTCGGAAGCGAGACAAGACAGGTCGTTTCGGGTATTGCAAAATATTATGCACCCGATGAGCTTATCGGCAAAAAGGTTATTCTGGTTTCCAATCTCAAGCCCGCAAAGCTCCGCGGCATTGAGAGCAACGGTATGATTCTTGCCGCCGACTCCGGCGGCAGCGTAAAGGTAATTTTTGCGCCCGAGGATGCTGAGCTCGGAAGCAAGGTGAGATAATGTTTGATTCCCACGCACATTACGACGACGAGCGCTTTGATGCTGACCGTGACATACTGCTTCCCTCGCTTTTTGAAAACGGTGTTACGGGTATCGTCAACATCGGCTGCAGCCGAAAAACATCCGAGGACTCGGTGCTTCTTGCCGAGCAATATCCGCTTGTATTTGCCTCGGTAGGCATACACCCGCACGAGGCATGCAGATATACCGACGGCGACATTGACGTTATTACCTCCCTGCTGACTCATAAAAAGGTTGTGGCGCTGGGCGAGATAGGACTCGACTACCATTACGGAAGCGACGTAAAGGAGGAGCAAAAGCTCCTTTTCCGTAAGCAGATGGAGATAGCCGAGGCTACTAAAATGCCGGTGGTCATTCACGAGCGTGAGTCCTGTGCCGACTGTCTTGAAATCGTTAGGGACTACGATGTTTACGGTGTTTTCCACTCATTTTCGGGCAGCAAGGAAACGGCGCGCCTTTTGCTCGACAGAGGCTGGTATATTTCGTTTTCGGGCACGGTGACGTTCAAGAATGCAGTCACTCCCGTTGAAAATGCATCCTACGTTCCCGAGGACAGGATACTCGTCGAAACCGACTGTCCCTACCTTGCACCAGTACCTATGCGGGGCAAGCGCAATGACAGCGGGATCATGAGGTACACACTGCAACGACTTGCTGAAATCAGAGGAGTATCATTTGAACACATCGAACAACTTACCGAAACAAACGCAAAGCGGCTCTTCCGCATCGGCTAAGCGAGGTCTGAACTTTGCTTACCGTGTCGGCAACGGGATTTATATAAATCTTACCAACCGTTGCTCGAACAGCTGTACTTTTTGCATCCGTCTTGGCGGTGATACTGCATACGGAAGCGATACATTGTGGCTTGAGCGTGAGCCCGAGAGCGCAAACGAGGTCGTGGAAGCGGTCAAAAGAATATTTTTTGATGACTGTGAGGAATTTGTATTCTGCGGATACGGCGAGCCGACCTACAGGGCGGACCTTATACACGAGGTCGGCAGGATTCTCAAGCAGACCTATTCCCTGCCGATACGGCTCAACACCAACGGTCACGGAAGCATTATAAACGGAGAGAGCATATCTGTGCTGTTGGCAGGCGTGATCGATACCGTTTCGATCAGCCTCAACGCCTGCGATGCCGATTCATATCAGCGTGTTTGCAGGTCGGTTTACGGCGAGCGAGCATTTGATGCAATGCTTGATTTTGCAAAAGAATGTGCGGATATAATTCCCGAGGTCATCTTTACTGCAGTTGACTGCGCTTTGTCCGACGAGGAGCTTGAAAAATGCGCTGCGCTTGTCAGCACAACGGGTGCAAAGTTCCGTGTACGAGCCTATATTAGCGATAATAACCAAATATAATAGTCAAATATAATACATTTTTTCAAAAAATACTGTTGTATTTTTTTGGAAATTCGTATAAACTATTACATGACCAAGTAAAAAAATATTTAACGGAGGACATTTCCATGTCAGTAAAAGTTGCTATTAACGGCTTTGGCCGTATCGGCCGTCTCGCGTTCAGACAGATGTTCGGCGCAGAGGGCTACGAGATTGTTGCTATCAACGATCTTACCGATCCCAAAATGCTCGCACACCTTCTCAAATACGACTCCGCTCAGGGCAGATACGCTCTTTGCGATCAGGTTGTAGCAAAAGAGGGAGCAATTGAAGTTGCAGGTCAGGAGATCCGCATCTACTCCGAGAAAGACGCCGCTAACCTTCCCTGGGGCGAGCTCGGAATCGATGTTGTTCTTGAGTGCACCGGTTTTTACACTTCCAAGGAAAAAGCTTCCGCTCACATCACCGCAGGCGCTAAGAAGGTAGTTATCTCTGCTCCCGCAGGCAACGATCTTCCCACCATCGTTTTCGGCGTTAACGAGGACACCCTCACCGCTGACGACAACATTATTTCTGCTGCTTCCTGCACCACCAACTGCCTCGCTCCCATGGCTAAGGCTCTCAACGATTACGCTCCCATCCTCAGCGGTATCATGACCACCGTTCATGCATACACCGGTGACCAGATGGTTCTCGACGGCCCCCACAGAAAGGGTGACCTCAGAAGAGCAAGAGCTGCTGCTGTTAACATTGTTCCCAACAGCACCGGCGCTGCAAAGGCTATCGGCCTCGTTATCCCCGAGCTCAACGGCAAGCTCATCGGTTCCGCTCAGCGTGTTCCCACCTGCACCGGTTCCACCACTATTCTCGTATCCGTTGTCAAGGGCAAGGATATCACCAAAGAGGGCATCAACGCTGCTATGAAGGCTGCTTCCAGTGCTTCCTTCGGTTACACCGAGGATCCTCTCGTTTCCTCCGATATCATCGGCATTACCTACGGCTCGCTCTTTGACGCTACCCAGACCATGGTCACCAAGATCGACGACGATACCTATCAGGTACAGACCGTTTCGTGGTATGACAACGAGAACTCCTACACCAGCCAGATGGTTAGAACCATCAAATACTTTGCAGAGCTTGCATAAGTAAAGATTTTTATGTCCGCCACGCCTGTGGCGGACATTTTTCTTACAAGGATGTTGACTTTTTGCGCAATATAGAGTATATTTTACATATAATAATTGTGAAGGGAGTTTATCGGTTATGGATCTTCTTAAAAAATTTTTTCCTTACTCCTTTGGAGCATCTGACGTTGCGGCACTCGTTATAAAAATTATAGTTTACCTCGTTGCAGGTGCCGTATTCGGATTCCTTATCGGTCTTCTGGCGGGCATCCCCGTTATCGGACTTATCGTTAGTCTTGTATGCGGTCTTCTCGACCTCTACGTTCTCGTTGGAATCGTACTTGCAATACTTGATTATCTCAAAATTCTGAAATAAGGATTCATCAAAAAAGAACCGTGGTGACACGGTTCTTTTTGTATGCTATTTTTGCTCTGCAGCCATTTTTTTGAGACGGCTCTCGTGCTTCATACGGAGCTCCTTATTGAGAATCCTCTTGCGAATACGGATGGATTTTGGCGTGACCTCAATAAGCTCGTCCTCGTTGATAAACTCGATAGCCTCCTCAAGCGAAAAAATTACGGGAGGAGTGAGAATCAGCTTTTCATCGGCACCTGCCGAGCGGATAGCGGTCAGCTGCTTCTTTTTGCAGGGGTTAATGGCTATGTCCTCACCCTTGGGGTTCATACCCACAACCATTCCCTCGTAAACGCTTACACCCGGGCCCACAAACAAAGAGCCTCGCTCCTGCGAGTTATAACAGCCGTAGGAGGTCGTTTCGCCGTCCTCACTTGCAATAAGCGAGCCGGTAAACCGAATCTGAATATCTCCCTTGAAGGGCTTGTAGTCCTCAAATACCGAGTTGATGATTCCCTCGCCTCTTGTTGCCGACATAAACTGACTGCGATAGCCAAACAGGCAACGTGCGGGAATGGAATACTCCAGCTTCATTCTCGTTCCTGCGCTGTTGGGGTTCATCTCAAGAAGATCACCCTTACGTCTGCCAAGCTCCTCAACTACGGTTCCGACGTACTCGGAGGGGACGTCTGCCGAAACACGCTCATAGGGCTCGTGCTTGATTCCGTCGATAGTTTTGTACAGAACACGGGGTGTTGAGCAACAGATCTCAAATCCCTCGCGGCGCATTGTCTCGATAAGAATGGAAAGATGCATCTCTCCCCTGCCGGCAACGTTAAAGCAATCGGTTGTCTCGCCCTCGCTTACACGCAGCGAAACGTCCTTAAGAAGCTCCTTAAACAGCCTGTCACGTATCTGACGGGTGGTGACGAATTTTCCCTCTCTGCCCGCAAAAGGAGAATCGTTGACCGAGAAGGTCATTTCCATCGTGGGCTCACCCACCTTGACAAACTCAAGGCTCTCAGGACAAGCAAGCGAGGTAACGGTATCACCGATAGTGATATCCTCGGCACCGGAAAAGCATACGATATCGCCCATTTTTGCCTCGGTAACGGGAACACGTTTAAGACCGTCGATCTGATAAAGCGAAACGATTTTTGACTTTTTCGGGGTAGCACCGGAGTGGAAGTTGGTAATATAAACCTCCTGCCCCTGTTTGATAGTGCCGCGCTCGATTCTTCCGATACCGATCCTGCCGACATACTCGTTATAGTCGATAGAAGAAACAAGCAGCTGAAGCTCACCGTCGGGATCTCCCTCGGGTGCGGGAATATGCGAGAGAATAGTATCGAACAGCGGGCGGAGATCAACACCGGGCTCATAAGGGCTAATGGATGCCGTGCCTGCTCTGCCCGAGCAGAAAAGAGTAGGGCTCTCGAGCTGCTCATCGTTTGCGTCAAGGTCAAACAGAAGCTCAAGGATCTCATCCATAACCTCCTCGATACGGGAATCGGGACGATCGATTTTATTGACGACAACGATAACCTTGTGGTTGAGCTCGAGCGCACGCTGAAGAACGAAGCGTGTCTGGGGCATAGGACCCTCAGCCGCATCAACAAGAAGGATTACGCCGTTAACCATTTTGAGGATACGCTCAACCTCACCGCCAAAATCGGCGTGACCGGGAGTATCGATAATGTTTATCTTAACGTCTTTATAATGAATGGCGGTATTCTTTGCAAGTATGGTAATACCTCTCTCACGCTCGAGGGTATTGTTATCCATAACTCTATCCTCAGTCACCTGATTATCCCTGAAAACACCGCCCTGCTTGAGCATCTCGTCAACGAGAGTGGTCTTTCCGTGATCAACGTGAGCAATTATTGCAATATTTCGTAGATCGCTGCGTATCATATTTACGTACCCCGATAAAAAATGATTATTTCAAAGTTTTACGGCAAGGTGACTTGCCGTATAGATTAACGTATTTTTGAAATCGCCTTGCTGATTGCGGGAGTGAGTAAGGTTGTGGTTGCAAGCTCAAACAGGAAGTTAAAGCCAACCATTCCTACGATAATAAAGGTAATGATGCTCTTTCCGGCATCGCTTGCCCATGTTGCGAGAGTATCGGGAAAAAGCGTGAGCAGACAGAGAACGAAAACCAGAGTATTAACGACGGGCGCGCAAACTGCCGAAATAACTGCGCCTGCAGTACCGCTCAATCGGGTTGAAACGGCTTTATACACAAGTGCCGGAACAAGACCGGCAATTGCCGCTCTGCCGACGGTGGCGATAAAGGTATAAAGCGGGTTGAGCTGAAAAAGGAACGCTCCCGTAGGATCGAGTCCCGTAACGCAATGTATGAACACAACGATACCGAAGGATGCTCCGACGATAACTCCGCCCCAAACGCCGCAGTAAATACCTGCTATCACGATAGGTATAAGCACGAGAGATATCGAAAGTCCAAACACCTTTAGCGGAAAAACCGCAGCTACGGTTTGAAGCACTGCAACAACGGCAATAAGTATTGCGGCAAGAACAAACTTTGCTGTTTTACTTTTCGTGTTATTCATAAAAACACCCTATCTCTGAAAATTTATGGATAATACAATTATACACAAATTTGTACTTTATTCAATGTGCATATTAGATAAACTTTTTTTATAGCATAAATTATACTTTATTTTATCACACAATAATGTTATAATTATATGGAAAATGTACCGTCTCTCAGGAAGGAACATATATGAGAATTGAAGAATTACCGATAGATTCGGATATATATTTTATCGGCATCGGCGGAATAAGTATGTCGGCTATCGCCCTGATCCTGTCGGGTAGAGGTTACCGTATATCCGGCTATGACCGCACCGTAAGCGGCACTACCGAAAAGCTGATCACAAGCGGAATTACGGTTTACAGCGAGTTTGATCCGTCACAGCTCGACGGAATAACGCACGCCGTATTCTCCGCCGCATTCACGGGCGATCATCCCATAATGCAGGAGATCAGCAAACGCAGAATAAAGCTTTATTCACGCGCTGAAATACTCGGTGCTATTGCCGATATGTATGAAAATTCGGTTGCAATTGCAGGCACCCACGGAAAATCCACAACGAGCGGTATGATCGGGCATACGTTTTTGGGCGCAAGGGGCTGTGACCCCACTACCGTTGTGGGCGCAGTGATGCGGGATGTAGGCTCTACATACAGGATAGGCTCCGACAGCAACTTTATTTTTGAGGCCTGCGAATACAAGGACAGCTTTTTATCCTTTTTTCCGCATATAGCAGTTGTGCTTAACGTGTCGCTTGACCACACCGATTATTTCCCGTCACTCTCCGCAATCAAGGACTCGTTCACACGATTTATGAACAACACCGGCGAGGACGGATATGCCGTTTACAATATCGACTGCCCCAATACCGTCAGCGCCGCAAAGGGCTACAAGGGCAATCATATTACTTTTAGTGCAAACGGAAATACACGGGCTGATTATTTTGCCGCAAACATAGTAATGCACGGAGGATATGCTACGTTTGACGTTTTCAGATCCGGAGCGTTCTTCGTTTCGCTAAAGCTCTCGGCTCCGGGTGAATATAACGTTGCAAACGCTCTTGCAGCGGTTTCGGTTTGCGATATCAGCGGAATATCCAAGGAGGATATAGTCAGGGGCATAGGCAGCTTTGTCGGAGTAGGCAGACGGTTTGAATACAAGGGAAGCTATTGCGGTGCCGATGTATATGACGATTATGCTCATCATCCCGACGAGATTAAAGCCACGCTCTCTGCTGCAAGGCAGATAGCAAAGAGCAGAGTGGTTTGCGTGTTCCAGCCCCACAACTACTCAAGGCTGCTGGATCTTTACGATGAGTTTGTTTCGGCATTCGACGATGCGGACACTCTTATTCTCTGCCCTCTTTATGCCGCAAGAGAGGCGTGCGGTGAGGAGGTATCGTCAAAAATGCTTGCAGACGACATCAAGGGTGCCATATATTTCGAGACGTTTGAGGAGATAAAAACCGCCCTGACCGGTATTTTGGAGGACGGTGACCTGCTCATCATTATGGGCGCAGGAGATATTACTGCACTTGCCAACAGTATTTGATGATTTTGGTCAAAAAAATCAAAAAAGGTATTGACAAATCAAAAAATGTGTTATATAGTAAGTTGTTCGCAATTTTATGGATAATAATGTGGAGGTGGAATAAATGGCAAAATGCACTGTTTGCGGAAAGGGCGTTACATTCGGTTGCAACGTATCCCATTCTAACAGAAAAACCAACAGATCTTGGAAGCCCAACATCAGGCGTGTTAAGGCTAACGTAAACGGCACCGTTAAGCACGTTCACGTTTGCTCCCGTTGCCTTAGAAGCGGTAAGGTTACCAGAGCCGTTTAAGGTAGAATCTTTTATAAGATCGAAAAGATGCAATCCATCGATTGCATCTTCTTTTTTATTTCTTCAGTTCAAAATACCTTTGCCTCGTAAGCCTGTAATGCAATATTGTGCGGTGTACGCCTTTTACAAAAAGCTCGTTTTCGACTGTGTAATCGTACACAAAGCCCACCCTTTCCGCAAGGCGTACCGACCTTTCATTCCCCTGCATTATACGGACAACCGCCGCCTTGGCGCCAAGTGTACAAAAGGTATACTTAAGAACCGCGTCAAGCGCCTCGGTCATATACCCTTTACCCCAGTATTCGGGCGACATTACGTATCCGATCTCAAGCTCGGATTTTTTTGTATCTATACCGGCATAGCCGCAGGTACCGATAAGCCGATCGGAGTCCCTGAGGCAAACTCCCCAGTCACCGACAAGCCCCTTTTCGTACCGCGCACAGATAAACTCGATATGTCCCTGTGTCTCGGCAAGATTAAGATGAGGAGTCCAGAGCAAATACTCCGAAACAATTGGCAGAGTAGCATATTCATTCATCGAAAGAGCATCGCTTACACGCATTTTACGCACGGTAAGGCGCTCGGTTCGGATAGGAGAAAAGTGTTTAAGCTTCCATTTCAAAAGCGTTTCGTTCAAGCTATCACCTCGCATATTGGAATTATACAGCATCCGGGTGCATTTTGCAACACGGTAAAGGGTATTAAGCGCATCGGATCAAGAATTTTTTGTATATATTTATATATGTTATTTTCTAATATACACCTTGACAGAGTTGCTTTTAGGATGTATAATTACTTAGAATACTATACCCGTTAATTGGAGGTCGTTCAAATGAAAAAAGGATTTCTCTGTATTCTTCTTGCAATCTGCTTACTCTCCCCCTTGTTCGCATCCTGTCAAAAAGAAGCAGATCTGACCGAAGAAGCAGCGGCTGTATACACACTGTATACAATTACCGACGAAAGCACCACACCGGAGGCTATCAGAGAGGTTGAGCTTGCTCTCAACCGTATCGTCTTCTTCCGACTCAATGCTATCGTTGACCTCGTAATGGTCACCGAGGATGAGTACGAGCAGCTTATCGAGGATAAGTTTGCCGAAATTGAAGAATATAACGAAAAGAAAAAGAACGACAAAAAGAATAACAAGAAAGAATCCAATGCCGAGTCCTCCAAGGATGGCGATGGTGAGACTTCCGAGCTTATCAAGACCGGCGACTATTGGATCGACATTCTTGCCGAGGGCGGAGACATTGTTCTTGAAGAGCCCAGACTTGACATTTTCCTTGTAAGAGGTTATGAGCAGTATTACAATTATGCTACCAACAATATGCTTGCTCAGATCGATACCCAGCTCAACAACGAGGCAAAAGCGTTAAAATCGGCTATTCACTCTACCTTCCTTACCGCTGCAAAGGTCAACAACAAGACCTACGGTGTTCCCGTAAACAATGCTATCGGTGAGTACACCTACCTTGCGTTTGACAACGAGTACCTTGAGCAGCACGGAATCGACCCCAATACCATCAAATCCCTTGAGGATCTTCAGGACTATCTGGCATTGCTCAAGGCAAATAACCCTGACGTTATTCCTCTTGCGAGCGCAACCGAGTCGGCTGATATCAGCTTCCTTGCTAACGACGGCTTCCCTATTCTTGTCAGCGACAGCGGCGTTGTATCCACTGCTTACGATAACGAGGAGCTTCTCGATTACCTCGCTATGATCGCAAGATACAGAGCGCTTGGTTATTTTGAAAATGATGGTACCGAGGATGCCAAATGTGCTGTTCAGATAGTTAAGGGCAACACCGATACCATCGCTCAGCTCGAGCAGGAGACCGGACGCAGCTACAGCACCAGCGTTTACTCCAATCCCGTTGCAATCAACGAAAACACCATCGACAACATCTTCTGCGTCAGCAAATACGTTGTTTCCAACGAGCTCACCGCTGTTATGAAGATCGTTGCCGCTATCAATACCGATGCTCAGCTTATGAACCTCCTCACCTACGGCGTTGAGAACACTCACTACGTTCTTGATGACAATGGTCAGGTAGAGCGTCTTAACGAGGATTATATGATGAATCCTCAGTACACCGGCAACTCGTTTATCACCTACACCCTTCAGGGTGAGAACCCCGATAAATGGAGCAACGCCATTCAGCAGAACCAGCACTCTGTTGTATCCCCCTCGCTTGGATTTACCGTTGACTATACCGAGTTTGAGTACCTTGATGAGGAAGGCAACACTCAGATCATATTCGAGCCCAACTACCTTGATATTATTAACGGAGTAGTTGATCAGTATTATCCCAGTCTTATCAACGGCACCGCAACCGTATTTGATTACGAGACTGTTTATAAAGAGGCACAGGAAGCAGTTGATGCCGAGATCAGAGAGGAGCTTACAGCTCTCTACGAGACGAGGCTCAAGGCTCAGTATATTATTGAGATCAGCAAGGACGTTGAGGCAAAGCAGGGCGACAAGCTCTACGATCAGGCCGAAAGCGAGATCATCAAGCAGGTCAAGGACAGATTGATCAATCCTCTTACCGCACTTCTCAAAACCGAGCTTCAGGCTGAATTTCCCGATGCCACCGCAGAAGAAATTGAGGCAATGATTCCCGAGCGTCTCACCGACGAATATATCAACGATCACCTCTATTACCAGTATAGTGAAGAGCGTGTTAACTCGATGATCGACGGTACTTATCAGAACCTTCTCTCCTCTGCAGTTAACAAAGAGCTCAACACCTTTATGGAATCCTCGACCTACAAGAACGCACTTGCTTCGGTTGTCGGTTCCGACGATTATAAGGCTGATCTTGAGAAGATGCTCACCTACGATGCACCTGACAGAATCGGTGACAAGCTTGATGCACTCATCGCAGAGAGCCTTACCACCTACAATACCGAATTTTTGGATGCTGTAAACACTGCTATTGAGGAAGCAATCAACACGTTCATCGCTGATTACTCCGAAATCCTTGATATGACTGAGGAAGAGATTCTCATCGCAATCGATTATCTTGATGCTCCCGATGCCTCTGAGGATGAAGAGGGCGCTGAGGGCGAGGATACAGGCAGCGAAGAGGTTGAGGAAGAAACCTTTGAGAACTGGTTCGACTTTGTATTCAAGGTTAAATTCCGCGATACCTACTACGACATCTTTGGCGATCCTACAACCTGATAACGCATTCAGATCAATCCCTGCTACCCACGTAGCAGGGATTTTTTTGAAAAAAACACCGCAGATATTCTCTGCGGTGTAAATTGTATCAGATGCTATGCGGTGTAGTTATCAAAATATCCCTGAATCCAGATAATGGGTGTTCCCTTGTCGCCGCTTCCCGAGGTAAGATCACAAAGCGAGCCGATAAGATCGGTAAGACGTCTGGGAGTAGTGCCCTGAGAAGCCATTTGACCAACGAGATCGGAGTCCTTTGAACGTATATACTCACTGATCGCCTCTTTGAGTGCGTCACCTGAAAGATCCTTAAAATCGTTGTCGGCAAGATATTTGAGCTTAACTTCATTAGGCTGTCCATTCAGACCCGAGGTATAAGCGGGAGAAACAACGGGATCGGCAAGCTCCCAAATCTTTCCGACGGGATCCTTGAATGCACCGTCACCGTAGATCATAACCTCAATATTCTTGCCCGTCTCGCTCTTGAGAACAGAAGCAATACGCTCAACGATCTGCTCGCAATCCCTGGGGAAGAGTTTGATGCTGTCCTCGGTAGCCTTGTTACTTCCCAAAAGACCATAATCCTCGTTATAGCCGCTTCCACCGACGGGTGCGGAAAGGATATTGTCAAGTCCGAAAACGTTCTTTGCGCCTGCTGCAGTTAAAAGACGTTTACTTCTTGCACGGGAGTGAATATCACAGGTTAGTACGCTGTCGGTATATTCAAGAATACTGCGGCAATCGTTGGCGAGAATTATCTCAGCCTCACAGCCCTGCGATTCGATAAGCTCACGGTAGTAGGCTATATAATCGATACCGGTGAAGGGATGCTTAACGGTTCCGAAAAGCTCACGAAAGCGAGCCTCGGTAAGAACGTCGGTCCAGGGGTTGATTCCTGCAGCATCAAGCGAATCGAGGTCGATAAGATGATTTCCAACCTCATCGGAGGGATATGAAAGCATAAGCGTAATCTTTCTTGCTCCTCTTGCAATGCCTTTGAGACAGATAGCAAAGCGGTTGCGGGAAAGTATGGGGAAAATAACTCCAAGCTCGCCGGAGGGGAATTTTGCACGGATATCATCGGCAATATCGTCAACAGAAGCATAGTTGCCCTGAGCACGTGCAACAACTGCCTCAGTAATGCCGACAACGTCCCTGTCGTAAAAAGGAAGATTCTCACTTCTTGCGGCAGCAATAACACTCTCGGCAACTATTGCCGCAATATCATCTCCACGGCGGATAATAGGCGCTCGGACACCGCGAGAAACGGTACCAATAAGTCTTTCGTTCATTATAGCCTCCCAAAATCGGTCTTGACTTTTTTTGCGTAAACATTATAATATAGGTTGTGATATAAGTCAAGTTAATATTTTTAATGTTTTATGTTAGGATAACTTATGGAAGTAAATCTTGAGCTTTACAAAATCTTTTACTGCTGTGCCACTGAGAAAAGCTTTTCGGTAGCGGCAAGCAAGCTTTTTGTAACTCAGAGCGCCGTCAGTCAGCAAATCAGTCGGTTGGAACAGCAGTTGGGCAGTACACTGTTTGTGCGCAGCAGGAAGGGCGTAAGCCTTACCACTGCCGGCGAGCTGTTGCTGCGCTACGTATCGCAATCACTCGAACTTATCAATAGTGCAGAGGGTCTGTTTGAGCGTATGAGCACGCTCGATCAGGGCGAGATAAGAATCGGTGCAGGTGATACAATCACCAAGCATTTTTTACTACCGAAGCTCAGTGAATATCACTCCCGATATCCAAAGGTCAAAATAGAGATTCTTAACAGGGTAACGCACGAAACGCTATTGCAGCTGATGTCGGGGCGTGTCGATATTGCGTTCATCAACCTACCCGTTGACGAGGCTGCTTATCCCGGAATTGAGCTGCGGCCCCTGGCGTCACAACAGGATATATTTGTTGCAGGTGAGCAGTTTGGGCATCTGAGGGATGACATGCTGAACGAAGCGGACATCGCTTCCCTGCCCCTTATCATGCTTGAGCCAAAATCCAACTCACGAAAGCTGATAAACAGATATTTTTCGGCAAGAGGTATAACGCTTGCCCCCGAATTTGAGCTTGGCTCACACGATCTGATGTATGACATGGCGATGGGCGGGCTCGGCGTTGCCTGCGTTACCGAGGAATTTTCAAAGCCTTATCTCGATAGCGGTGAGCTTTTTAAGGTAAATACCTCGTTTAGACTGCCGCAACGCAAAATCGGACTTTGTATGCTTGGCGGTGTAAAGCTGTCGCACGCCGCAGAGCGTTTTATAGAAATGTTTTGAATGAAAAAAGCCGTAGAAATACGGCTTTTTGTATAAATGATCTTGTATCGAAGCGCTATCATAATATACGGCTCAAAAGCTGAAGCAGATAGACAATGAACAGCAACGTACCTACGTATATAAGAATTTTAGGCAGTATCATCATCTGACGGCGTTCACGCGCTTTTTCCATATCAGCGATGTTTTTCATTACCTTTTCGTATTCCTCAATCTTTTGCTGTTCATCCTTTTCACGGCCGATAGTCATATTCTTGAAAAATTCGCTCTTATCGTGCAATACACGCTCGGTCGGATCCGCAACCATTTTTGAAAGAGTTTCCTTGATATTATCAGATGAAAGCTGTCCGATAACGATAGACTTCTCTCGGCGACAGTGCTCACATATCTCGGCATCAACAGGGTTTTTGTTACCGCAGCAGCAAAGCCATACCGTGCTGGATTCGCAGGGAATGACCACTGTGGGATAAAACTCCTCGGTACCCTGATATACGTTAAGACGTGTGTAAACGATTTTCGAAAGATCGTCAAGCTCGGTAATATGAGTTGCCTTTCCGCCCGCAATCATATCAATTTTCTTTACCTCTCCGTCCTCAAACTCGGCACTCAAAATACGTACGTTCATACGTTTGAAATAGCTCTCGGGAATAGGAATATATACCGCCGAGCCAAAGCTCTCACCCTTGAGAACCGTCTCACGGCTGTTGGAATCACGCAATTTGAAATGCTCCTTGCGGATCGCAATCGAGCCGAAGGTAAGCAAATCGTGGCAGTAAGTAAAATCAATATTCAGATAAGGGATATTTGCATTCTGATAGCATTCGAGCCTTATTGAAAGCGACTTGAGAGGTTTTTCACAAACGTTCTTAAAGACGAAGGACGCAAAAATATCACAGCAGTTGCGATCCGATATAATGTAGCCCTCCTCAATCTCAACGGGACTGCCGTCAAGAATGCCCGAAAACTCAAGATATTCAACTACACGGAGTGATCGCTGACGGTCGAATTTTTGCTGTTTTATTTTTGCTTTTATCTCTTTTTTGGTCAACACGGTATTCATATTCTTACTCCCTTAAAATCTGAAATAATCTTCAATATCGGCAAGCACACCCGTTCTTGTATACGGATCGGAAAGAGTGAACTGCTTATTATCGGGATCACGAAGCGAGCATGAATTCGCATACTCGATCCGCTTATACGAAACCGAAAGTGTAATAGGCTCAGCTATTGTATACACCTGCATATCTGCAATATTTCTTACCGCCTCGAGCACGGTATTGTAAATATCCTCGCAAACGGTATCGGGATGACGGCTGAGACACTGATTCCAGGCAAGTGATTTTTTCGTTTCCACCGTATACACCCAAGGGAAGGTAGCCTTTGCCTGTGCCACACAAATATCGTCAGACGAGACAAAAAGTGTCTTTACTCCCCTTTTGCCTGCTATTGCGGCATCGATCTGCAGCTCCCCAACCTTTTCACCGTTAACCTTAAAGCCGGTAAAGGTAGAGGACGAATAAACGTGAGCAAGGGTTGCTTTTGGTGTATCGTATGCGTGATATCCAATAAAGAGAACTCCGTCAAAGCTTTTGTCAACACAGGGGAATCGAACACGGCTTCCTGCGCCTATAACTATTTTACAGCGGGGATCAAGCATATTGTAATCAAGATTGACACCCGTTCCGTGACAATCCCAGATGATTACCTCGTCGGCGCCCGACTCAAACAGCGCCCTTGCGGCAGCATTTGCCTCCTTTGTTCCCTGCTTACATACGAAAGGATAGTCCGGACTGCCCATAAGTCCGCTTCCGGGCGCGCCAACTGCACAGGCAACACCCTCAAGGTCGACTGCAATACAGTATTTTCCTGACATAATGAATCTCCTCTATTGAAAATTCCGGGATTTGTGATATAATAACTTTAATATTAAACAAGGACGGTAAAAAATGGATTACAATAAACTCAAGGAAATCTCGCTGTTCGTACTTGATATGGACGGCACCATTTATCTTGGCGATAAGGTACTCCCCGGCGCAATCGAGTTTGTTCACACAGCCCGAAAAATGGGCAAGAAGGTGGTGTTCTTTACCAACAATGCCTCAAAAAATCCGTTTGACTACGTTGAAAAGCTGAACAGGCTCGGCTTCAATGCCGAGAGAAGCGACGTTGTTACGGCAGGTGACGTTACCATTGAATTTCTTAAGCGAAACAGACCGGGCAAATCGGTTTATCTGGTCGGTACCCCTGCGCTCGAAAAATCCTTTAGGGATGCCGGCATAACCCTGAGCGAGAACGCCGATATCGTCGTATCGTCCTTTGACACCACACTCGTTTACAGTAAGCTCGTTACAGCCTGCGATCTTATTCGGGGCGGTGCCGAATATCTATGCACACATCCCGATTACAACTGCCCTACCGAAAACGGCTTTATACCCGACAGCGGTGCTATTGCGGCACTTATCACAGCATCCACCGGTAAAACACCCAAGTACCTTGGCAAGCCCTACAAGGAAACCGCCGATATGATATCCGAGCTTTTTGGCGTTCAGTTTGACCGCACGGCAATAGTCGGAGACAGGCTCTACACCGATATTGCCCTCGGCAAGAACAACGGACTCCTATCGGTGCTCGTGCTCTCGGGCGAAACGCATATCGAGGACGTCAACGATTCAAACGCACCCGATATTATACTCGGCGGAATCGGTGAGATTCTTAATTACTTATAAATACCCCAAGTACTGTTCCGTTAACCGAATAGCCTCTCGGAACGGTGACGATCACGCCGAATTTATCGGTAGGAAAATCAGCAAGCTTTGTATAGCCGAAGCTGTCACCGCAAAGCTTTTGAACAGTGCTCGAAATGTTCTCCTTAACAGGGAGAACATTTTTTATTGTTCCCTGCTTTTTCATAAGTGCAATATAATGGTTCATCTGACCGTGGTGCGATTTTTCGGGGAAGCCGCCCGCATCGCAACGGGGCTTGAGAAAATACAGATAGTCGCCATCGGATATCTGAGGTCTGGGAACCGCAACCGTAAACTCGTTTGTATCCGAGAATACGATTCTGCATGGCGCAAGCCTTGCGTAAAGCATTGCCGAAAAATATCCCAACGCACGTGCAAGCAGAATTCCGATATCACCGGAAACAGGAAATTTAAGAACGTTATCGGCAGAAACCGAGTTACAGGAAAGATAGCTGCACACCGCAAGGTATGCACGGTGAAAGCCGTCAAAATGCGCCGCATCAAGCGAAACCGAAACCGACTCATCGGTAATAAACTCGGTTTTGGGAATCTCAAAAATTACATTGCCGTCGTTGGTAAAAACTACGGTATCCGAAGCAAGTATCTTACCTACCCGCTTAGCCCCTATTCCGAGTCGATTACATACGGCAATCATAGCATCCGTCTTTTTCGGAGCCGAAACAGCAAACCTCTTTGCCTCGGCAGCAGCAATACTTCCGCCGATGGCGGAAACGTCAAGCAACACTCCGTTACGGCAGGAAAGCAGATCGTAAATTCCGTTAAAGGTATTCTTACGGAGCTTTTTGGGCACCAAAGCCATAATGGCGGGGTCATACATAATTATATCATAGTCGAACAGCGGCTCGGGGTCTGTACCGCTTACAACCGACTCGGCTCGAAACAGAACGTCGGCAACGGTAAAAACGCCATCGCAATCCACCCTGTCGATAAACTCGGTAAAAGCTCGCTGAATGTATTGATTATTGATGCTGACCGAGCTGATTTTTTTGAACAGCAGACTTTTTTTGCCGTTCTTAAGCTCCTCTATAAGATTTATTCCGAATTCCTCGTACATATATTTCACCTCTGATTATACACAGTAACGGACACCGTTCCGTCACACAACTTGTCGTTTATAATTACCTCTACAATATCACCGACAGCCACATCCTCACACGGAAAGGATACCTCCAAAAAGCTCTCGGTATGTCCGAATGCGGTGTTACCGATTACCTTTTCGACAAGAACCTCGGCGTGCTTGCCCGCAAGTGAACGAACCGTACTTTGGTAGTTTTCCCGCACAGCAAGAATCAGCTCGTTATTACGACGCTTCCGCTCACTTTTTGGCACCGGGTTTGCAAACGTGGCGGCAGGAGTACCCTCACGCTCCGAATACGGAAACGAATGAACTCTGTAGAGATTAAGCTCTTTAAGAGTGTTGACCGTTTCCTCAAAATCATCAGCGCTCTCGCCCGGAAATCCGACGATAATATCCGCCGAAATCAGCGCATCCTTGACCGCCGACCGAATCAGCTCTATTTTTGAGATGATATCCGACTTGCGGTAGGGCCTTTTCATATCGGCAAGCACGCTGTCACAGCAGGACTGCAGCGACAAATGAAAATGAGGCATAAAGTTTTTACTCTTAACGACCGACTGCAGCAGCTGCTCGGTAATAATGTTCGGAGTAAGCGAGCCAAGCCTCACACGGTAAAGCCCATCCACCTCGCTCAGCGTCTCTATAAGACTCTGAAGCGGCGCTTGGTTATAGGCTGAGGTCTCAATACCCGTAAGTATTATTTCCTTATATCCGTTAGATACAAGCCTCAGAGCCTCATCCTTGATTTCCTGTAAAGGACGTGAACGCACGCTTCCTCTGCAGGTGGGAATAATGCAATACGTACATTTTCCGTTACAGCCGTCCTGAATTTTTACGAACGCACGGCATTCCGAGAACAGCTTTCCCTCTCCGCTTACGGTCATCGCCTCGTACGGTGCGCCGTCCATAGGAACCACGGCATTGGTACCATACGGTATATCTCCCGTAATAGCCGAGATGCACCCGAGCTTATCCCTGCATCCTCCCGTATATATAACGTTATTGATTTTTGAGAAGCTGTCACTGAGCTGAGATGCACAGCCGATTACACAGGTTTTACCCTTTAATGCCGCCCTGCGTACAGCCTGACGGCTTTTGCGCTCGCTCTCGGCAGTAACAGCGCACGTGTTTACGATATAGTAATCACAATCGGATTCCTCGCTCACGGGGATAAAGCCCTGCTTTGAAAGAAGCTCAGCGATAGCCACCGACTCATACCAATTAACACGGCATCCGAGTGTGACGATTCCTACTTTTTTATTCATCCGTATCCTCAACAAGATCGTTTACAAGGCGGGAATACTCCTCCTCGCTGACCAGCAGATTGACTGCCTCCAAAAGCGCATTTGCCGTGATGCCGATAGGAAGTGAGAGCCTTTTTGCAAGCAGCTCCCTGTTTTTGGAGGAATCGGGTCTGCCCGAAAAGCCGTCTGCATAAAAGCGTGCCTTGGTAATACCGCCGACAGCTTTTTTATTGCCGTCCCTGTAAGGCTCAAGCAGCTCCCTTATAACGCTTGTGCTCATTCCCTCCACGCCCAAAAGACCGTCGGCGCCTGCCGTTTGCTTACGGCGTTCCTTGCCCTCTACGGGCGGAATGTACACATTATAAACATTTCCGCTTAAAAAGCCTTTAAGCTTTGAACGTATAAAGCCGCCTGCACGGTCGCTGTCGGTAAGAATAATCAGTCCCGTCTCACCGCACAGCCTTTTGAGCAACTGCTTTTTTTCGTTATTATTAAATACCGAAAAACCGTCGATAGAAATAACAGGAGTCTCGACCACTGCACAAACCTTCGCTTTATCATACCTACCCTCGACTACAACGGGGCATATCAATCGCATTTTATTTTCCATAAGCACAAATCCTGTAGACCGACAGCTCGAGTATCCTTTTAGGATCGCCGCGATAGGTCTTTATCTTCGTGTCGGCAGATGCAATTATTGATGCCGCAAAAGCAATCTCCGATAGCTTTTTACCGCTGACTGCAGATGCTATCTTACGCACACGCCAATCGGGTATCTTAGTAGCCGACGCTGTCTGCGATATGCTTTTACCTGCATCGAGAGCAGTCTTTACAAGCATCATATCGGCGTACTGCTTTGCCAGATATCCGAGAGCCATACCGATCTCGTTTTTGCCGAGCTCAAGCGATTCTATAATGTTTTTTGAAGTAATAATATCCCTGCGAATCATAGCATCGGCAAGGTCGTAATACTTATATTCGGCATTCTCGCAGCAATATTTACGCACGTGCGAGGGATTTACCGTTTCGCCCTCACAGGCGATGCAAAGCTTTTCTATCTCGCCCTGCAGGACATACATATCGCTTCCGCAGATATTAAGCAGCTCCTTTGGAACCTCGGAATCGACAGAAACGCCCTTTGCCTTAAAATGGCGAAGTATCCAGGTAACCAGCTTATCCGCAGGAGAGGAGGCAAAATCGACAAGAAGCCCGTACTTTTCGACCGCAGAAACAAAAATCCTGTGACCTGCTTTTGTTTTCTTGGCGGTGTCATCCTTTTTGGGAGCTTTGGATTCCTTGGGGTATTCATCCCCACGGAATACCAGCAAAACCGATATCTCCTCGGGTATCTGCGAAAATATCCCGGCGTACCCCTCGGCAGCCGACTCGGACAGCTTATAGATATCGAGGTTAATTATCTCAATAACCTTCCTATCCCACATATACGGAAGCGAAAACATTGCATCCTCAAGCTCGGCAAGCGACTGCGCCGAGGCATCGTACCGAATATAGTTAAAATCGGGCAAGGGCGAATCGAGAGCCGTTTTTCGGATAAGGCTTGCGTAATGGTCCTTTGTATACTCCTCACGTCCGCAAAGCATAAAAACACCCGACAGCTCACCGTCTTTTATTCGGTTTTTGAGGGTATCAAGGCTCATAAATCAAAGGCTCTCCTCTTTTATCTTTGAATCTTATGCAAATACCGTCCCCGTAAACACGGGTGTCGGCATCAGTCAGGTAAAACCCCGGACTGCTGTCCGAGGATATACAAATCGTATCACAAATAATGTTATCCGGTATTCCGTTATACGAATCGGTCAGCACGGCAATATCGCAACGCACGTCTGCATCGCAATCTCTGCCGAGCACAAGTATATTGAAATCGTCTGAAATTACGGTAAGCATATTTCCGTCACCGCAGGGAGAGAAAAACAGGTCGGTATCCGACACATCAAGCGAAAACAAATCGTTATATATGATTATAGCACATTTTCGGCTCGTTGCCAACTGCTTTACGGCAATAAATGTATCAAGCGATTCCTCATCCGTCGGCGCAGGAAGCAAAACTGTTTTTACTGCCAGCTCGGAGGTGACGGCATCAATACGGTTTAGGGTGTATCCGTCATACCCCGCAAGCATATAGTAATCAAGCGACGTCATACCGTGACGGTAAATGGCATTTATCGGTGCGGAATAGCCGCCGAAATCGACGTAGCAGTTGCTACCCCTTTGCGAAAAATAGACGTTGCCCGCAACCTCGATCACGGTGTTCCGCTGGTTATAAAGCCTATCGTATAAGCTGCACACTCCGACAGATAACGAAAACGACAAAAGTATACATACGGCTATAACTCCCCTTCTCCTGCGGAAGAAAAGCAGTGCGCCAACTAACAATACCGAAAACAGAAGCGGTAAGAATGCCGGCTTACTCAAAAGCGAAATGCTGCCGACTCCCATACCGTGGATATGCTCGCACAGCTTGCGAAGCAGAGTAAATATCCAATCTGCAGGCACGGCGACAATCCCTGCCAACGGCAGCCATATAACCGAAATCAGCACTGCAAAGAGTGTTAACGAAAGTGCAAGCGAGAACAAAGGAATGGCAAAAATATTGATCAGCGGAGATAAATATGACATACTGCTGACCGATAAAAACAGTGCAGGAAACGAGAAAGCCACCACCGTTGCGGAGCTGACCAAGGATGTTGCCACCGTCAAAAGAATATCCATACACCGTTTTACAAAAAAGCCTTTGCTCTTAAAACGGTCAAGCACCGATTGCAAATATGTATTTATCGCAGGCGCAACAAGACGAAGTCCCAGACAGCACAAAAACGAAAGCTGAAGTCCGAGCGAGAATATTGCATAGGGATTTACCGAAAGAAGAACGAACAACGCAAAAAACATTGACGTGATCCCATCGGCACGCCTGACGAAAAGACGCGCAAGCAGCATAATGCAAATCATTATTGCCGCACGAACGGAGGACGGTGAAAATCCAACCGCCGCAGAGTAAAACAGAGCAACCATCGAGCATATTATGCTGCGGGTTTTCCGCCCGACGAAAACACTGCCCAAAAAGCCGTATAACCCCATTGTAATAAGCGTTATATGCAGTCCGCTTATTGCCAGAAGGTGCGATATTCCGGCACTGTTGTACATCGAATAATCGTAGCCCGAAAGCATTTCCGTGTCGCCTACCGTTACCGCCTTTGCAACGGGAACATTCAAAGGCGATAACAGCATATCACACTGCTTGGTAATGAACCGTCTGAAGCTGTAGACAGCCCCCGTCCCTTTATCGACCGACAAAACCCTGCCTCCTGCCGAAAGCATTACCGCATCGGAAAGCAGGTAGCTGCTTGTATGGGTTTGATAGCAGGCGTATAACTCCACGCTATCTCCAACCTTTATCTCGTAGTCCTTGTTCTCAAGGAAAAACCGTATCTTTGTACCGCTTGGGACGTCGGCATCACTTGCGGTCACCTTGCCCGTAACTGTACCGATATCCGAAAAAGTTCCGACGTCGGTAACCGTTACGGTTACTGTATCATTCCTACCCGAAAACTCCGAAAGCGAATCAAGTTTAAGGTCAAAAAGCCCTGTGCGGAGCATTCCAAGCACAAAAAAGGCGACCGCTGCCGCAGCCGCCTTTTTAATACGGATTTGTTTTGAATCTCTTTTGGATAGTGCAAAAAAGACAATTAACGCCGCAATACAGACGACCGACGGTATAATGCAAAATATCCATACGTCAGACAGCGCCAAAAGTGCCGTAAATACGACACCTAACGCAAAAAACGACACATACGATGCTAATTTGCGATTTCCGAACAAGATCTATCCTGACGTAAAACTATTTTTCCTCGGGGACAAAGAGAGGAAGCTCGTTAAGATACGTGATATCGTCACGATCAGCCGCCTCGCCCTCGGCAAGAATAGCCATTTTGGCAACAATGTTGCCGCCTGCCATTTTTACGAGTTCCTCAACAGCGTGGAGCGACTCGCCCGTGCTGATAACGTCGTCGACGATAACAACACGCTTACCCTTGATATAGTCAACGTCGGATTTATCGAGATAAAGGTTTTGCAGAGTTGCGGTTGTAATGGAACGGACAACTATCGAAATAGGATCCTTCATATAGAGCTTTGGCGATTTACGGGCAACAATATAACGCTCAGCATCGAGTATGCGGGCCATTTCGCAGATAAGAGGAATGCCCTTTGCCTCAGCTGTAATGAGCAGATCGTGCTCGGGAAGCCTGTCGCAAAGCGCCTGTGCACATGCAACCGTAAGCTCAACGTCACCAAAAATAACGAATGCGCCGATATAAAGGCTGTCGTTGACCTTGCAAATAGGAAGGTTACGAGTAACGCCCGCAATCTCCATAGGGTACTCGGTACAGGTTTTGGGGTCAATAGCAATTTTTAGCATTATAAGACTCCTTTTAAGCGAGTTTTACGGGTAGCTTTTCGCCGCCCAGAATATGGAAATGGAGGTGCTTGACGCTCTGTCCGCCGTCCTCACCGATATTCGTAATTACACGGTAGCCGCCGACAAGTCCGCAAAGCCTTGCAACCTCGGGGATAGCTGCAACAACCGCCGAAACGGCAGAAAGGTTGTCGGTGCAGACGCAATCAAGCGAGTCAATATGCATTTTGGGGACAACCAAAACGTGGACGGGAGCATTGGGGTTAATGTCCTTGAAGGCATAGACACTATCGTTTTCAAAAACCTTTGCAGAGGGAATATCGCCCTTGATGATAGAACAAAACAGGCAGTCCATTTTTATTATCCTTTCAGTTGTGATGCAAGAATTTTATCTGCCTCGGCAAATGCCTCGGGGAGCTTGGCAGCATCCTTTCCGCCGGAAGTTGCGCTGTTGGGTCTTCCGCCACCGCCGCCGCCTACGATGGGCGATACAGCCTTGAGCAAATTACCTGCGTGTGCGCCTGCCTTGACCGCACTCTCGCCGCAAGCGGATGCGAGGAGGAGCTTTCCGTCAACAACGGTTGAGAACAGGCAAACAGCGCATGCATCCTTTTGAACTACCGAGTCGGCAGAATCACGAAGCGCATCAATAGCTATACCGTCAAAGTTGGCTTTAACGAGCTTGACGCTTCCGATCACGACAGCATTGTTGTAAGCATCGTCGATCGAGGAGAGAGCCAGCTTGCGGTTTGCGGCCTCAAGCTCTTTTTTAAGTCTCTTTACCTCATCGGTAAGAGCATCTGCCTTGCGGAGAAGATCGTCGCTTCCGGTGGATTTGAGCTTGGAAGCAAGAGTAGCAATAAGCTGCTCGTTATTCTTCATAACGGCAACGGTGTTCATACCCGTCACACACTCGATTCTTCTGACGCCTGCGGCAACGGAGGACTCCGAAAGTATACGGAATGCGCCGAGGTTACCGGTTGCGCTTGCGTGGGTGCCGCCGCAAAGCTCTTTGGAAAACTCGCCCATAGAAACAACACGGACGCTGTCACCGTACTTTTCGCCAAAGAGAGCCATAGCGCCCGAGGCACGCGCCTCGTCGATGCTCATCTCGGCTGTGGTAACGGCAAGGTTTGCAAGAATTGCATTGTTGACCTCATCCTCAACGAGAGCAATCTCCTCGGAGGTAAGTGCGCTTCCGTGGGTAAAGTCAAACCTGCCGATGCTTGCGCTTACATAGGAGCCCGCCTGCTCGACGTGGCTTCCGAGCACCTTACGGAGTGCTGCCTGAAGCAGATGGAGCGAGGAGTGGTTACGCATAATAGCGTATCTCGTATTAGCGCATACAGATGCGTGAGCCGCACCCTTTGCAATGCTTCCCTCGGAGACATATCCTACGTGGAGGTACTGTCCCTCGGGGGTTTTTTTGGTATCGGTAACCGTAAATACGCCGCTCTGGGTGGTGATAGTGCCATTGTCGCCTATCTGTCCGCCGCTCTCGGCATAGAAGGGAGTTTTATCTGTAATAATAACTGCATCGCCCGATGCAAGAACACCCATATCCTCGCCGTTTGCAAGAATATACTCGATATTGCAATCGCACTCAAGCTCGGTATAGCCGACAAAAACAGTCTTGACGCTCTTATCGATCATCGAAAGTCCGTCGCCCGTCCAACCGGCATCGATGTTTGCTCTGGCCTCACGTGCACGCTTTTTCTGCTCGAGCATAAGTGCGGTGAACGCCTGCTCGTCAACAGTAATACCCTTCTCGGAGGTGATCTCCTTAGTGAGATCAATGGGGAATCCGAAGGTATCGTAGAGCTTGAATACATCGGCTCCCGAGAGAACGTTTTTGCCCTCGGCAACAACCGAAGCAAGCATTTTATCAAGAATTGCAAGACCTGCATCGAGGGTCTGCGCAAAGCGGTCCTCCTCGGCTTTGATGGTCTTTTTGATATATTCCTTACGGTCGGCAAGCTCGGGATAAGCGCCCTGATTCATCTCGATACAGGTATCGCAAACCTCACCGAGGAATGTACCCTTGATGCCGAGAAGACGTCCGTGACGCGCCGCACGGCGGAGCACACGGCGGAGGATATATCCCCTGCCCTCGTTGGAGGGAATAACGCCGTCGCCGATAAGGAAGGTTGCGGTTTTGATGTGGTCGGTAATAACACGGAGCGATACATCGCTGTCAGCAGCGCTTCCGCCGTAGGTTTTGCCTGCAATAGAGCACACCTTGTCCATAATGGTTTTGTTTGTATCGACCTCAAAAAGGTTACCTACGTCCTGCATTACGCAGGCAAGGCGCTCGAGTCCCATACCGGTATCGATATTGGGGTGAGCAAGACGGGTGTAGGTGCCGTTTCCGTCACTGTCGAACTGAGTAAATACTATGTTCCAAATTTCAATAAATCTGTCGCACTCACAGCCGGGCTTGCAATCGGGCCTGCCGCAGCCGTATTTGAGTCCGCGGTCAAAATAGATCTCGGAGCAGGGGACGCAGGGACCCGAGCCGATTTCCCAAAAATTATCATCCTTGCCGAGACGGACTATTCTATCGGCAGGCACGCCGTTTTTAACCCAGATATCAAAAGCCTCGTCGTCCTCAACGTAAACCGAGGGATAGAGCCTGTCCTCGGGGATTTCCATAACCTTGGTAAGGAATTCCCACGCCCAGGGAATAGCCTCCTCCTTGAAATAATCACCAAAGGAGAAGTTGCCAAGCATCTCGAAGAAGGTGCCGTGACGTGCGGTTTTACCGACGTTGTCGATATCGAGAGTACGCACGCATTTTTGGCAGGTGGTAACTCTTTTTCTCGGAGGAACACGCTCGCCCGTGAAATAGCGCTTAAGGGGTGCCATGCCTGCGTTTATAAGCAAAAGCGAGTCATCGTCCTGAGGAACGAGGGGGAACGAGTTGAGGCAGAGGTGTCCCTTGCTCTCAAAAAACTCGAGATATTTTTTGCGGATAACGTTAAGAGAAAGCGGTTGCATATTAAAATTCCTTTCACATAGGGAAATTATTCAACGGATCCATCTGCCTCAGACTCGGCAGAAGACAGGTCGGACGAGGAGTCGGTTGCTCCCCCGTCAGCCCCGGGAACATAAGCGGGGATCGAGCGTGACGTGCTCCAGCGAAGGCTGTTCTCGGCGCAATACGCTTTTGCGGCAGAGCTCTCGGGTGCGATCACAACAACGCTCTCGCTGCCCGAAAAAATATCTTTTCCGAGCGTAACGGCGGAATCGGGCACCTCAACGTAATTGAGAAGCGCACATCCCGAAAAGGCAAGATCGCCTATCTCGGTAACGCCGTCGGGAAGCGTGATATCCACAGCCGCATCGCAATAGGAAAATGCACGCACGCCTATTTTAGTAACGCTTGCGGGAAGCGTGACAGTCTCGAGAGCAATACAGCGATTAAAGCAATAATCGGGTATTGCGGTAATATTTGCATTGATTACGACCTCTTTAAGCGAGAGACACCAGGCAAACGCACGTGAGCCGATAAGGCTGACGCCGGAGGGAACAGTGATACTCAAAAGCTCGTCGCAGTAATAAAATGCGCTTTCACGGATAACCTCGACAGAGGCAGGAATTACGACAGAGGTAATTCCCTCGCACTCGTACAGGAACAGCGAGCCGAGCTCACGCACGGGCTTGCCGTCGATCGTGTCGGGCAGAACCAGCTCGGTATCACTGCCGAGATAAGCGGTCAGGCATATATAGTCAACGTATTCATCATAGGTGTAAAGCTCGTTTTCCTTCGAGGCAATAAAATCCTCGGGGGGTACAGATATTTCCTCACCCGTAACGATAGACTTTGCTTTTTCGAGCAAGGAAGTACAGGAGGTGAGCGATATCACCATTAGTAATGAAAGCAATATCAGAGCAAATCTTTTCATCAGCCGGCATTCCTTTCCTTTCATCCGATCAATTATATCATCATTGTATGTGTTTGTCAATTTATAATCCAAAATTTAACATTCTTATTGACAGATAAAATAAGTATGATAAAATATAATAAAAAACATATAAGGACGGTAATTTATGGACACCAAAACTTTTTCCTCTTACAGACAGTTTTACAACAATCAGCTTCTTAAGGACTGTATCCCTTTTTGGATGAACAGCGATCTTATCGATAAGGAAAACGGCGGCTATATCACCAGCATCGACCGTGAGGGCAGATCCTACAATAACGACAAATCAGGTTGGTTCCAGGGCAGATGCCTTTGGACCTTCTCCCGCCTTTGCAACGTTTACGGAAAAAGAGACGAGTGGGTTGAGGCAGCTGAGCTCGGAAAGCAGTTTATCGACAAATACATTGCCGACAGCAAGGACGGCAGAATGTATTTTACCCTTACTCAGGAGGGCAAGCCTCTCAGGAAGCGCCGTTACACCTTTACCGAGAGCTTTTACGTGCTCTCGATGGCAGAGTACGCCGTAATGTCGGGCGATAAGGAAGCTCTCAAAAAGGCTGAGGATTGCTTTGAAACAATGCTTTCCATCTTCAGAGATCCCTCGACCGATCCCTTTAAGATCACGCCCAAGTCCTATTCCGAAACAAGAGCCGACAGAGCCGTTTCGGTTCCTATGGTTCTTATCAGCAGTGCTCAGGCACTCCGCAGATGCGATCCCGAAAGAGCTGACTACTATACCAAGATAGCCGACGAGATGGCAGATATTATTATCAATATTCACTTCAAGCCCGAGATGAAATGCGTTCTCGAGACGGTAGGCCCCAACGGTGAGTTTATCGATAATCCCGCAGGCCGCACCATCAACCCCGGTCACTCGATGGAGAACAGCTGGTTCCTTATGAATCAGGCTATTTACACGGGCAATGAGGAGCTTCTCAAAAACGCTCTTACGATCCTCGACTACTCCCTTGAGTGGGGTTGGGACAAGGAGTACGGCGGATTTATTTACTTTGCCGATGTAAAGGGACGTCCCTGCGAGCAGCTCGAGCACGACATGAAGCTCTGGTGGGTACACAACGAGGCTTGCATTGCAACGCTTCTCGCCTACAACCTCACCGGCGACGAAAAATACTGGAAGTGGTTTGAAAAAGCTCACACCTATGCGTTCGGTCACTTTGCCGATAAGGAATACGGCGAGTGGTACGGCTACCTCCACAAGGACGGCACCGTTTCGCACACCCAGAAGGGATCGATGTGGAAGGGTCCCTTCCATCACCCCAGATTCCTTATGAACTGCGAGTACATTTTTGCCTGCCTTGAGGAAGGCAAAAAGGTTGACTGCCTGCTTTGATACGGAGCTTTTCAATGAAAAAAACTGCGTTATTCATAGCTTGCCTACTGCTTATATCCTGTATGCTGACGGTTTTTCCGTCAGCATACGGCAATGACGGCGACTCGCTTATCGTTACCCACATTAACGTCGACCCTGCGTATTACGAGGGATCGGGTGCGATTTATACCACATCGGCTGACGGAATGCTCGGCTCATACGGCTCGTTTTCGTGGTGGTATGTTTTTTGCTTTGAATGGAGCGAGGACGAGGGCTGTTATATTCTTACCGAGGTGCACAACACCGTAAACTCCGGTAAAAGCTCGGTAAAAATTCCCGAAAACGGCTTTTGCTATTGCATAAACGAGGGTAACGACTACCCTGCCCTTTACGCATCTGATCCCGTTCAATGGGCGGTTTATGCCGATCCCGTCGCCTTTCCCGATTACACGACAGAGGCGGTAAGTGATTCGTTCGATTACGCCAAGAGTCTCAAAAAAGGAACGAAGGTATACCTTTACGGTATTGACCTCGCTTCCAATTATATTGTTACAAACAGTGCGCTCTGGTATACCGAGGATTTCAAAAGCGATGCCTATATCACCGTTGGAGCTCCCGACGAATCGGGCACGCCTTATTCGCCCGACGGAAGCACGGCTCTCGAGGCAGAGTACTCTCTCGGAATCAACGCAATCAACAACTGCAGCGGCGAGGGACAGGCGACAATTCTTACCCCCGATTGGGGTGTTGATACCTACCAGAGGACCAAAAATACCTTCCCATGGTGGAAGCTTGCGGTGTTCGAATGGAACGAGTATGAGCGTGCTTATATTCTGACCGAGCTTGACCTCAGTACAGGCTCCGTGCGTGATAAATGCGCCATTATACCAAAAAACGGTTTTGTGCTTGCAGTAAATCTCGGTAACAACTACGCATCAAGCGGCGGTGTAAACTATATCAATCAAACCGCCACCTATACCTTTGAAAAGCTTTCGCTGCTCAAACCGGGCGCAAAGGCATATCTCACGGGAATTGACATTGAGGAAGGTACTTTTGAGTACACCGGTAATATTTACAAGTATTACGACGATAAACAGTTCAGTACAAACGGCTTTATAAATATTCTTTCGGACGAGCCCGAGGAATACTATATTCCCGAAACAATCGGACAAAAGCTCGGGGATATTGAATTCACCACCGAAAATAACCTTTTCACACCCGAAGCTATCGATATAAAATGGAAGAGCGTTCCGAGAGCCGAGTCCTACACTGTCTACCTTTGCAACTCGACCTCAAGCACGCTCGGAAGCTATATTTCTTCTACCGACGCACAGGCAAGCGGTGATGAAACCGTGTTCACCGTGGACGGCGAGTCGCTTGAGGTGGGCTGCACCTACTCCCTGCGTGTATACGCCGAAGCCAAGAATTACGACCCGTCGCCAATAGGCGTTTACACGTTCAGACTGGCGAGCGAGAGAGCTACAACAAGCCCATTCAGGGATAAAACGATAGTTGCGTTCGGTGACAGCATTACCGAGGCTGTCGGAGGCTGGGTCGGTATGCTGTTCGGCGAGCTTGGTGTTGACGTTATCAATGCAGGTGTCGGCGGTGATACCACCGCACACGCTCTGGCTCGTATTGAGGGCGAGGTTATTTCGTACTCACCCGACCTGGTTATAGTCAATTTCGGCATGAACGATCAGAGTATAAACTCAAATACGGGCACTAATCTCGTCCCTCTCGAGGATTACGAAAGGAACTACCGCAGTATAATCGAGCAGCTGCAGGAATGCGGCACCGAAATATTGCTCGTTGCTCCGCACGACGTATACAAGCCCTACGCCTCCAACGCTCTCAACCACGCCACGGGTGCCATTGACAGCTACTGCGAGGTTGTTAAGCGGCTTGCCGAGGAATACGGAACAGGATTTTTGAATATCAATGCACTTGCCGAGAGCGAGCTTGCGGCGATAACCGCATCGGTCGACGGCATACACCTGTCGAACTACGGCAACAAGAAATACTGCGCCTGGATTGCCGATTGTATTTACGAGAACTTTTCGGACCTTGGCGAGGATACCGATGAGAGCACCGAAGTAGGCGGCGCAAGCCCGGATGCATCCGATGATGCCGAGAGCGAGCCGCAGGCAGATGCCGAGGACTCGTGGACGGTAACCGTTGCGGTTATAGTAATGTTTGTCGGAATATGCGTTTTTGGCGTACTGTTTATAAAATCCGTGCAGAAGGACAAAAACAAATTGCACTGAACGGTTAAAAACACCTGCTGTGAATAAAAGCTATGCAGGTGTTTTTTGCTTTTGAAAAATATTTTTTTGGGAAATTTTGATTTTTTTGCAACCAAACAGGGTTTTGAAAGGTATTATTGTACGAAGGCGGTGAAAAGCATGGCAGATGGCGGAAGACGTTCCGTACATAATGCCGAGGAAATGCTCGAGAAGTACTCGGCTACCGTATACCGAATAGCGTATCTCCGCACAGGGAACGTGCATGATGCCGAGGATGTCATGCAGGACGTCTTTGTACGGTATATTAAGAACGCACCTGTTTTTGAAAACGAAGCTCACGAAAAGGCTTGGTTTATCCGCACGACGGTAAACCGCACAAAAAGTCTTTTCAGCTCGGCGTTCAGGCGCAGGACTATCCCTCTCGACAGCGATATCGGCTACAACGAGGAGTTTTATGAGGGCGGAGGACTGGTATCCGAGCTTAAAAAGCTGCCTCCCGATATGCAAACCGCTATACACCTATACTACTACGAGGATATGTCGGTAGATGAAGCGGCTACGGCGATGGGTAAAAGCGTTTCGGCAGTTAAATCCCTGCTGTTCCGAGGAAGAAAGGCACTCAAGGTACAGCTTGGCGGCGGCACAGAAGACAGAAAGGATGATGACAGTGTTTAACAAAGAATACAAAAAGGCACTTGACGGCATCAATCCCTCCGCCGAGGCGCTGGAGCGCACACGGAATGCGATGCGTGCCGAGGCGGGCAGGAGCAACGCTCACTACGGGATTGTGATCCGCAGAGCTATTGCCGCATGTGCCTGTATGGTGTTGTTTACTGTTGGTTTTTTTGCAATTTCCAACCGAAACGACGGTTCGGACCACTATGGCGGCACCGAAGGCATATTTAATGAGAATGCTACCGATGCCGGGGATACGGTCGGTAACGGGCGTGAAGAAGACAAGAACGCGGAAATATTGGACTCCGTCTCCGGCACATATAACGAAGACGAGAATGCCGAGGATAGCCGAGGCGAGATTTGCGGAGACGCGAATGACGGCGTCGTATCCCCCGGTGATTTTTCGGATACTGCCGAATCCGTCACATCGGAACAGGAGCCCTCGACAGATATGGACAGTGAGGATTCCATCATTGATATCGGTTTGAACGAATCGCTTTGTATGGAAGGATGCTTTGAGATTATCGAGTATATATTCAACGCCGACGAAGAAGACCTCCACGAAGAAGGTGTCAACAACTACATGATCAGCTTTAAGTACAGCGGCAAAGTATATTTCGCCAAGGTAAAGGGAGTACTCACTGCCTTTTATGAGCTGATGGACGGAAAATTTTATATTTCCGAGGAGGATTTTGGTGATATCTCGACCGATTATATCGGCATTATTACCGAGAAAACAAGCGGCGTTATCGTTTACACCGAAATGTTTTCGTATGATTCGAATCTGACGCTTCCCTTCTACCGATTTGCCGCCCAAAGCGGCGACAAAACCGTTTTTTGCTACGTGCCGGCAATCAGCCGACAGGATATATGCGATGCTTTGATCGGCTGAGCGGTCAACCAACGGAGGAATAACAATGAAACACATTAAACTTTTTGCACTGATACTTGCATTTATTACACTGTTTACCGTAGGATGCGGCGAAATTAAAGGCTCAGTCAGCACTCCTGTCGGCGACAAAGTTTTTGTCGAATTTGACCTTGACGGTCTTACGAGATACGAAACCGTTGAGGAGCTTAAGGCTGCCCTGTCCGCCAATCTTGAGAACTTAGAATACGGTTGGACAAACGGTGAGATTGCAGGCGATGACATGGTTCTTGAGGATGCTGTCGAAGAGGAAGTTGCAGGCGATGGAGCGGACTTTGATGCGGCGGCGCCCGGCGACTCGGATAACAGAGCAGACTACTCCGACACCAACAACCAGGTTGCAGGTGTTCAGGAGGGCGATATCATAAAAACCGACGGGGAATATATTTATCACATCACTGCGATGTCCGAGGAAAAGCACAGTGTTCTCAGAATCATCCGTGCCGATAACGGACAGGTTGCGCTTTGCTCCGAGACCGATATTCTGAGCATAATATCCGAGCGTTCGGAGAACTATTTCCCGCTTGGCAAAGGCGGTATCCGTGAAATGATGCTGTACGGTGACCTGATTTGCGTTATTGTCACCTACCGTACAAAAAATGACGACCGCGAGATGCCCTCCACGATGACGGTTTTTGTGGACATTTCCGACAAAGCGGCGCCGGTTATTGCAGATATCAGAACTCAGTCCGGCCACTACAACAACGCACGTGTGGCTGACGGTGTGCTCTACACTATTTCGACACACAATTGCTATTTATACTACGACTACGATCTTATTGATATCGTTGCCGACGGGATAGGATTGCCCTATTCCGTTACACCGGATCTCGATGCGATTCAGCCCTATATTGACGGCGCACCCCTTGATACCGATTATATCTACGTTGCCGACGAGAACAAAAGCCATAGCAGCACCGTTATTACGTCGGTCAGGCTCGGCGGTGATGACTACGGATTTGCCGATGCAAAGGCAATTTACAATAATAGCGGTACCGTTTATTGCTCGGAGGATAATCTTTACCTTGCCGCAACACAGTATGAGTACCATTATTCCGATATGGACACCGAATCCGAGATCGACTGCTATTACAAAACCGTTATAACCAGAATCGCTCTCGAGGACGGAGTGATCAAGCCGCAGGCAAGAGGAACGGTTGACGGAAACATTAACAATCAGTTCTCTATGGATGAGCACAACGGCTATTTCAGGATAGTAACTACGGGCTACTATTATTCCGTCCAGATGAACAAGAGCAACCTTTATATTCTTGACGCCAATCTCGACATTGTCGGCAAGAGCGAGGATCTCGGACTCACCGAAACAGTGAGATCAGTGAGGTTTATGGGCGATATCGGCTACGTTGTAACATTCCGCCAGACCGATCCGCTTTACGCAATCGATCTCAGTGATCCTTCAAATCCCAAGGTTCTCTCCGAGCTTAAAATCAACGGATTTTCCTCTTATATGCATCCCTACGGTGATGAACTTCTGCTCGGATTCGGCTATGATGCCACTATTGAGGGAAGCATCACGGGACTCAAGCTGACTATGTTTGACAACTCCGATCCTGCTGACGTGACCGAGCTCGATACCTACGTTATGCCCTACAACATTACCGAAAAATACTACAACAGCTACTATCTTTACAGCCCGGCTCTCGATAATCACAAGGCGATTCTTGTAAACGCAGGCAAAAATATCATCGGCATTCCGTTTTTGCGTGAGGGCTGGTACTACGGCGATGACGGAAAGCTTGAGAATGACTACCGTGCAAACTACTACTACTCGTTCTTTGGATTTGAGGACGGTCAAATAGTCGAGTACGCAAAGGTCACCTTAGACATGGGAACCGACGAAAAGGGATATCTGAACTGGAACGAGTTAACAAGCGTTCGCGGACTTTATATCGGGGACTACGCATACATCGTCAGCACCGGCAGCGTTACGGCTATCAGCCTCGGCGACTACTCTATTACCGATTTTGAAAAATTCGATTTGAACATCGACACACCTTCGGTACAGGAGGGTGCAGACGACGAATCCTACGAGGTTTCGGGCGGTTACGGCGATTTTGAAGGCGGCGTGGTCGAAGGCAGTGCGGGAATGGGCGACTCCTATTTTGTATACGACAGCGTTTATTACGATTTGTCGGAAGACGCCGATTTCGTGCAGGAAATAATCGACTCGGGCGCATGGGAAAACGCCGCACCCGACTGTTACTGTGATTTTGAGGTGACCGTTTTCGGAAAGCTTCTAAACTATCATTCGGAGTGCGGAACCTTTAGCTACGACAATTTTTCCATAAAGCTCTCCGAGGAGGATATGTCAAGGCTGAACGATTTTCTTTTTAAGTTGATCGAGAACGGCTAAACCGCATTACCGAGCATAGCTCAATTATACAGTAAATCTCTCTCCCTCAAAACGTCCTGCTTGCACATAGCAAGCGGGGCGTTTTTCATCATTTGGAACAAATCACAGAATAATATTGATAAAAAACCTTTGAATTGTAGGAAAAAACGCAAAAAATCAGTTGACTTTTAGGCTGAGTTATGATAAAATAACTAAGCTTTTGCGTAAGGCAAAATACACACACCGTTTATGCCGTTGCCCGGGTGCGGTATTTAACCGATTTGGCACGGTAAATCCAAAAGGCGGTGGCGGGTCTAACCCGAAGGAGAAATTATGTCTGTTGTATCCATGAAGCAGCTTCTCGAAGCAGGTGTACACTTTGGTCACCAGACGAGAAGATGGAACCCGAAGATGGCTGAGTACATCTTCACCGAGAGAAACGGTATCTACATCATCGACTTGCAGAAGACCGTTAAAAAAATCGAGGAAGCTTACCTCTTCATCCGTGACATCGCGGCTGAGGGCGGCAACATCCTCTTTGTAGGCACCAAAAAGCAGGCTCAGGACGCTATCAAGGAAGAGGCTCTGAGAAGCGAGATGTACTACGTAAACGTACGTTGGCTCGGCGGCATGCTCACCAACTACAAAACCATCAAAAAGTCTATCCAGAAGCTCCACAACCTCAACAAAATGGCTGAAGACGGCACCTTTGACCTTCTTCCCAAAAAAGAGGTTGCTTCCCTCCAGAAGGAGATGGCTGACCTTGAAAAGATCCTTGGCGGTATCAAGGACATGAAGGGTCTTCCCTCCGCTATCTTCATCGTTGACCCCAAAAAGGAAAAGAACGCTGTTGACGAGGCTAAAAAGCTCGGTATTCCCATCGTAGCTATCGTTGATACCAACTGCGATCCCGACGAGGTCGACTACGTTATCCCCGGTAATGACGACGCTATCCGTGCTATCAAGCTTATCGCATCCGTTATGTCCGATGCTATCCTTGAGGGCAAGCAGGGCGAGCAGCTTACCGATTCTGCCGATGCTGACGATATTATCGAAGGCAGCGCTGAGTAATTATTGATTTTTGGAGGAGTATAAAATGGCTAACATTTCCGCAAAAGACGTAATGGAGCTCCGTAAGAAGACCGGTTGCGGCATGATGGAGTGCAAAAAGGCACTTGTTGAGTCGGACGGCAATTTTGACGAGGCTATCAAATATCTCCGTGAAAAGGGACTTTCCGTTGCAGCTAAAAAAGCTGACAGAATCGCTGCAGAGGGTATTGTAGATATTCTTTCCGATAACGGCTGCACCGCTATTATCGAGGTTAACGCTGAGACCGACTTCGTTGCAAAGAACCAGGCATTCAAGGACTTTGTAAAGGGCATTCTCAGAACTATCGTTGCCAACAAGCCTGCTGATCTTGCTGCTCTTAACGCTCTTAACTTCGACGGAACCGACGTTACCGTTGAGGCTGAGCTCAAGAACATGATCTTCACCATCGGTGAGAACATGAGCATCCGTCGTTTTGATATTCTTGACGGCGTTGTAGGCACCTACATTCACGGCGGCGGAAGCGCAGGCGTTGTTACCGTATTTGATACCGATTGCGGCGACAAGGATGCTTTCAACGAGTATGCAAAGAACGTTTGTATGCAGATCGCTGCTATGAACCCCGGCTACGTTGACATCGCTTCGGTTCCCGCAAGCGTTGTTGAGAGCGAGAAGGAGATCCTCCTCACTCAGATTTCCAACGATCCCAAGCTCGCAAGCAAGCCCGACGCAGTTAAAGAGAAGATGGTTACCGGCAGAATCAGCAAGTTCTACGATAACAACTGTCTCACCGAGCAGGCTTACGTTAAGGACGAGGATATGACCGTTGGTTCCTACACCGCATCCGTTGCTAAAGAGCTTGGCGGCAGCATTAAGATCGTTAAGTTCATCAAGTACGAGCGCGGCGAAGGCATTGAGAAGAGAGAAGACGATTTCGCAGCAGAAATCGACAAGCTCGTTAACGGCTGATAATTTTAGGCGAGGCTTCCTTTGCGTGACTTCTCATAAGGAAGTCTCGCAGTTTTATTCGCCAAATATATTTGGCGAGTTATATTGCTTCGCAGTGATATGACGCTGCGCATCGTGATATTCGGCTACGCCGAGTTTGGCGAATAAAATAACACTGAAACCGCAAGGTTTCAATAACACTATTGCTTTTTGCAATAATATCACACCGACGAAGTCGTAATAAAACTTGAAAAGCATTATTCTTCTGTGTATAGTGAATTTTGAAGTGATAAGAATGGCGGATAGTATTTTAAGAGAAAAGGCAAAAGAATTTGCTAAGGCGGTTGTTTTTCTTTGCCGTGATATGAAATCAAAGCACAAAGAATCGGTTTTGATAAACCAATTACTTCGTTCTGCTACTTCCATTGGCGCAAATCTACACGAAGCGCAATATGCCCAAAGTACTAACGATTTTATTTCAAAGCTTGAAATAGCCCAAAAAGAATGTTACGAAACAGAATATTGGTTAGAGATTCTTTTTGAAACAGATTGTATGAATGAAGAAGAATATAAAACATTGCAGAACGATCCCGGCGCAATTCGCAGAATATTAATTTCTTCATTAAAAACCATAAAATCTAAATAATGGGTTGGGGTTATCCCAATAGTGCATTTGTACATACAATTGCGATGCTGGTTCTTCTTGTGTCTTAGTATGTTTATTTAGTAAATGTTTACGGCGGTGAGTTATCTATGTGCTTAATATGCGATAGAATAAAAATGATCGAGGAAAATACCAATCCTTGGTTTGTTAAAGAATTAGTAACAGGTTACGTAGTCATCGGAGACAATCAACATTTTAAGGGTTACACTCTATTTTTGTGCAAAGAACATATAACGGAACTATTTCAATTAAAACGTAGTATAAAAATCAAGTTCATGGAAGAAATGTCTATCGTTGCTGAAGCTGTTGCGAAAGCGTTTGGGGCAGAGAAAATGAATTATGAACTATTAGGAAACGGAGATACACATCTGCACTGGCACTTGTTTCCGAGAGTAAAAGGAGACTTGGAACACTACGGAAATAATGGTCAAGGTCCTGTGTGGTGGTATCCGATAGATAAGATGTATAGTTCGGATAATCGGCCTTCTACGGAAGAATTAAACGAGATGAAAACAAAATTATTGAAAGAATTGGAAAAACTATTGTAATATTTATTTCAATCCGTAAAACAAAAACCGACAGAACGAAATCCTGTCGGTTTTTAACATCCTTATGAGAAGTAACCTTTGGGGAGCCTCGCAGTTTTTTTCGCTGAATGTAATTCAGCGAGTGATATTGCTTCGCAGTGGTATTCGGCTAACGCCGAGTGGTATTTGCTTTGCAAGTTAAAATAACTATTGCCGCAAGGCAATAATATAACTGCAAATAATAAAATCCACTCTTTGGGATAAAGAGTGGATTTTTGATTATTCGTTTACGCCCAGAACATTTCCTTGGGTGAGGGCTCACGGATGATAACGTCCTTGAGGAAGTCGACAGCCTTTTCGAGACCCTCACAGCTCGTCATAAGCGAATCCTCGTGCTCGATAGAGAGAATATCGTCATAGCTGACAAGACGCAGGTTGCTGATCATATCACGCCAATACTGCATATCGTTGCCGTAGCCTACCGAGCGGAATATCCAGGAACGGTTTATCTCATCGCCGTAGTGCTTGGTATCGAGAACGCCGTTGACTGCGGTATTGTATTTGTCGATTTTTGTATCCTTTGCGTGTACGTGGTAGATTGCACTACCGAGCGCACGGATTGCGGCAACAGGATCGATTCCCTGCCAGATAAGGTGGGAGGGATCAAAATTTGCACCGATCATATCATCCCCTACCTCGGATCGAAGGCGGAGAAGCGTTGCAGGGTTGTATACGCAAAAGCCGGGGTGCATCTCGAAGGCGATCTTTTCAATACCGTGTGCGCGGCAGAAGCCCACCTCCTCCTTCCAATAGTCAACGAGAATCTTCCACTGATAGTCAAGAACGGCAAGGTAATCCTCCGGCCAAGGGCAGGTAACCCAGTTGGGGTACTTGGACTCATCGCAATCACCGGGACAGCCCGAGAATCCGATGAGCTTTTTTACACCCAGCTTTTCGGCAAGGAGGACTGCTCCGTGCCAATCGTCACGGTACTTTTGGGCAATTTCCTTGTTGGGATGCACAGGGTTGCCGTGGCATCCGAATGCGTTGATTTTGAGGCCGTGGCGATCTACGGCAGCCTTGAACTCGTTAAGAGCGTTCTCATCGTTCAAAAGAACGGCAGGATCGCAATGAGCTTTTCCGGGATAGCCGCCGCAGCCTACCTCAAGCTCCTCAATACCGAGGGATGCAAGGTAGCCGAGAGCCTCGTCAAAGGGCTTGTTGCCAAGTAAAACGGTAATAACTCCAAGCTTCATACAATCACCTTATTTGTTAAAGTAGTAGGGCTCACCCGATTTGGCCGACTGATAAATACCCTCGAGAATGCAGCTTACCGCATACGCCTGCTCGGGAGTAACGAAGGGCTCGGTGTCCTCACGGATCGACTTGATCCAGAGCTTTGCCTCACGGACGTGGGGAGACTCGCTTCCCGCACCGTCATAGAATGCCACGCCGCCTGCATTGAGATCGGGACGAAGCACGTACTGTCTGCCGTGGCGGATTCCGTTTATGCGGACGCCGTCAAGCATATCCGCGCCGCCGTCACTGCCGCAGAGGGTGGTAACAGCCTCGATAGGATCGAGCATATTAAGCGCCCAGCTTGATTTGAGGTAGATGGTAGCGCCGTTTTCCATTACGATAAAGCCGAATGCGCTGTCCTCAACGGTGAGCTCGCCTTTTTTCCAATCGCCCCAAGCATTACCGGTGGGGAATTTGTCAGCAAGCTTTTTATAGGTAGTTCCAACGCAGTATTTGGGCTTATAGTTGTCCATACACCACATAGTGAGATCAAGGGCGTGAGTTCCGATATCGATAAGAGGACCGCCGCCCTGCTCGTACTCGTTGGTGAATACTCCCCAGGTGGGAACGGCTCTGCGACGGATAGCAATAGCCTCAGCGTAGTAGATGTCGCCAAATGTGCCTGCCTCAGCCTCCTGCTTTATATAGAGAGAATCGGGGCGATGGCGGTTCTGATAACCGATGGTGAGCTTTTTGCCGGTGCGTTTTGCGGCATCCACCATCTTCTTTGCCTCAGCGGCGTTGATTGCCATAGGCTTCTCGCACATAACGTGCTTGCCTGCCTCGAGCGCATCAACGGTAATAAAGCTGTGAGAGCGGTTGGGGGTAAGCACGTGAACTACGTCGATGCTCTTGTCTGCAAGAAGCTCCTTGTAGTCGGTGCAAACGAGTGCATCGGGAGTGCCGTAGTTCTTTTTTGCCTTTTCGGCACGCTCAACGATGATATCGCAAAATGCGACCATTTCAACATCCTCACACGCTTTAAGTGCGGGAAGATGCTTTCCTTCTGCGATGCCGCCGCATCCGATGATACCGATTCTGAGTTTTTCTGCCATAATGTCCTCCGTTTTTATTTAATCTCTGTAATAAGTATAATAAGCGAGAACGGTACGTTCTCTGCCCTGTTCAATGTCAACACCCGTTATCGACGCACCGTCGAGCGACATAAACTCCCATGCGCTGACCTCCTCGGCAGGACAGGAAAACAGTGTCTTTTCACCGCACACTACCGAGAGTACTCCCTCGTACAGGCTGATTACTCCCCCTTTGCCAATAACACGGTCACCCTTTTCGGGATCACGCTCAAGGACGTATTTGAGGTATCTGCCATCAAGCTTTTCGCACATATATACCCTGAACTCGGGGGAATCCGTGTCTTTGGGCGCCTTTTTCTTACGACCGAACATTATTCGGTAACGAAGGGGGTGTTTTTGAAGTAGTTAACGCTGTACTCTACTCCCCTGCTTCCGAGCTCGCCCTGCCAGGTAGCCGAGTGAGGCTCGATAGAAAGCATACCGTCATAGCCCTGCTTTGCAAGCAGCGAGAGGAACATTCCCCAGTTGATGCTGTCAAGGCCCGCAGGGGGATCGTCAACGTGGACACCGTCGATATTGATAGTACCCTTGAGGTGTACGTGATAGAACATATGACCGTAGTCAAGCGTCTCGCGGATATAATCACGGCCTCCGTTAATTGAGTGCGACGGATCAAATTTGATTCCCAGCGCAGGGATATGACCACCGACGAGCTTCCAGGCGGTTTCATCGTACAGATAGTTATGCCACGAGCAGTTGTAGATACAAACCTTTACGTCGCCTCCGGCATAGTCGACGAGTGACTGAATATAAGCAATAGCCGAGGAATAGTTGGAATAGAGGCTGATCTCCGGGACGTAGTTGACACCGCAGATATATACGGGGCATCCAACCTCACGGCAAAAATCAATAAGTGCCCTCTCGTCATTCTGTTCCTTTGTATTGATGCTTCCGTCTTTATTGATTCTCGGTCTGCCCCAGCGGCCGACCGCACCGATATTTACTCCGTACTCGTCAAGCGCACTCTTTATCTCGGGAATATTGAGGTAGGAAATATCATCGTCATTCACGTCAAACTCAGTCCATTTCAGCCCGAGGTTTGCAACGTATTCAATTCCCATTTTGTTGTGCTGCGGTGCGATAATTCCAAGCTTCATAGTTATTTATCCTCTCTGTCACATTCGGTTTCGGCAATAATATAATCGGGACGGCGCTTGACCTCCATATAGGTTTTTGACAGATACTGGCCCAAAACGCCTATACAGAAAAGCTGCACTCCGCCGACAAAAAGTATAACGCATACAGTCGATGCCCAGCCCCCGATAGATGAACCGGAATCAACTAATTTTCGGATAACGATGGCAAGCATTCCGATAACCGAAATAAAAAACATTCCCATTCCGCAATATGAGCTGATAGCAAGCGGTACAGTTGAAAATGCGGTAATGCAGTCAAGCGAATAGCGGAACAGCGAGCCGAAGGACCATTTTGTTTTGCCGGCGGCACGTTTGATGTTCGGATACGTGATCCACTCGGTTTTAAAGCCTACCCACTCAAAAATACCCTTTGTAAAGCGGTTATACTCGGTAAGCGAAAGAACCGCATCGAGCATTCTGCGTGTCATAAGGCGATAGTCGCGTGCGGCAGGGACAAATTTCACCTTTGAAATACGGTTAATTATACCGTAAAAGCAATTTGCAAAGAAGCTCCGTACAGCCGGCTCGCCCTTGCGGTTGCCTCGACGGGTGCCAACCGAATCGCTGCCCGAAGAAAGCAAAAGCTCCATCATACGGGGAAGAAGCGAGGGAGGATCCTGCAGATCGGCATCCATAATAACGGCGTAGTCACCCCTTGCGGCACGCATACCCGCAAGCATTCCTGCCTCCTTGCCGAAATTACGTGAAAAGGAGATATATCGGCTGGCAGAATCATCCCTTGCACGTGCACGCAATACGTCAAGCGTAGCATCGGCAGAGCCGTCATCGACAAAAACAAGCTCAAAATCGTAATCGCTCATCACTTTACGGACAGAATCGATCTCCTCGAAAAACAGAGGAAGCGCCTCCGCCTCGTCATGACAGGGTACCACAACACTGATAAGCTTTCGTTCCAAGCCGTCACCTCCATTTACAAACACACATAATTACATCCTAATAGTATCACAACGGCTAATTAAAGTCAATAATAATGCCTCCGTTTTGTTGACATTTTACACACGGTATGCTAAAATACCGCAGTATTAAAACGGTATTCCTTGGAGGCAAATATGACAGATTATTCCAGGCTCACTACCGAGAGCTATAACGAAAAAACAGTAAGTATCGATAAAATGAATTCGATTGAGATCGCCAAGTGCATCAACGAGGAGGACAAGACCGTAGCCTTTGCCGTTGAAAGATGCCTCGATGCGGTTGCAAACGGAATTGATATCCTTGCATCGGCGCTCAAAAAGGGCGGAAGCATTTACTACTGCGGTGCGGGCACGTCGGGCAGGCTCGGAGTGCTTGATGCTTCCGAATGTCCTCCCACCTACGGTGTCAGTGCTGACACAGTTGTGGGATTGATGGCAGGCGGTACCGAGGCTCTTTACGCATCGAGGGAATTTGCCGAGGATGATTTTGGCAGTATCGTTTCGATAATGAAGGAAAAGGATTTTTGCGAGCTTGACGTGCTTGTTGCTATCAGCGCAAGCGGAAGCGCAAACTGCGTAAAGGGCGCAATAGAATACGCAAAAAGCGTAGGTGCGCCTACTATTTGCATTTCCTGCAACAAAAACAGCGATCTCGCCTTAATGGTTGATCTTCCGATTATTGCCGAGGTAGGTCCCGAGGTTATAAGCGGAAGCACGAGAATGAAGGCCGGCACCGCCCAGAAGATGATACTCAATATGCTCTCAACGGGTGCGATGATACGCTTTGGCAGGGTCAGGGGAAATTTTATGGCGTATATGGTGCCGAGCAACAAAAAGCTGGTTGACCGTGCTATCAGGATGATTTGTGCCAAGACAGGCTGTGATCCCGACACGGCGGAAAAGGCACTTACGAGGAACAACAACGTCATTGCCGACGCAATTGACGAAATAGAGGGTAACTAAATATTCCCTGCAGCGCAAGCGTTGCAGGGAATATTTTGCAGGTACGATATTTATCGTATAATCTCTATTACTGCCGAGCCGGTTTGACGGGGAGATTCACCAAACGTAAGCGACTCGATATATTTTGCCTCGGATGCCGCAAAAAGCGATCTGTCGGATGCGTAAAGCGTAGCAATAACGTCGCCCTTCCCGATGCGGTCGGTATAACTGTATCGGTTGATAATACCTGCGGTATAATCGATACTGTCCTCTTTTGTCGCTCTGCCCGCTCCGAGAAGCATTGAAGCAACGCCTATACCCTCGGCATCACAACCGACAATATAACCGTCGCAGGGGGCGCAAACCTCGTATGAATAGCGTGCCATACCGAAATCGGGGTTGTCGAAAACGGTAAAATCACCGCCCTGCGATTTGATCCATTCGAGGAATACAGAGTACGCCCTTCCGTTTTTAAGCGATTCCTCAGCCATCGCACGTGCCTCATCGGGTGTTATCGATAGCGTGAGAGAAGCGAGCTCGGCTGCAAGAGTGATACATACCTCGTAAAGGGGTGTGCCCACGTGCATACCTCTCAGCACCTCGACAGACTCACGCACCTCAAGCGCATTTCCGATAGCACTACCAAGCGGAATATCCATATCGGTAATAACCGCCGTGACGTTGCGTCCGACGTTCTTGCCTATTCTGACCATACCCTCGGCAAGCGCACGGGAGTCGTCAACAGTTTTCATAAAAGCGCCGCTTCCCGTTTTGACATCGAGGACGATATTATGCGAGCCGCCGGCTATCTTTTTGCTCATAATGCTCGAAACGATAAGCGGAATGCTGTCAACGGTCGAGGTCACGTCACGCAGTGCATAAAGCTTTTTGTCGGCAGGAGCAAGCTCGGCACCTGCACCGATAACGCAAACGCCGCATTCCTTTGCCTGTGCAAGAAAATCGTCGGAATTCATCGAAACACGGAAGCCCGGAATCGACTCAAGTTTATCGACCGTGCCGCCTGTGTGCCCAAGTCCTCTGCCTGACATTTTTGCAATCCTGCAACCGAGCGATGCTGCCAGGGGCGCAACGACAAGGGTGGTTTTGTCCCCTACTCCGCCCGTGCTGTGCTTATCGGCGGAATAACGCCCAAGCGACGAAAGATCGGCAGTGCTTCCCGAATACGCCATAGCAAGGGTTAGGGTTGTGGTTTCGTTATCGGTCATTCCACGGAGAAACATTGCCATAAGCAGAGCAGATGCCTGATAATCGGGAATCTCGCCGCTTACGATACCCGATACAAAAAATTTTATCTCCGCCTCGCCGAGCTCATAGCCGTCACGCTTTTTGCGGATAATATCGTTGATACGCATTTCATTCCTCCAGATGCTTTGGCGAGAATCCGTTGGGCAAAAGCTGTGAGAGTGTATACTCATCAAAGCCGTCACCGCTTGCAACAAGGATTTTTGTATCGGCATCAAAAAACTCCGACATTACCTGACGGCAAACCCCGCAGGGAGGAAACGCCGAGGAGGGTGCACCGTTTTTGATGCAGGCGACAGCAATGGAATCAAACTCCTTTTCTCCCTCGCTGACAGCCTTGAATATTGCTACTCGCTCGGCACATACTGTGGGAGAATAGGATGCGTTTTCGATATTGCAGCCAAAATAGAGCTTTCCGCTTTTTGTCAGCAGAGCCGCACCCACACAGCAGCCCGAATAAGGCGCATAGGCTTTTTTTGCACTGTCAAACGCAAGCGCGACGAGCTGTTTTGAATCAATTTTCATCAAGATACTCCTTTGCAAGTCCGATAAGCCTGGACGTACCGAGACGGGATGCGCCTATCGAAATATAGCTCTGTGCATCCTCGAGCGAGGAAATACCGCCCGATGCCTTTACCAGCAGACCCTCGGGCGCATTTTCCACAAGGATTCTGACGTCGTGCTCGGTTGCGCCGCCCGCAAGAAATCCGGTAGAGGTTTTTATATAATCGGCTCCGCTTTGGTGAACGATTTTACACATCGTAATTTTTTCGTCATCGGTAAGAAGTCCCGTTTCGACTATAACCTTGAGAATTTTACCGTTTGTAGCCCTGCGAAGCTCGCAAAGCTCCTGCTCTATTTTGTCAAACTCTTTGTTTTTAAGGTGGCAGAGGTTAACAACGGTGTCAATCTCCTCTGCTCCGTTTTTGATAGCTTCCTCTGCCTCAAAGCATTTTACCGCCGTAGTTGAATAGCCGTTGGGAAAGCCGATAACGGTACAAACCGGAAGCCTACCCGCAAGATACCCGCTTGCAAACGCTACGTAGCAGGGAGGAATACAAACCGAAGCAACACCGTATCCGACTCCCTCATCGCAGAGCTTGATTATAGCCTCGTTGCCCGACGTAGGCGACAGCAAGGTATGGTCAACCTTTGAAAGAATGCTTTTAATATCCATAATAATTGTTCCTCCCGAATGTTTTGTAAGCTGAAATCATACTCTTTTACTACATAATTGTACCACAGATTTTCAAAATTGGCAACAAAAGCTTAAAAATTTAGCGTTGCCGTTTTATTTTATTTACTGTATACTGATATCGTGTTATTAACCTGAGAACGGAGGGAGACCATGCCACTGTCAACAAAAACAAAAGCGCTGTCGCTGTTGCGAAATATACTAGATACGGGCAGGCGCACCATAGAGCGTATACCCTTGCGCACTAAAAAGCCCGATTGTCCCGAAAGGGCAATATTTTCCGAGCGTTCAACTCCCGAGGAATGCGGTATACCCAGCCGGCACGTGGAATGTTATTTCCGTGAGCTTGCCTCCTGCTCGGAGGTTGGACTTCAAAGTATTCATATCCTGCGCTTTGGCAAAAACCTTTTTACGGGTGCGACAGGCGGATTGCTATGCGATACCTGGAAGAACTGTTTTTCGGAGAGCAAATCGGTTATCTCACTTGCTATCGGCTCGCTCGTGCGTGAAAGAAAGCTCAACGTAAAAGGCAGGCTGGTAGACTATTTTGATGTAAAGCTGCCGTCGGTTAATTATCTGCGGCTTTCGGGCATAACCGTTGAGGACCTCCTTACGATGAGGAGCACCGTGAGCTTTTCCGAGGCAGACGCTATGGTCTCGGAGGATTGGATAACAGGCTTTCTGTCTTCCGAAACCTCGGGTGAAGCGGGCACGACCTTCAAATACAACAGTATGAACAGCTATATGCTTGCCGCACTGATTACCCGAATTACGGGAAAAAGCGTTTCGGATTACCTGAGAGAAACGATTTTCGGTGCTTTGGGCATAACCGATTTTTATTGGGAGCTCAGTCCCGACGGCATCGAAAAAGGCGGCTGGGGCCTTTACCTGTTTCCCGATGACCTCGCAAAGCTCGGTCAGCTTGTACTGAGCGGCGGTGTTTGGAACGGCAAAAGACTCATAAGTAAAAAGTATCTGCAAAGCGCTTTAAGCGCAGGAGTTATCGCTCCTCCGTCATACGGTGATTTCAACTACGGATACCATATGTGGTACGGCAGGACGCAAGACAAATTTTTGTTCAACGGAATGCTCGGACAGAATATGCTTTGCTACAGGAACAACGGTATCATCATCGTCTCTAACTGCGGCAACGGAGACCTGTTTCAGACAAATAAGTTCTTTGAAATATCCGATAAATATTTTTCGGGAGATTTTCCCGAGAGCATACCTGACGATGAGGAAGCTTATGACTCGCTCAGGCAGGCACAGTACGGGCTCAACCGTATTCCTCCCAAGCAGATCGGTATACGCATTGACGATATCCCATGCGGCGGCAGCTTTTCGATCGTTCCGAGAAGCAGGACAGCCGGCTCGACGGGATTTGCTCCGCTTATGCTGCAGGCAATACAGAACAACTATGCAAAAGGCCTGAAAAGGATCACCGTAGCATTTGAGGAAGGCGTCGCCAACGTTACGTTTGAGGAGGTCGGTGAGGTTTATAAGGTGCATTTCGGTCTGGCAGAACCATTGCGCGAAAATGTCAGGATAGGCGAAGAGCTGTTTGAGCTCAGCAACCACGCCTCCCTTGCCGAGAACGAGGACGGAATACCCGTCCTGAAGCTAAGTACCGTTTTTTGCGAGCATCCCTACAAGCGTGTCATCCGCATAGTATTCGATGGCGACAGGATTACGGGTTATTTCAGCGAAACTCCCGGAGCGGATTTTGGCAAAAAGGCGGTACAGCTCATTGAAAAGCACATCAAGCAAAACAGATATTTCTCCTCTGTTTACAATAAATTTGACCGGGACTTTCTCGATGCCAAGGTCGACCGTGCGTTCAGCTTTAGTATGCCGTTTGAATTAGCAGAATAAAAAAATGCCTGCTTTGGTCAGACCAAGGCAGGCTGATTTTTATTTGTTTCCTCGTTGCAGGGCGGTAACGCCGGTACGGGATATTTCAATAACACCGTAGGTTTTCATCATATCGAAAAAGGAAGCGGTTTTGCCCTCCTCGCCCGATATTTCAAAAATAAGGCTATCGGGACAGATATCGACGATTTTCGCCTTAAAAATCTCAGCAACACCCTTTACAGTCTCACGGGTAGCATCGTCGGCACGTACCTTTACCAAAAACAGCTCACGGCATACCGCATCATCGAGCACATGCACCGAAAGCACGTCAACGACCTTGAGGAGCTGCTTGCGTATCTGTACGAGGGTATGCTCATCACCGAAAAACTCAATGGTCATACGAGAAACAGCAGGGTCATCGGTCTCGCCAACCGTGAGACTTTTAATATTATACCCTCTGCGTGCAAACAGTCCCGAGATTCTTGTCAGCACACCGAAATGGTTATTTACAAAAACCGAAATAAGATAGCTTTTCATAACGGCTCCTCCGTAAGATATTCTATGAGCGCAACGGCTCGCTTTCCGCTTGACTGAGCAAGAGCTTCCTCAAGCGCAACTATACTTTCGGCACGGTAAACGTCGGCTCCGAACGAGCGTCCGAGCGTCATATAGTCGATAGCAGGGGTATCTGCCGCCACGATACGACCGCCAAACTCCCGTTTCTGCCAGCTCTCAATCATACCGAGTGAACGGTTGTTTATGATAATAACCGTAATTGGAAGCTTGTATTTTACGGCGGTAGCAAGCTCCTGCATATTCATATTAAAGCTGCCGTCACCGGCAATTACGACCACCTGCTTTTTATTTGCAACCGAAGCTCCGATAGCCGCAGGCAATCCAAAGCCCATCGCTCCGAGTCCACCGCTGGTAAGAAACTGCCTCGGATAGCGGACGGCAAGATTTTTACAGGCGCTGACCTGATGAAGGCCGACCTCGGTCGTATAAATCGAATCGGGAAAATACTTGCTTATAAGCGAGAAAACGCCTGTTTTCGGCTCGTTTACAAAGGCTTTGCCGCTGTGGCAACGCTTATTCACAAGCGGCGTAAGCAGCCCCAGCACGTCACCCGCATCCCCTGTAAGCGCACCGCAGGGCGAGAGATTTTTGTCTATCTCGGCACCATCAATATCTATGTGTATTACCTTGCAATTTTTGTTAGTGCGGACAAACGAGAGCATACGGTCGGAAAAACGTGTTCCTATAGCGATCATCAAATCGCATTTTTCAAACAGCTCACTCGCTTTTTCGGACGCATTGACACCAAACAGGCCGCAGTAAAGCGGATCGCTTCCGTCAAACGCTCCGATACCCATAGCGGTAGACGCCACGGGAGCCGAAAGTCGGTGGGCAAACTCCGAGAATACCTTGCCGGCACCCGCCGAAATAACTCCGCCCCCTACGCAGATAAAGGGATGCTCGGACTCATTTATAAGCCTTGCGACCGCATGTACGTCCCCTTCAACCGACTTTACGGGCATATTGTAAGAATACTTTTTATACGCACAGCTCGCCACGAAGATATCCGACGGGATATCCACCAGCACAGGACCCTTCCGTCCGCCGGAAGCAATAGCAAATGCCGAAACGAGAGTGGGGACAAGCGACTCGACGCTCTTGACGATAAAGTTATGCTTGGTGATGGGCATAGTCACGCCTGCAATATCTATCTCCTGAAAAGCATCGGTTCCCAAAAGAGTCGTAGGAACGTTGCCCGTAATTGCCACAACGGGTATGCTGTCCATATAGGCATTTGCAATACCGGTTACGAGATTAGTAGCACCGGGGCCGCTGGTTGCAAGACAGACTCCGACCTTACCCGATGACCTTGCATAGCCGTCAGCCGCAAAAGCACAGAACTGCTCGTGAGTATTTACGATCAGATCAATATGACCGTCGGCGGCAATGGCGTCTATAAGCGGAAGTATACTTCCGCCGGGATAACCGAATACCGTGTCTACGCCGAGCGAGCGTAAGCATTTTACTGTGATTGCGCTTCCGTTCACGGAAAATACCTCCTTTTTTTTACATTGGCTTTTATTCTATCACATTTTATTACAAAATGCAATAGAAACAGAAACGGACGCAATAAATGCGTCCGTTCTTGTCCTGCATAAGATATTTTGGTATCTATATGTTGATTACTGCTCTCTCTTCTTTGCGAAGCACTCGCTGCAGTAAACAGGCCTGTCGTCGGAAGGCTGGAAAGGAACTTTTGCTTCCTTGCCGCATTCAGCACAAACAGTAGTGAACATCTCTTTAGCAGCTCTGGATGCCTGCTTCTTTGCATCTCTGCAAGCTTTGCATCTCTGGGGCTCGTTCTGGAAGCCTTTCTCTGCGTAAAACTCCTGTTCACCTGCGGTGAAAACGAACTCGTTTCCACAGTCCTTGCAAGTAAGGGTCTTGTCTTCGTACATTTGCTTTCTCCTTGGTTTGGTGTATTATTTCCCCTTCCGGGTAAATCACAAAATGATTCAGGCGGTTGTGACGAGTTTTTTGAGCTTTTGCCTGATGCGGTAAATGGCGTTTGACGTACTGCGAACGCTCTTGCCGGTAATAAAAGCAATGCTGTCGTGGGACAAATCACCGAGATAAAGCTCAAAAACCTGTTTTTCATAATCCGACAGAGCCGAAAAGACCCTGTCATACAGGACCGAGGCACGCTCCTCATCAAGTATCTGCTGTTCGACCGAGGGCACGGAATGCTCGATACCGGTGCTATCGGGCAGAGGCACCGTACGGATGTCCTGCTTGCTATATCTTCTGACCGCACTGATAATGCTGTTTTTAATACAGAATGAAGCAAATGTTGAAAAAGATGAAGACTTACCGTCATAACTCCTGACAGCCCTGAAGAGACCGAGAAGCCCCTCCTGAAAAAGATCATCATACATTGAATCGGGCGCATCAAGATGCCTTATATGCCAATCGAGTACACGTCTATAACTCTCAGCCAAAAGAGAAAACGCTCTCTCATCACCCATACGAGCAGAGGCAACAAGCTCGCTCTCATCGGGTTTAACTTTGCTACGGAATGTCAATAAAACTTCCTCCAAATTATATCAAGGCGCAACTCTCGATTTAACTACTACATTATACACGAATTATTGTATTTGTCAAGATTTTTTTAACAAAAGCTTAATTTTTATTAAAAATGCCTAAATTAGTCAACGGTTTTATCTATTATTCGCCTCAGATGCTCACGCATTTTGGGCAATTTGCGCTCGATATCCCGTGCCAACTCAATCTGTACCCGAGTACGTACGAGGTTGTGATCCTTCATCTTGCATTTGAAGTATACGTCGCCGCTTAAGTAGTCTGTCAAAAACCTTGCACCAAGCTCAAGAGTGATTGCAAGAACACCGTCCGGAAGTGTTTCAAGCTCTTTGTCGCTGACCATTCCCTTAATCTCGGACACAAAGCCCTCGGCAAAGGCATCAAACATATCGAGATCGAGAGATACCTTTGATATGTCGGTCTCATCCTCGGAGGCGGTATTGCAGGCAAAGCGCACCGCATCACCGAAATCGTACGCTACGTATCCCGGCATAACCGTATCAAGGTCGATTACCGCCAAGGGAGCGCCGGTAAACTCATCGAACATTACGTTGTTGCATTTGGTGTCATTATGAACGACGCGGAGCGGAATTTCCCCCGACTCGCTCATCTCACGGAAAAGAGAAGCATATCCCGCCTTGCTGCGGAAGAACTCAACCTCATGCTCAACCTCGGACAGTCTGCGCACGTCATCACGCTCTGCGGCGCTGAACAGATCGGCAAACCTACGCTCGGTATCGTGAAAGCCGGCAATAGTCTCGAAAAGCTGCTCTGCAGGAAAATCCGAAAGAAGCCGCTGGAACTCGCCAAATGCCTTGCCGGTATTACGCAATATACGGATATCCGGCTGATTATAGTTGACCGAGCCGTATACGTAAGAAATCACGCGCCAATAGTTTCCGTCGGCAGAAATATAATAAAAATCATTACCTGCGGTACGGTAATACCGAAGCACGCGGCGGCGAATGTCCGAAGCCCCCTCCGCCTTTAGCTTATTCTCTATATGACGGGTAACCTGAAATACGTTTGCGGCTATTCTTTCGGGACAGGGAAAAACCGCGTGGTTGACGCGCTGAACGATATATTGCTTTGTACTTCCGTCCTCATCGGTAATAATACTGTAGGTATCGTTAATATTCCCCGCCTTTATGGAATAATAGGACACAAATTTACCTTTGAGTCCAAAAACATCCATAAGCTCTAAAAATATATTACGCAAGGAATCGTGGGTCATATCCATCAATCCGCCTTATCTATAAAATAAAGTGAGTCTTGCCTGTAAAGCTCGTGTGCTTTTTGCCAGGTTGCCACAGCGTCCAGCAGGTAGCAATCGGCAGAGAGTATTTTGCCAAAATGCAGCTCATCCTCCGACAGATGCGTATATATCCTGTCATACCTTTGATAAACACCCTTAAAGCCGTGACTGCGGCATACCGATTTAACCGAAACGCCCTGTGCATCGGTGAGTGTGTATTCAACGTCCTCGCCAAAAAGGTAGGGAGGCTCGGAAAGCTCCTCCACACCGTGCATAGAGGTGTTTGGACCCAGCCCGCAACCAATAAACAGCAGCTTTCCGCCAAGCTCGTAAACACGGCGAAACGGGGAGTTTTTTCCGCACGGTGTATGGTCAAGTATATGCCCTTCCGTGACAAAATCCGCGTTCCTTCCGCACGCACAGCAGGAATGTGTGGGAGAAATGCTCCTTTTTACTCCCTCAAACTCGGTACGGAAATACTCCGGAATAGCACCTACGTTTGATTTGGTTTTGTAATAATCAAAATGAGGGTTGCTTTTATTGCAGGTAAGATAGCTCAGCGCAGGCAGAACGAGAGTTCCGCTCTCACCGACTGCATCCAGCAGTCCCTCTATAACGTCCCGTGGCGTAACGCCGCCACCCAACGATTTGAGTGAGGAGTGCAGAAGGAGCGTATCCCCCTCCTTTACTCCGAGCAGCCTTGCATCCAAGGAAATTCTAACAGCAGTCTCGGTCATTTTATGCTCCAAAGTAATCAGTTTTTTAATACCGCCACGCTCTTTTTTGGCAGAACGACAGAGCCGCTGTACACAGCTCCCGTAAAAACATCGGTCATACTGCACTCAAGCTCGGCGCAATACTCACTGTCCGACATATTTGCTATTACAGTAAGCTCGCCCTCTCCGCCCCTGCGGATTATACGGACAATACCGCATTCGATCTCCTCCGCTACGGTCACAGGTGCAAGGAAAAGAGGCTCGGTTGAGCGTACCCTGTTGATGTTTGCAAAAAATGCGCTTTCCTCCGACTCGAACCCCGAGATCGGGAAGGTGCGGCGGTTGAAGGGATCGTGATAGCCCTCCAAGCCAAGCTCGTCACCGTAATAGATACAGGGGATTCCCGGAAGCGAGGCAAGGATAAGATAAGCGTTTTTGAGCATCAAAAGCGCCGGAACACGCTCATCGGCAGTCATTCTTTTATGTGCAAGGATATGATTATCATATCCGTTGTCCCTCTCGCCGCCAAGCACTGTAGCGATACGCTCGGTATCATGCGAGCCGAGGAAGTTCATCAGCTTTGACTGCTTATGCACGGGATAGTGGCGATACAGCCTGTTAACGGTAGAAACGAGCAGCTCGCCCTCGCCGCTGAGAATAAAGTCGATTATCGCATTACGGATGGGATAATTGGTGACCGAGTCAAGCTGACCTCCACGGAAATACCGCTTCCTCTCGCCGTATGCGACCTTATCCGACGCATCCTCCCAAACCTCGCCTATTATGACGGCATCGGGCTTTTTGCTCTTGACAGCAAGACATATCTCATCGAGAAAATCGCTCTCGAGCTCATCGGCAACGTCGAGCCGCCAGCCGTCAATGCCCATATCCATATATTTTGGAATAACCTGCTCGGTAATGAATTTCCTGTAGGACTCACACTTTACGCATTTGGGGAGATTTTTAATACCCCACCAGCTATCGTAGGTATAGGGCCAATTTTCAAACGAAAACCATTCATAGTAGGGAGAGTCCTTTGAATCGCACGCACCGACTGTTTTGTGACTTCCGTAACGGTTAAAGTATATGCTGTCGTCACCGACGTGGTTAAACACACCGTCAAGAATAACGCCTATTCCGTTTTTATGAGCAACCTCGATAAGATGCCTGAGCGCATCATCACCGCCAAACGACTCATCAACCGACATAAAATCGGCTGTATCGTACTTATGGTTGGAATAGGCACGGAAGATCGGGTTGAGATAAATACAGGAAACGCCAAGCTTTTTGAGATAAGCGATATTCTCGGCCACGCCGTAAAGCGTTCCGCCGAAATGAGTGTTGTTCGGAAACGAATCCCCAACACTTGCGGGATACTCGGGAATACCGTTTTCCCAATCGCAGTCATAGGGAGTGTTAGGCTTTTTACATTCTATGCTTCCTTTTGCAAAACGGTCAGGGAATATCTGGTACATAATTCCCCCGTCCATCCAATCGGGAGCAAGGTATTTCTCGTCATAGAACAAAAACTGCTCCTCTGACACAAAGCGGTCGGATACCGAGACCTTGCCATCGGTATGGACGGTATAATAACGCCTGCCGTTGCTCACAAACTCAAAATGAGTAAAGTACAGTCCGTCGCCGCCGCCGAGCATATTCGCAGTTACGTCAAAGCATGCCGAAAAGCCCTGCTCATCCGAGCAGAACTTTACGGGTGTGTTTATAATGACTCTGTCATCGTTTCCTATGTAAATCCACACGCCCTGTGCCGGCATATCCGCAGAAAGCGAAATAGTTACCGTGCTTGAGCAGGGAAAGGCGTGACAGCCCTCGGGAGTATTATTTGAAAAAATAGAGAATTTTATCACTTTTTGCTCTTAGCAGCCTTTTTTGCAGTAGTTTTTGCTGTCTTGGCAGAAGCATTGCCGCACGTCTCGACAGGCTTCATATGCCAGATATTCTCTGCGTAATCCCTGATGCTTCGGTCGGCGGCAAAAAAGCCGGCCGAAGCAATATTGCAAAGTGACATACGGTTCCATTTATCGCGGTCGCAGTAAGCCTCAAGCATATTGCGGCGAGCCTCGGTATAAAAATCGAAGTCGGCAAGACACATAAAGGGATCCGAAACACCGTGCGAGAACAGGAGGTAATTTGCGATATCCGAAAAGCTGCGTCCGTTGAATCCGACCTGCAGATAGTCGATGGCACGCTTAAGAGATTCGTTCCTATTGTAATAATAGGAAGACGCATAGCCCTTACGCCAAAGCTCCTCAACCTCGGGAGCGGTATGGCCGAATATATAGATGTTGTCCCTGCCCACACGCTCGGCCATCTCGACGTTTGCTCCGTCGAGAGTACCCACGGTGATGGCACCGTTGATCATAAACTTCATATTGCCGGTGCCGCTTGCCTCCTTGCCTGCGAGCGAGATCTGCTCACTTATCTCGGCGGCGGGCATAAGATGCTCGGCAAGGGTAACGTTATAGTTCTCGAGGAATACAACACGGAGCTTTTCTCTGATCCTCGGATTTTTTTCGATATCTGCCGCAATGTAACAGATAAGTCGGATAATATCCTTTGCCGTGTAATAGCCGGGTGCCGCCTTTGCACCGAAAATAAAGGTGGTAGGCTTTACGTCGGCATCGGGGTTATCCTTGAGCTTGAGATAAAGCGTGATAATGTTAAGCGCATTGAGAAGCTGGCGCTTGTACTCGTGCAATCTCTTTGCCTGCACGTCAAAGATGCTGTCGGGATCTATGCTGACTCCGGCAGTCTGCATCATATAGTTGGAAAAATCGATCTTGTTGAGCTTTTTGATCCTGTCGAGCTCGTCAAGCACGCTCCTATCATCATAGCAGGACATAAAGCGTGAGAGCTCCTCGGGTCTGTCACGGTATCCGGTACCGATGGTGGAATCGAGAAGCGAAGCCAGACGGGGGTTGGAATAGCACAGCCATTTACGGTGAGCGATACCGTTGGTAACGTTGGTAAAGCGCTCGGGATACATATCGTTGTAATCCTTGAAAACCGTCTCCTTGAGTATATCCGAGTGCAATCTTGAAACGCCGTTCACGGTATGGGAGCCGATAACCGAGAGGTTTGCCATTTTGACCTGACCTTTGTTGAGGATGGACATACGGCTGATTTTGTCCCAGTTGCCCATAAACGCATCCCACGCCTCGGCGCAGAAGCGGCGGTTGATTTCTTTAATAATAGAGTGCAGACGGGGCAGCTTGATAGCAAACAGATTCTCGTTCCAGCATTCAAGCGCCTCGGGAAGAACGGTATGGTTGGTATAGGAAACGGTGCGCCTTGTAATATCCCATGCCTTTTCCCAGCTGCAGTGATGGTTATCGATAAGTATACGCATCAGCTCGGGGATACATAGCGCAGGGTGAGTATCGTTGATGTGGATAGCAACCTTATCGGGAAGGTTATCAAGCGATTTATAAAGGAACAAATGACGGTCAACGATATTCTGGAGCGAAGCGGAAACCAGGAAATACTGCTGTGTAAGACGAAGCAGCTTGCCCTCGTGGTGGTTATCGGCAGGATAAAGCACCTTTGATATAGTCTCCGCCATAGTATTTTCCTCAACAGCCTTCAGGTACTGTCCCTGCGAAAACGCCTCCATATTGAAGTTGTTGATATCTCTCGCCTTCCAGAGTCGGAGAGTATTTACGGCGCCGCCGGGCTTGCCCGAGATAAGCATATCGTAGGGTACTGCCTCTACCTCGCTGTAATCCTCATAAATGATCTCGCAGTGGTTATCGCGCCACTCCTCGCGGATAGTACCTCCAAAACGGACGGTAACCGCCTTATCCTGACGGGGGACGAGCCAGCACTCGCCGTCGGGAAGCCAGATGTCGGGCAGCTCAAGCTGCTCGCCGTCAACTAATCTCTGCTTGAAAAGGCCGTATTCATAAAGTATACAATAGCCTCTGGCAGGATAATTCTGATACGTAAGCGCATCCATAAAGCAGGATGCCAGTCTTCCGAGACCGCCGTTGCCGAGACCGGGATCGGGCTCTATCTCATAGACATCCTCGAGGTCAAATCCCAATTCCGAGAGAACCTTGCGGTATTCCTCCTCGATGCCGAGGTTGCAGAGGTTAAGCTTGAGGGAGCGTCCTACAAGGAACTCCATACACATATAGTATACCTGCTTACCGCCGGTCTCGTTGACCTTATCGGAGAAATCCTTGTTCATACTTCCCAAAAGATCACGAACCGAGAGGACGGTCGCTTTGTATACCTGCTTGATATCGGCATCCTCTGCGGGGATACCAAAGTAACGGGAGAGCTTATCGGTTAATGCTTTTTTAATGCTGTCGTGGTTGATACTGTTAGGCATGGGTTAAAGTTTCCTTATCTTGTCATATAGTTTCGTAGAGTTTGATATATTCGAGGGCGCTCTTCTTCCAGGAGAAATCGGTCCCCATAGCTCTTATGCGCAGCTTTTCAAACGCTCCGCGGTCATCACGGAACATTTTTACCGCACGCTCGGCGGCATTGTAAAGCTCGTATGCCGAGTAGGCCGCAAAGGTAAAGCCGTTTCCGCCGCCCTCGCTTCCTACGTCCTTGATGCTGTCGTAAAGACCGCCCGTCTCGTGAATTACGGGTACGGCGCCGTAGCGTGACGATATCATCTGCGCAAGACCGCACGGCTCGCTCTTTGAGGGCATAAGGAAGATATCGGCAGCCGAATATATTTTTTTGGACAAATCACGGTTATAGGTAATAAGTGTACGGCATTTTGTGGGATAACGCTCCGCAAGCGAGGCGAAAAAGCTCTCGTAGCTGTTATCGCCCTGACCGAGAATGACCAGCTGAACGTCACCGCTGAGAATATCGTCCGCCGCAAACAAAAGCAGGTCAAGACCTTTATGGCTGACGAGCCTGGAGATCATTGCGATCATCGGAACGTCCTCGCGCACGGGCAGGCCCAGCATCTCCTGAAGACCTTTTTTGCAATCGGTCTTTCCCCCGAGGTTACGTACCGAGAAGTTTGCAAAAAGCTCCTTGTCCTTTGCGGGGTTATAATAAACCTTATCAATACCGTTCAGTATTCCGCTGAGCTTGAAGGAATACTGCAAAAGGACGAAATGAAGTCCGTGAGAGAATTTTGGAGAAAGTATCTCCTTTGCATACGTTGGGCTGACGGTAGTAACCTTATCGGCGCATACGATCGCACCCTTTAACAGATTGATGCCGCCGTCATACTCAACGATTCCCTTGTCGGAGGGCATAAGGCCGAAAACATCACCGAGCAGCTCAAAGCCGTACTGTCCCTGATACTGTATGTTATGAATGGTGAATACCGCCTTGATACGGGCATATCGCTCGTCACGGGAGGCATACTGCTGTTTGAGATAGATAACGCTGAGCGCCGAATGCCAATCGTGAGCGTGGAGTATATCGGGATAAAAATCAATATCCTCGAGCACCTCAAGCGTTGCACGGCAGAAGAAGGCAAATCTCTCGCCGTCATCAAACTCGCCGTAAAGCATATGGCGCTTGAAGTAATACTCGTTATCGAGGAAATAGAAGGTCACTCCCCTATGGTTATACTTGAAAATACCGCAATACTGACTGCGCCAGGACAGCTGAATAAATCTTGATCCGATAAACTCAAATTTTTGTCGGTATTCCTCGCCGATGGAGCTGTAAAGCGGCATTACGACACGCACGTCGTACTCGCCCGACTCGGAGAGAGCCTGAGGAAGCGAGCCGATAACGTCGCCGAGTCCGCCCGAGGATGCAAAGGGAAGAGCCTCGCCTGCTACAAATAAAACCTTTTTCATACGCTGCTCCTATATTACACGCAGGAGCCCTTTTCGATAAAGAAGGGCTTTGTCTCGTGACCCGAAAGCACTCTGCCGTCACGGATAACGACATCCTTATCGGTAATGACACAGTTGAGATATACGTTCTCGCCCGTGACGGTATCCTGCATAATAATGCTGTTTTTGATATGGGTATTCTTGCCAACCTTTACTCCGCGGAAAATGATAGAGTTCTCGACCGTTCCGTGAATAATACAGCCGTCGGCAATAAGCGAATTACGTACTATTGCGCCGTTGATATAAGAGGTGGGTGCCGAGTTGCGTACCTTGGTGAAAATGGGACGGTTCTCAACTCCGAAAAGCGACTCCCTGATTTCGGGCTTGAGAAGGTGCATACTGCAATCGTAATAATCGCCGAGAGATCGTATTACGGCAAGGTATCCGTCGTAGATATACACACGGTAGTTATCGGTACTGCATCTGCGTGCCATAATATCCTTTTCAAGGCTGGTATATCCTCGGGCGATCGCCTCGCCTATAATCTGCTCAAGATAGGCTTTGGATACGACGCCTATACGCAGCGAGATATACTCCTCACCGTGAGAGAGAGGCGAGTATTTGGAAACGTCGGTGATCCTTCCGCTCTCGTCAAAATCGATTACCGAGGCAGTGCGGTTGCCTGCCGTAGCACGGAGCTTTTTGACTGCAATGGTTATATCGGCGCCCGTGCTGATATGCTGCTCCATAAGAGCGTTCAGATCGAGGTTGCAAACGAGGTCGCAGTCCGAAAGAACAACGTATTCCTCCTTGCAATCCGAGAGAAACTCACGGATATTGATAAGCGACTCAAGACGGGTGTTGTTAAGGTTATTATCGTTATTTGCAAACGCCGTTATATAAGGAGGCAGTATCTGGATACCTCCGTGACGGCGGGCAAGGTCCCAATCCTTACCGGTTCCGATATGGTCCATCAAGGACTGGTAATTGAAATGTGTGATAAGCCCGACGTGTGTGATATCGGAGTTTACCATATTGGAAAGAGCAAAATCGATCAGTCTGTAACGGCATCCGAAGGGAACGGAAGCCATTGTACGAACTCCGGTAAGCTCGTGAACACTTTTTTCGTTAACACCGGCAAAAATAATTCCTACTGCGTTCATTGGTCATTGCCTCCTTTTGCACATTTTGCAACCATATCGGCATCGCAGATAACGCCGTCGGGAATAACCGTTCCGTCGGGAATGGTCAGACCGCCGCCGATAAGGGAGATGCCCTTTGCGCTTCCGATTTCGCATCCTATCTTAGAATTCTTGCCTATAACGGTATCACTGTCGACAATGGAATAGTCAACGGTCGCATCTGCTTTTACAACTACATTACCGAGAATAACACTGTCACGGACGACTGCGCCCTGCTCGACCCTGACCCCTGCCGAGAGCACGCTGTTGCGGACGGTGCCGTATATCTCACAGCCCTCGGTAATTATCGAGTTTCCGATAACGGCACTGACGCTCACAAAGTGAGGAGGCTGTGCATCGTTACGGGACAAAATGCGCCAGTCCTGATCCTTGAGCGTAAGCGCAGGGCGGTCACCGAGAATATCCATATTCGCTTCCCAAAGGGAATCGATGGTTCCTACGTCCTTCCAATAGCCCTCGAACTCATAAGCGAACATTCTCTCGCCCCCATTCAGCATTGCGGGGATGATGTTCTTGCCAAAATCGTTTGAGCTCTTGGGATCGGCGGCATCCTGCTCGAGATAGGAGAACAGCTTATCCTTGTTGAACACGTAAACGCCCATAGATGCCTTTGTGCTCTTGGGGTTCTTGGGCTTTCCCTCAAACTCGCTGATGCTCATATCCGCATTGACGGTCATAATACCGAACCTGCTCGCCTCGGAAAGAGGAACGTCAAATACTGCGATAGTGCAGTCGGCACCCATCTTTTTATGATTCTCGATCATTCCGGCATAGTCCATCTTGTAGATATGGTCGCCCGAAAGAATAACCACGTAATCGGGTGAGAATTTTTCGATAAAATGAATGTTTTGATAAATGGCGTTTGCCGTGCCCTTATACCAATCGGCGTGCTTCTGAGCCTGATAGGGCGGAAGAGTGGTGACTCCTCCGTAGGTCCTGTCAAGGTCCCAGGGCTGGCCGTTTCCGATATATTCATTAAGCGCAAGAGGCTGGTACTGAGTGAGTACTCCTACCGTATCAATGCCCGAATTGATACAGTTTGAAAGCGGGAAGTCGATAATGCGGTATTTTCCTCCAAAGGGAACTGCGGGTTTTGCGGTGCGCTCGGTAAGCAGGTAAAGCCTTGATCCCTGTCCGCCTGCAAGAAGCATCGCAACTGTTTCTTTCTTTTTGATCATCTGCTCTTATCCTTCCTTTTACTCTGATTTGATGAAATATATTTGACGAATGCACTGATTCGTAATGGGTACACAATTAGCCGGCCGATGACTCGTTCCCGCTTTCGGTATAAACGTATACCGTATCAAACGCATCTCCATCCGACGCAAGCGGGAGCACTCCCGCACGGAACGCCGCGATAAAAAGCGCCGTAAGCGCACAAACAAGAACTGCCGCAATCGCCTTGGTAAGCAGTTCATAGGTTTTCCTTGATAAATTCAAGAGCATCATCTCCGGATTTTATTACTTTTTTATTACTTATATAATATCACCGCTTCAAAATAAAATCAATAGCAAACCGGATAAAATATTCCATAATATATCTCAGTCAATCGTTAATTGCAACAGAACGGACAGGAAAAACGAATAGTGACAAAAAATTTTGTAAAAGGGGTTTACAAAATGATTTTTTTGTGTTATATTACGTTGGAATGCCCATTTGTGCATTCACGGGGGAGACTGTGTTCACGGACACATGGGCGCAACGCCCTGCTTCACCTACCGCTTGCACGGTCACTACCCGAAAATACTTTAGAAAGGTGAAAGAGAAATGATCGCAAAGGATACCAAGCAGGCTCTTATCAAAGAGTACGCAGTCCATGAGGGTGATACCGGCTCGCCTGAGGTTCAGATCGCTATTCTTTCCGCAAGAATCGCTGAGCTCACCGAGCATCTTAAGGCTAATCCCAAGGACAACCACTCCCGCAGAGGTATGCAGCAGATGATCGGTAAGAGAAGAAAGTTCCTCAACTATCTTATGAAGAACGACATCGACCGTTACCGTTCCATCATCGAGCGTCTCGGCATCAGAAAGTAAGACTTTCCTTCACAAGCAATGCGGATCTCCGCATTGCTTGTGTTACGATGCAAGTATTTTTCAAAAGCAAAAAGACGATAATAATACAAACGCATTGACCGCAGAGGTTTAGCAGTTAACCGTTTCCCCGAGCGTTATCGGAGAAGCCGTTAAGTGTTAAACTTTCTTGACGGTCTTTCGAAATAAAAAAAGAAAGGAACTCAAAGAAATGTTTGAACAGTTCAAAACCTATTCCTATGAGCTCGCAGGCCGCAAACTCGTAATTGAGACAGGAAAGCTCGCACAGCTCGCAGGCGGTTCGTGTCTTGTTCGTTACGGCGAGACTGCCGTACTTGCAAACGCAACCATGTCCGCCGCCCCCAGAGACGGCATTGATTTCCTCCCTCTCTCCGTAGATTATGAGGAAAGACTTTACGCAGCAGGCAAGATCCCCGGAAGCTGGAACAGAAGAGAAGGCCGTCCCACCGAGCATGCTATCCTTGCAAGCCGTGTTATCGACAGACCTATCCGCCCCCTTTTCCCCAAGGATCTCCGCAATGATGTTGTTATCTCGCTGACCGTTATGTCGGTTGATCCCGACTGCTCGCCCGAGATCTCGGCAATGATCGGTGCTTCGATCGCTATTTCGATTTCCAACATTCCCTGGAACGGTCCTATTGCAGGCGTTTTCGTGGGACTCGTTGACGGAAAAATCGTTATCAACCCCACCGCCGCACAGAGAGAGAAGAGCGATCCCGAGCTCACCGTTGCCGGCAGCGCAAAGAAGGTCGTTATGATCGAGGCAGGCGCAAACGAGGTTGACGACGACACCATGTTTGAGGCTATTATGAAGGCTCACGAGGCTATCAAGCCCCTCGTTGCCTGTATCGAGAGCATTAAAGAGGATATCGGCAAGCCCAAGTTTGAGTATCCCTCCTGCGATATTGACCACGATATGTTCGACCGTATCGAGGCTAT
>JAZNCU010000028.1:0-26501 GCA_045587745.1 Eubacteriales bacterium | reverse complement strand
ATAATGCCGGGAAGCCCGGTTACGATGCTGTTCCATATAACGTTCACGCCTATTTTGCCGTAATCAAACAGATATACGGCGGTAAGAATCGCCACGGCACGCACTGCTCTGCCTGCAAGCTGTACTGCAAGGGTTTTAACGAATGCGCCTGTCTCTACCTTTGCCAAAAGACCTGAGGCAACGCCGTAAACGCAGGTTTCGATAATAAAAAAGGGAAGTATTCCCGCCATTGGCATACCCGTAAGCAAAAAGCTGATGATGGGGGAGGCGATTCCTGCTACCGCACCTGCGACAGGACCTGCAAAAAAGCCTACCGCCATAATAGGCAGATGCATAGGCAGCAGCGACTCGCCGAGTGCAGTTCCGAGCCCCGTGACACTGCCAACGGTGTGGAGGATCGCAGGGAGCGCAACGGCGCACACTACCGCTATCATAGCATATATCATCTGTGTTCCGACCGAAAGGGAAATACGTTTTTTAGCGATTGTTGTCATAATTACTGCCTCCTTATCTGTTACCATTTTACTACATTAAACGTCAAATGTCAATGCTTGACCCGGCTGAGATATACTCGATCCTATCGCCCATAAGCGATTTCAGATACTCATACTGAGCAGTACCCGTGCAGTGGCAGGTGTAATATTTTGCGCCCGTGTCGGTTAGCGCCCTTGCAAGCTCGCAAATCTGCACCCTGCCTGCTTCGTCAAGTAAAATTTTTGAGATATGAAACCCGCCTGCCAAACAGTCGGGCGTGTGCGTTTTTGCAACGTTCAGCACTCCTCGGTGGGAACAGCCGCTGATGACCGTTTTCTTATTTCCGTCGGTAATAATAAGGTATTGCTCGTGCAAAAATCTGTCGGGAACGGCGCCGACCTCGGTCATCTCGGTCAGGTCGGTAACAACGGGGAAATGTTCGTTTGCGCTTACCGCAACCGTCAGCTCGCCGTCTATAACGGTATCGCAGGACACATATTTCAGCCGATTACAATCGGACAGTGAGCTGTCAAGACCAATGTAATTGCCATTCGCGTTACGGTAGTCACAAAATGCGTATCGGCTCACAAAAACGTCGGCTTTTTCGTTGATATCCAAAAATGCCTTCAGTCCTCCGCCGTGATCGTAGTGACCGTGCGACAAAACCGCAACGTCTACGTCACGCAGGTCGATTCCGAGTCGATCTGCGTTACGCAAAAACAGCTCGCCCTGTCCCATATCAAAGAGTATGCTGTGTTTGTCGGTTTTGATAAAAAGACTCAGCCCGTGCTCGCTTTCAAAGCCTTTCCGTGACGTATTTTCGCTGAGAACGGTAATCCTGATCATGGCTGCTCTCCTTTCCTTCCTTGCATCATTATATCACGCAGTATGCGTTTTTTCAACTCAAAACCACGCAAAAAACACAGAATTGGCCAAGCATCCTTACGGGTACTTGGCCAACGTGCTGTACTTATTGTATGCTGTTGTATCAGGGGTGGATGTCTACCTTTTCGCCGCCGAGCGAGGTGTCAACGCCCTCGTAGCTGACCGTAAATGCGCTTGCATACGGTGCGCTCGTCTCGGCACGTCTGTCCTCGGTCATGGGGACACGGTAGGTCTCGCCGTCGATAATACGGTAGAGATATACCTCCTGCCATACCGCACCCGTAACGGTGGTGTCGGTGGGGATGGCGGTGCCTCCCTCGTTTGAAACCTGGTCGATAGCGTTTACACGCTTAAACTCCGAGCTTGCGCTTCCAAATCCGGGGGCGCTGAATATCGGGCTGATAAAGTTCTGAGGATCGCTCCAGCCGTATTTTTCACGCATTGCAACCGAGGAGGGTAGGGTGGATTTGGAAATCACCTCTATCTGCATCTGCAGCTTGTTTGCCTCCGGCGAGTATACGATAATTCTTAGCGTATCGCCGGGGAGATAGTAATACTGCGTGTATTTCCAATGATAGTTGGCAATACAGTTGTTTCCGTTTGCGCTGACGGCATACTCACCGCCGTGTGCGTCGTAGCCTCCCTCGTCCTTATCGGTGGCGGTGATGTATCGCCAAAACGGTCTAAAAGCAATACAGCCCGTGCTGAGCGTGCTTCCGTCGGTGCTGATAAGCGCTCTTGAAAGCGAAAGACCAACGTCAGACTCGTAGGTAGCGTTACCGCCGAGATATACCGAAGGATTGTCGAGATTTTTAACGCCCGGATCAACGTCAAGGCTCTCGTCATAGCTTTCGCTGTAGCGGTTGATATCGAGCTCGGGAAGCGTAACGGTAGCCTCAATACCTATCCATTTGTCCTTGGAGGAAACCGCCTTGTGGTACCAAGCACCGCCAAAAACAGGGGGAGATTCGGGGTTTTTGATCTCTCCGCTTATATCGCCCTCCCAAACAGGATAACGCTCGAGCACCGTAGTCTGTCGCACAGTCACCTTTCGGGTAACTGCGTTTGCGGAGTTACCTGCGCCGTCCGCCAAAAAATAAGTGATCATATATTCTCCCGGGACGTCGGGGTCAAACCCGCCGTCGTTGATCTCAATTTTGTGGGTAATGTCGCCGTCAACGTTGTCGTGTCCCTTTACGCCATCCATCAGGTCAAGCTCCTCGCCCTGATTGATGATAACGCTGCGTGCATCCTTTGCAAGGCTTATCCTCGGCTTTACGGTATCGGCAGCGCTATCCTCGGGTTGGCTTTCGTCAATAGAGCCGACGTCCGAGCTGTTTCCGTCTCCGTTTCCGCATCCTACGCACAGCATCATGGTGAACACGAGCACTGCTGCAAAAATCCTGTTGAATTTCATTGTCCCTTACTCCAAAAATCAGTCGGCAAGCTCAATTTTGAGATTCGAAATATCAACGTTTTGGTTGCCGATCGAGACCGCACCCAGCTCGTAATCGCTGTAGAACAGTCCCTTGATAAGGAACTTTCGGCAGTTTGCATCGCCGGGATTGCCAACGATAAGTATGTATCCTCCGTCGGGAACGATGCTGTCAATATCATCGATAAAGCCCTTAAGCATTCCGCCGCCGGCCGATGCATCGATTGCGTTGGTCCAATCGAGCGAGCTGTTCTTAGCAACACCGTTTTCGTCTATTTCAATAGTCTCACCTGCGGCAATGCGTACGTGAACCACGTTCATATCCTTATCGGTAACAACTAAAACACCGTTGGGGAAGTAGGGAACCTTTCCGTTGTTGGTATGCTCTGCATAGTGAGCGTTGTACTCGCTGATAAAGAAATCCTTTTCCAAAACGGCAATAACGTCATCCTTACGGAAAGCCGTACCCGATGTGGTGTAAGCGAGCGCACCCTCGGGGTTGAGCGAGTATTCAATACCGTTCTCGCCTATAACCAGCTTTTCGGCATTTACCATTTCATTTTTCTCGGTAACGGTTACCTTGCGCTCCGCAGTAGCAATGTTGCCGGCCTCGTCGGTAGCTGAGATAATAACGGTGTAAGAGCCCGCGGTGTCCTTGTCGTAGCCGCCGAGGTCACTCACCTCTATAACGAGAGCCGCATCTGCGGTAGTGTTGTCTCTGACCGTAATTCCTTCGGTCAGGTCAACCTCCTCGCCTGCCTCGTGGCTGATATCGGGAACCTCGATAAATGCAGGGTCGATCACGTCGCTGACGTCGCCTCCTGCACTCTCGTCGCTCTCGCCCTCCGAGTCGGATTCGTTCTCTGTACTAACGTCGCTGTTGGATTTGCTTACCTCATCTGTAACGGATTCGGTATCCGAGGCAGTGCTGTCGGGGACGGAGCTTTCCTCACCGCCCGAGCAGGCAACCATACCAAACAGAATGAGTGCTGAAACAAGAATCGCAAAAAACCTTTTCATAATATTCCTCCAAAAATTTATATCAAACGTAATTCGTAATGACCGACAACCATATCGGCAGAGTTACGCACGAGGCAAGATCCGAAATAAGCGCAAGCCTTGCGCCTGTCTTACAGTCCTCGCCCCAGAGCTTCGGAAAGATGATCGTATTAAGACCGCAGGGCATAGAGGCAACGAGCAGCGCCCAGGGAAGAATAAGCTCGAGCGAAAACAGGCGGCATACTCCAAAAACAACTGCGGGGATTGCCAAAAGCCTTATTGCCGTGACGATATATGCCTTTTTGTCGCACACAAGCTCTCGGAGCGAAAATCCGCTGAGCGTGATTCCCGTCAAAAGCATACCGAGCGGCCCGACACAGGCCGACGAGCTGTTTACAATCTGATTAACCGCATCGGGAATCGAAATACCCGAGAGTCCGACCGCAATTCCGAGCACGATAGAGCCTACCATCGGGTTGAGCAGTCGCTTGAACGGACTGCCGCCTCCCGTAAGCATAATATAACCGAGGCTGTAGGTATAGGTAACAAACGGAATACAGAACAAAATCAAATTTGTCAGTCCCGCCGCACCAAAAAGCTGCTCGGTAAGCGCATAGCCAAAATACGCATAGTTTGATATCGTCATCGAGTAGCGGTAAACCTTTTGCTGATAGGTCTGCTTTGTCAACAGCTTTGATACGGGTATCGCTATGATTACAAGCAGAGTCAGCATCACGACCGATGCAAGAATGAGATTGTAATGACTGCTGATGTAATATACCGTAAAATTTTGCGAAAAGGTTTTGAAAACCTTACACGGTAAAAACAGATTTATCAAGAGGAATGACAGCATCCCCGAGTGCTCTGCAAGACCTTTTTTGATCTTGCCGAACATCCAACCCAGAAGCAGAAATATGTAGAGCACAAAAATTTGTTGATAAATAATTGACATTGCGTTTTCGGCTTAAGCCTTGCCAAGCCCCTCTTTCCTTTTTCCGAGTACCGTAATCGGACGGTTTTCAAATATTTCGTGAGCGTTTCTGTAAAAATCGTCGAACCGCAAATCACGTTCTCTGACTATCGTGTCAGGACATGCAAGTCTTACCTCGTACATCCATACTCCGCTATATCCTGCATCAAGCAATTTTTGATAGAGCGAATACCAATCGTTATCACCCTCGCCGGGGAGCCAATGGCGCTCGTTCAAAAAATCATAGTCGGATATATGCAGAGTGATAATTTTACTGCCGAGCCTGTCGATAAAATCGCTGTGCTTCTCGATGAGCAGGTGGTTTACATCAAGGCATATCCTCAGTTTGTCGTTTGCCCCCAGCAGGGTAATCATCTCCTCCGAGTTCCTGCCCAAACAGCTCCTCGGAAGCGTTTCAACGGCAATAGTCGCGCCGCAGAAATATGCGAGATTTGCCAGAAAATCGAGTGAGTCCATCGAGTTTTTTATATGCTCGGCACGCACAACGGGGTCGAGGCTGACAGGCTCACTGCTCGGGTGGATGACAAACTTATCTATCCCGATATCACTGCCTTTTTTGATATATTCGGCGCATCTCTCCACCGATATTCTTTTCATTTGGGGGTCTGTAGAGGAAATATCGTGGTGGTCGGGAGAGCAAAAAGGAAGGTGGAAGGACCAAAGTCCTATTCCGTATTCCTTTGCCAGAGAACCTACCCTGCCAAAGTCGGTATGCTCGTATTTTCCGTAATCTACGACTACCTCAATATCGGTAATTCCTGAATTTTTAAGCCCCTCAAATGATTGCTCGTTCAAAGGGTATCCGCAGGAGGAAAGACCTATTCTCAGCATACATTGCCTCGCTATTCACACTGCTTATTAAGCATAATACGTATAATTTCGCGGTCGGTCTCCGCCATACCGTTGTGTGCAAGCTGACCTACGTTGCGTATCGTCGCCTCAACTCCTGCGGCAACAATTCCCTCACCGCGCAAAAATTCCTTTCCGTGCATATACATCTGCATACCGAGCAGACCCGATTCAACAGCCGATGCTATCTTTGCGGCACAGCTTGCCTTTGCTCCGTCACAAACGACACCCGAGTTGATGGCAAGCGCATTGACTATCGTATGCGAGATCTCGTTCAGCCTTCCGCCGTGCAGGTACATAACGCCTGCTCCCGCACCGCAGCCTGCGCTGATAGCGCCGCAGTATGCCGAAAGACAGCCTATACCCGTTTTTAAGTGAATGGTGGAAAGGTTGGAAACAAGCAGTGCTCTGTACAGCATCTCACGTGATACACCCATTTCCTCTGCGTACACGATAACGGGGAGCGATGCGGTAAGCCCCTGGTTTCCGCTACCCGAGTTGATAACCACGGGGAGCTCGCATCCGTTCATTCTTGCATCCGAGCCTGCCGCCGCCCAAGCCTTTGCACGGTTATGCACCGTGTTTCCGTAGGACATCAGCAGCGTTCTGCCTATAGCGGCACCGTATTTACCCGTGAGTCCCTCTTTTGCGATGGCGGAATTGCAGGTTATTTGTTTTTCGAGAATCTCGGCAACGTCATCTATATCGGCGCTGTCGGCAAAGTCGATTATTCCCTCGATTGTAAGCACCGAGTGGTCGGTGTTGCCTGCATTTTGCTCGATGGGCTTTTCATAAACTATCTTGCCGTCCGCCTCGATCAGGCAAAGCCCCGTGTGATGCTGGGTAGTCCGTGCAAAAACCTTGTGCCTCTCGCCCTTGAGCGTTATTGCAATCTCGAGAGCATGGTCGGTTTTTGCCTCAAAAACCTCGATCGGGACGGTATGGGTAAACTCCTCTATCTCACGGCGTTGCTGTTCGTTAATATCTGCCAGCACCTCAAGTCCTTTGTCGGCGTTGCCTGCAACAATACCCGAGGCTGCGGCGATCTCAATACCCTTGAGTCCGCCTGCATTCGGCACCTTAACGCTTTTGACATTTTTTATAATGTTTGCGCTTGCCAGCACCGTAACCGATTTTACGGGCTCGGGCAGATAGGCCTTTGCGTGAGCGGCGGTCAGTGCAATAGCAATCGGCTCGGTACAGCCCATTGCCGGCATAAGCTCGCTTTTAAGTATATTAAGGTACTGCTCGTAAACGTGTTTTTCCATAACGATGTCCTCAATAAATGTTCTTTCTGCGTAACACCGTCGTTTTTTGACGGCTTTTCTGTATTTCAGTATAACACAGTGTTTATAATTTGTAAATGGAAATGTACTATATTACGGAAATATAACGAAAAAGGACGGCATTATCCGCTTGATACGAATGCCGTCCTGTTTTGAACGCCTACGGCAAAAGTATCTTTGCCGAAATGTAATTGTGGTCAAGCATTCCCTGTGCCCGAGCCTCTCCCACCGATTCCTCCGCAGGAGGAACGATATTGACCTTGAACTCCACCTCGGTCCCCTTCGGAACCAATATTGCATCGGTTTTTCTGCCGGAAGGACGTGTGCTTTCGCCTTCGAAAATATCGTAAAAGGCATCACGGCATAACGGCATATACTTTAGCGGAGAGTTAAGGTTAAAGTCGGCGGCGGAGCAAACGAATCGGTTTGACTGAGCCTCGGCAATGCCTGACATCCAACCGTCCAGTGCCGCAAAGGAGGGCTTTATGATATCGGCGCTTTCCTCGTTTTCCAGACCGTATCGGTGAAACGGGAAGCCGTGACCCGTTACTACGGTCAGCTCGGTATCACCGAATTTGCAGCCCACTGAGAAAAAGCATTTATCGTGCCAATATTCCCTTGCACCGTTATATTCAACCTCGACCTCGGGCTTTTTGAGGGGAAGCTGCTCAAACAACAACAGCGGTGTACGTGAAAATACGGCGGTTCCCATATTATGAGCCTCGCCCACGTGGCTTTCGCTGGTAACCCTGAAAAGCATCTCATCAAAGCCACCCCTGCTGCTTATGACGTTAAACACCTCGTCATTATCGGGGCATTCCTGCACGCAGAGTATATCTGCAGACTGCGATTCAAGCAGACTGCCGATATAGTCGAGTATGCGCTCGTAGTCCTTGTACAGGCTGCCGATATTCCAGGTTGCTATACTGATTGAGCGCATAATTTCTCCGAGCCTTTCTTGACCTCATTCAAGGACAAATAGTCGAACAAAAACATACGGTAATAATACAGATAGTAAATAGGGAAGGAATCCTTACCGCGTTTTCCGTTGATATACAAAAAGTCGCGCTCGTAGCATATCTGTCCGCTTTCGCCTATGTACTTCTGCACCATCCATTGGAGACACTCAAAAGCTCTCTCGTCGGTGTGATCATTAAGGATTTTTACAAGCGTTTCGCATACTATAAGCTCGGAGCAGTGCTCGTAATTTTCAAACGTGTGTCCGTCGCTTTTTGCATCAAACGGGCGCAACGGAGCTACGTAAAATTTCTCAAACCTTTCGTGCTCCGCAAAATCAAGCTTGTCGTTCTCGCGCATACGCTCGAGCCTGCTTACAAGATACTCGGTGGCGTACTTGATAATTGATTTTGCGCTTTGGATATCGCCGGATGCACCGCAGGCGCCGTTTCCAAAGCGGGCAAGATAGGCGTAAAGCGATTTGATAATATAGGCGGTGTGCGTGATCGAATAATCGTTGCCGTTTTTGAACGCTCCAAAATCTCTGCCGTGCTTACAGAACTGACCGTCAAAGGATTCTATGGTCTTGTCCAGCTTATCAAGCAGCTTGTCGTATTGCTTGTTACATTTTTTTCTCAGCTCCTCGGGAAACTCCTCGATACAACGCAGAAGCTTGAAAAAGGTATCAAACACAAAAACCGTGGGTGCAATAGCGGGAGGTGAGTTCGGGGAAAAGTTGTAGTTCCATCCGCTGCAAAAGCCGTCCTGATGCTCCTGTATCAGATAATCCACGCTCTCCCATATAAACCCAAAACGCTTTTCGAGCTTGGACAGATCCGTAGTGCCAAAGGTATCGTCCGTCGACAAAAATCCGCAGCTCATAAGAGTCGAAAGGCTTAACGTCGTTTGGTTAACGGTGCCTACGGTTTTTGCAACTCCGTTTTCGATTCTCCAGGTTGACGGCCAGAGCTTGCGCTCGGGATCTCTTATGGTTATAAGAAGATTGAGCCCTGCTTTTATAACTCTCGTGCAGTAATCCTTTCCGTGCTGAAGCAAAATAGTATCGTCCTTTGTCAGACGGTGATAGGACATAAGCGTTCCGAAGCAAATAGCGCAGGTGCTTATTTCGCTGTCAGGTCCTTCACGAAGCTCAACGTTCCAATACGCATATTCATTGGAATCAAGCCCGAATTCCTCGGAATTGCGATTAAAATTGCGTATCAGCGTATACGGGAAAACAGGATACATACAGCTCTTGGGATCGGTCAGCGGATCAAAAACCACCTCGTCCTTCGCGGCGCTGAAACGGCCGAGCTGATTCGGAATGCTCAGCGTACCTATGGTATTGATGCATTTCGCAAGGTCGTCCTTAAGGTCGTCATCCGTTATTCTGCGTACACCCCTTGCGTTATCGGTGACGTTAAGATTACTGAGGTATGTGTGCAGTGTGATTTGGAATTTTTTAACTGACTCAATGCCCGTGATGCTGTTTTCAATATGTGCCTCAACCTCCTCGCCTGCATCGATCCAATTACGCATAGAGGGGTTGATGATGGCAAAAAGCCTTAGTGCCTCCTCAATCCATTTGTAATTGAAGTTAAGACTATTGATGCCGAACAACAGCTCGGAGGCGCGCTCACCAAAGACGTTCTTGACGATATTCTCCTCATGCTTGGACATAACGATCGGATTGGCTGTTTTGACAAATACGGCGTGCAGGAGTACGTCCTTTTGCCTAAGGGCGCAGTTGATCTCGGTGTATGCGACGGGGCATTTATTCTGCTCAATATACTGCTTTGTTTTTTCGATTGCGTCCTTATCTATAACGTCGGGGTTGCGTGCGTAGCTGTAATAAGTCTCGCAAAGCTCTTGGAAAAAGTCGGGAGTGATTATTACAAAAACGTGCTTCATCCCCGGCATAAATTTTTCAATGCCGGTTCTGTCATAGGTGAGCCTTTGTCCCTGCTCTACGTAGCATTCCTCAAACAAAGCGGGTGTCAGACCGCCGATATCCGAAAAAACACCGCTGTTTATCCAACGGCTGATCAGCCAAGCGACGTTCTCGCTGTAGCCCAATGAAAAATCGGAGTGATTCTTGCGGTAGCAGAGAAAGGAATTGTATTCCGAAAATTTATTGTTCATAAAAACCTCCCGCTTACTCTTCTTTGACCTTATAGTTTGCTTCTACGTACTCATTGTAGTACCCATCGATAACCGGAACCTCATCAAAGGATGAAAATCCGCATCCCGAAAGCCAGCTTCGGTTGATGGACTCAGCTGTATATAAATATAGATCCCACAGCTCCTCGGCGCTCATTTCTTTTGTGCGGAATACGGGGAAGCTCTGTCGGTCATACCGTGACCAGTCCTCCGTAAGCAGCTCCACTCCTCTGAGCGAGTAATCCACACCGGGGAGAGGATAAGGCACGTAAAGAGCGTTTTTGATCTCGTCAACGAGCTTGCTTTGAAAAAGATAATCACAGTATTCAAGCGTTTTTTCCTGGGTGAGCCTGTCGGTACCCGGCAGTCCCGTCATCGAGTAAAGAGTGACGTACAAATTGGAGGAGCTACGGATCATTTTGATTTGCTCGGTAAACTTGTCGGCATTCAGTGTTCGGCCGTTTCGGTCGAGAATATCCTGAACTGCACTCTCCATACCAAGCCGTACCTCAACAAACCCCGCTTCCTCCATAGCCCTGACGGTTTCGGGCGTGAGCATGTCCGCACGCATATCACAGCTCAGCAAAAAATCGTGCTCTGCCTTTTTGAGCGTGTCGCAAACACGCAGTACTCCGCCTTGGGAAAAGCCCAGAACGCTGTCAAAAAAATGCACCAGAGTACGGGGCGGCAAAAGCGCCTTCATATCACTGATCTGACCGTCCTTCGATGCGCAGTAATGCGGAGCAAGTCCGTCAACGCAGTAATCGCACTTGAACGGACAGCCCATCGAGGTAAAGGTATTTATGGCATAATCGCTGAGAGGGTAGGGTAACAGTGAGTAATCTGCATATTTTTCGGGAATCCGTGCAAGCCTGCGGCCTGCTATCCTCTCGGCAGCCTCTGTTTCGTATCCCACGATAAGCTCGTCAAAAACAGGAAAACGGTTTCTCGTCAGCTCGGGATTGAGATTGACGTGTACGCCTCCGATAACCACCTTTGTGTCAGGAGATAACCGCTTTATACGGGCGGCAAGCTCGGCGCACATCGGTACCGTGGGACAAATAGACGAGAAGGCGATCTTCTCGGGCAACGGCTCGCCGCAGGCGAGAATCTCCTCGAGCATATAATAGTGCATATAGCGCACTTCCACGCCGTTTTCCGACAATATCGTTGCAAGCCTTAAAAGCCCCGCCCCGTATACCTTGGAGCTTACGGGTGCTGTCGGCCCGATGATTTTAGATCGGACGTAGCTCTTCAGACGAAAATAGTCCTGCTTGTGCTGCTTCAGCTGCGGATGAATATCCCGCTTGTAGTGTGTATAATCAATCAGCCAGATCATCGATTGCTCCAAACGCATCGGAAGCTCCAACGGATACTTCCTGTCCGTTTTTCTTTACGGACTCCTGTATAGCTTCAATGGTTTTTATTATATCGTGTGCAAATTTGCCGTCCGAGAGGGGAGTCACTCCCGTATCGATACACTCAACGAATATTTTTGCGACCTCGGCGAGAGTATTTTCTCTGTCTTCCGCCATAGCGGTCCACTCGCCTTTTTTGCATATAATCTCATTCTCGGACTTTCTGTCGTACAAAACCTCGCATAGCTTCAGCTTATTGACAGGCTCGCTGTCGTCGTAGAGCGCAACACCGCGCTCGCCACCAACGTATACACTGCGAAGCTTTTGCGGAACTACCCACGAAACGTAAATATGTGCGTTAAAGCCATCGCCGTAAAACAGCGAAATGTGAGCCGAATCGACCTTGCCTGCAATCAGATGTGCGTGTGCGGTAGCACTCACGCTTACGGGATCTTTTCCGAGCAGATACTTAAGTATGGACAGATCGTGCGGAGCAAGATCCCATATAACATCGTCATCCTTGCGGAACAGCCCGAGATTTGTACGGGAGGAATCGTAATAATGCAGATCGCCCAATTTCTTTTCGTCAATGAGTCTTTTAAGCTCCCGCACAGACGCCTTGTACGCAAACTGATGGTCTACCATCAGCACGAGTCCCTTTTCCTTGGCAATGGCAACGAGCTCGGCAGATTGCTCCGAGGAGTTTGTAAGCGGCTTTTCCACCAAAACGTGCTTGCCGCTGAGCAGAGCTTTTTTGCATATATCGTAATGCATGCTCGTGGGCAGGCATATTACAAGTGCATCAATTTCGGAATCGTCGATTATTTCCTGCGGATCGGTATAAAGCCTGGTGTCGGGGCTGGTCTCAAGTATTTTACAGGTCCTTTCGGGATGTCTGTCGGCAATAGCGCCGATTTTGTATCCGGCATTCTGAAAGCAGGATGTAATTATAGGTCCCCAATAGCCGTATCCCACTATTCCAATTCTTACCATACAAATCCGTTCCTTTCGGTTGATTACCCTTTTCGACTACATATATACATATATATGTATTATCTCAAATTTTCACAGGATTGTCAAGCCGAATTGTTTGGTTGACAAGGGAGATAAAATGCTATAAAATAAAAATATCAAAATTGAGGATGTGCGGTTATGAAAAAAATGCCATTTATGCGCGGGATATCGCTATTATTGGCGGTAATACTCACTTCTTTGTCCGCGGGCTTTTTTGCCTCGGCGGAAAACACCGTTGTGTCAACGGTTGCTGACGGCATCAACGTTACCCGTTGGGCGGATCTTATGGTAGTATATACCGACAGACCCACAACGGGACAGAATCAGTACGGGCATAACTGCGTTATTGATTCAAACGGTATATGCACCGAGATCATATTGGGCGGCGATATCAAAGGTGAGAATCTTGCTATCCCCGAGGGCGGAATGGTCGTTTCTGCCACGGGAGTCCGTGTTGCGTGGCTTGAGGAGAATATAAAGCTCGGCTCATACGTGCGCTTTGACAGCGTTACGATGAGAGTAATGGTTTCGGATACCGACCATTTTCCCGTCACCTTCAGCACCGATTTCAAAATAACGGGCTATAACGGCATACGATATGACAAAACCGTTATCATTTATAACATGGCCGGTCAGACAACAGGCACAAACGGCTACGGCTACGAGGTTGTCGTTTCGTCCGACGGCTATATTGTTGCGGCAGGTGGGAACGATAATACCGTCCCTGAGGGCGGCTACGTGATCTCGGTTATCACTCCCGAGGACAAAGCAAGCCTCAAATCCTGCGGTCTTGTGGGCGCATCCTGCGTGATAAAAAACGGAATAGTAACCGTCAGCTACGATGAGTCCGCCGTCAACCGCCGTGCAGGGATGATTGCAGACGAACTGAAAGCCGAGCTCGAGAGAGCAAAAAACGAGTGCCGGATCATTGATTACTCGGAGGCAAGCAGTAGGCTCATCGCTGTAGAGGACTATATAAAAAATAACGAAATTACTACTATTACCGCTCAAAAAACGCTGTCCGACCTTGTGTCCGACGCATATGCCTCGATGTACGAGTCAAAATCGGTCGAGGTTCGCTCGGTATGGTACGAGCCTCTTGAAAAGGATGCAGAGGGGGTTGCCGCAACGGTCAAAATGCTTTCGGACATCGGGATCAATCAGCTCTGCCTCGGAATCCCCAACAGCTACGGCACACCGATTCCGCTTCCCGATACCTTTCCTTTTTCGCAGGCTGCGGGATTTAGAGGCTTTGATCTGCTTGGAGAATACGTGGAACGGTGCCGCGAAAACGGTATTGAGCTCGTTGTCAGCATTCCCGTTTTTTACAACGCGCACGCATCCCATAAAAAGGACTGGATAACCGATACGAACAACGGCACGGCAGGGGAGAAGGAGCTGTTCTATTCACCTGCAAATGATGAGTATTTTGAGTATTTTCTGTCGTACGTCGAGTATATTCTTTCCAATTACGAAGTAGACGGGCTTCAGCTCGACTATATCCGCTATCCCTATTACGACGGAACGACCGATTACGGCTACGACGACGCAACCAAACGGCTGTTTGAGGAAAAAACGGGTATCTCCTCGGACACGGTCGATGCCATTGCCGCCGGTGGCAGCAGTCACGAAAAATGGAACGATTGGGTTGAGTTCAAGGCGGGTATCGTCACCGACCGTGTCGGTCAGATCAACACGCTCGTTGATTCGCTGCGCCCCGACGTATATCTTTCGGTATGCCTTGCGGCAGACTATTACTACCTTGCACACTATTGTCAGGACGGAAAGACCTGGGTCGAAAGCGGAATTGTTGACGCTATTTACCCCATGTCCTACAGCGAGGGAATAATGGCCGAGCAAACCAAGTATTTCTCCTCGTTTGACGGGGACTACTATCTCATTGAGGGAAGCGGCTCATATCTCTCCTACTCAAAGGAAGTACAACTGCAGCAGGTGCTCGAAACACGTACCTACGGTGCCGAGGGAATAGCATTTTTTGAGTTGGGAGCGTATATAAGCCACGGATACAGCGATTATCTTAATCAATCGGTATTCTCTGAGAGCGCAGTTTCGCCTACCTATGATCCCGATGCCGCATATAACTCCGCACTTGCCACTGCCGACACTCGTGCCGAAAAGGCTCTTGAATACGGCTTTATCACGCAGGCAGAGCTCGATGCCTTCAAAGCTGACCACGGCTTGGGTGCGTTTTCCTCTTACTCGGATACCGCTTGGTACAAGTCTGTAGAAGCGGATCTTGCGCTTGCCGAAAAGATCAATGCCGTTAAAAAGCCGACCGATGCGGTTATGCCCGATAAGGACGGAGATTCTGACACCGATGATACCGAGTCTGTTACCTCCGCAGCAGTATCCGAGCCTTCGGACACCGCCAAATCCGATTCCGACCTACCGCTTATTGTTGCGGCGGCTGTTACGGCTCTGCTTGTCATTATCGCTGCAGCTTTGGTAATGAAAAAAAGAAAATAATCAAAAAAGCACCTTTCGGGTGCTTTTTGCTTTGTATTTTACTTTGCTTCTTTAATCAACGCCTTGTCAACTCCGCACACAGGACAGCCAAAGTCCTCGGGCAGGTCTTCAAATTTTGTTCCGGGCGCAATGCCGAGCTCGGGTGCTCCGAGCGACTCGTCATACTCCCAGCCGCAAATCGTACATGCATACTTTTTCATATTATTGTCCTCCTGTTCAATCCCATTTTCCTGCGGTATCGGTTCAAAATCAACAGCTCCGTGCTTGCAAATAGGGCATATAAAATCCTCGGGCAGGGAATCGCCCTCGTATACGTAGCCGCAAATCTTGCATCGGTAACCCTTTTTCTTTTCGGCCTTGGGCTTGGGCTTGACGTGAGCGTGGTAGTAGGCGTAGGTCATCGACTCGGCATCCGAAGTTACCCTCGCCTCGGTCACTTTGCAAATAAACATTCCGTGCGTATCAAGATCGATATACTGCTCGACCTCGAGCGAAATATATGCATTGATGTAGCGAGGCAGATATACCAGCCCGTTATCGGAGCGGGGAGGGGTACAGTCGGCAAATTTGTCACTGTCCCGTCCGCTTTTGAACCCAAACGCCTCGAATACCGCAAAAGGCGCATCGGTAGTAAGACAGTTAACATTCATCACTCCCGTTTTGCAAATGATATCGTGGGAGTAATTGGCTTTATTCACCGTTACGGCAACTCTCTCGGGAGTACTTGTCACCTGAATAACGGTATTGACAATCAGTCCGTTGTCCTTTTCATACCGTGACGTCACGACGTACAGCCCGTATCCGAGCTTGAAAAGTGCGGTGGAATCAACTTTTTTTAGGATTTCTGCCATTGTGCTACCCTCATTGTAACGGTTTGTCTGACTTCTTTACGTATATTATACCCCGAAAAAACAAAAAAGTAAATAGCTTTGACGTATACGTCGAAACAAAAAGCTTTTAATTTATAAATATTTTGCGCTTTAACTATTGAAAAATGAATTTTTTTATTGTATAATACGAAATGTGTATTAACACACCGAAAGGAATCAATATGAGTATTTACGAGCAATTTTTGAAAAAAGGCCACAAAATAAGACCTGTTCGTGATTTTAGGGAGATAGTTTATTTCGGAGCAAGGGATTTTGGCAAGCTGCCTGCGTTCATTCTCCGTGACAGGACTGTCAGCTATCTCGATCTCGAGAGGGAGTACAAGGCGCTCACCACCGCTATGATCGATCTCGGTTATAGCGAAAAGCGTATTGCGGTCATCGGTGCAAACAGCTACGGCTGGATACTTTCCTACCTTGCTGCCGCCAGCATCGGCGTTGTCGTTCCCATTGATAAAGAGCTCTCCGCCGAGGATATGCTCGAGTTCATCCGTGAGGCAGGCTGCGTTGCGGTATGTGCCGACAGCGGTATTCTTGACTCGCTCGGTGAGATAGACGGAACCGAAAAATATTCCCTTGGCGCAAGCGATAAATACACCGCTATCAGCAGTCTTGTCGAAAAGGGTGCCGCTCTCTATGACGGGGGCAACACCACGGTTGACACTATGCCTATCGATCCAGAGCGACTCAGTATTCTTATTTTCACCTCGGGCACTACCGGCAACTCCAAGGGCGTTTGCCTTGCACAGCGATGCATTTGCGCCAACATCAACCAGACTTCCCGTATGGTAAAGGTTGATTCTACTCTCCATTCGCTTTCGGTTCTTCCGCTTCACCATACCTATGAGACCACTCTCGGTCATTTGCTCCTGCTTTCGGGCGGTGCCTGCATCTCCTATGCCGACGGTCTTCGTCAGGTTTCCAGGAATATTACCGAGTACAGCCCCAGCGTGCTTATAGTCGTGCCTCTTTTGCTCGAGTTTATTCTCAAGCGTGTTGAGGCAAATATACGTCAGTCCCTCCCGGCAAAGATATTGCCTCCCGAGGGCACTCCTCTAAGCGAGCTTATCAAGGGCCTTCCCGGTATTATCCGCTTTGTTGTAAAGCGCAAGGTTAAAAAGACTCTCGGCGGCAAGCTCCGCCTGCTCATCGTAGGCGCCGCCCCCATTAAGCCCGAGGTCATCGAGTGCTTCTATCTGCTCGGTATCACCACCTATCAGGGCTACGGACTTACCGAGTGCTCTCCTCTGCTTGCAGGCAATAACGATTTTTACGTTAACGTTAATGCCGTAGGACTTCCCATTCCCGGTGTTGAAATAAAGATTGAGAACCCCAACGAGGAGGGAATAGGCGAGGTTGTTGCCAAGGGCGACAACATTATGCTCGGCTACTACAACGATCCCGAGGGCACGGAATATATTATGCGTGGCGGCTATTTCCATACCGGCGACCTGGGCCGACTCGATGATGACGGTTTTCTGTATATCACAGGCCGTTGCAAGAGTGTTATAGTGGCTCAGAACGGTAAGAATATTTACCCCGAGGAGCTGGAGGAGCGTCTTACCGAGGAGGTGCTCGTTTCGGAGGCACTCGTGCTCGGTGTTCCCAACGCTAAAGGAGGCACCTCGGTCAAAGCAAAGATATTACCCGCTATCGAGAAGATAAAGGAGGCTTACGGCGATAAAATACCCTCCGAGGAGGATATCCGTAACGAAATATCAAAGGTGATCTCTAAGATCAACGAAAAGCTTCCAACCTACAAAAAAATCACCGTACACGAGGTTGTATGGGAAGCGTTTGAAAAAACAACTACCCAAAAAATCAAGCGCTACGGCAACAACGTGCTCTGAACGCAATAGTATAAAATATGTCGCATTAGTTTTTCAGATATGAACAAGTGAGTTTCTAAGAATGTTTCAATTTCGTGAATAAATACATTTTGATGTTAGTAAGTAGGTGAAAATATGAAGAAGAATTACATTATGTTAGTTTTTTGCCTTATGTTGTTTTTGTTAGTTTCTTGTGCCGTGCCGTACGACTTCTCTCAGGAAATATCTGATCTTGAACATTTAAAAATTGAAATTGTCAACATAGAAGTTGCGATGGGTTATCACTCGGGCGAGCCTTATAACGAAGAAAATATTTCTGTTATTAAGGCTATCGAAAATAATAAAAAAGAAGCTTTTCTTTCCGATTTTAATCAAATCAAGAGTTACCAGCCGAATGTTGGCAGCAGAATAGAAAGTGTTTCGGGTGAAGGAATTCGTATCACCTATCAAAATGGCGATATTGAATTGATTACAGATTATGGCACTGCGACCGTAAAAAGCGGCGAAATTCAAAACTATACTACTACTTTTGATTCGGAGCAATTTACAGAGCTGCTTGAAAAGTATTCATAGATGGATTTGTGGGCATATGTCGCGTATATGATAAGTAATATTAATGACATAGCCAATTAAAACAGGAGTGATATTAATTATGAAACTGTTGAAATTATCTTCAATATTTATCGGTTTGATTTGTTTGATGTTATTTACAGTAGGCTGTATGGCAATTTTGAAAACAGATTTTGAGTTTTTGCATGAAAGCTCTGAAATAGCATTGATTGAAATTGTAGAGGTTGGCGAACTTGATAACACAGATAGGATGAATCCAAAACAAGAATTCTACACCATATGCGAAATCCAAGACATAGAACAATTTTTAAAAGATTTTTATGATGTAGATTGTCGTTCCAGATTTACAGATCCTAAACGACCGCTTGAAGGGACAGTTGGCATCAAAATCACGTATAATAACGGCGATTATGAAATAATATGTTATTCCGGTCAAGCGGAATGTGTTGACGGAACATATTCATTTGAAGAAGGCTGGTATTATTTTGATGTTGAACAATTCGAAGAATTGTTGAATAAGTATAACATCACCACAGAATAGATTTCAAACATATGTAGGCAAAGGAAAATGTTATGAAAAAAATTATTAGTTTTCTGTTGATAGTGACATCACTTTGCGTTTTATTATCCTCGTGTTCTGGTTATAACAAAACTATGCGTGATCATCTGTCGGATGCCGCTAATTATCAAGATTATACAGTAACTTTGGTGGATATGTATTACAAAGATACATCAAACGGTGAAACGCGTCGCGACTTCGATAACCAAGATTTCGTCGATTATGATGTAAACATTTCGGTAACCTTTGAAACAGTTGAACAAGTTTCTGCTTTTTTAGGTGGTTCACCAAACAAAAACAAACCTTTGGAAGATTATAAATTCTCGTTGGTGATTCATGCTGCAAATAACAGAATTCTTTTTGAGAATGGGTTTTACGAGAATATAGCCATTGGAAATAAAATCAACATTATTGCTTCGGATTGGATTTATATGGACGGCAATTTCTTCTATGTTGCACAGGTAGAATACGACGGAGTGGTTTATTTGGATTTTGAAGATGGATTGAAAAATATCACTGACCGCATGGATGAAGACAAAAGCTTATTATAGGTGAAAATTTGATGAAAAGAGTTTTAGTATTAATACTGGCAACATTTGTCCTTTTTATTCTTTCGTCTTGCGGATTGGATTATCGCTTTTCTCTTGATGATGAACTGCACAATCAAATCGAATATGTTTCGGAAGACGAAGCTTCTGCACATATAATTTATCAAGGTGGAAAATACCTGCACGTAGGGTCAACTAATCTTTTCAGCGTCGATACCTATAAAGTTGAAGACAATTATTATAAATCATACGATGACGATATTTTACTAAGCTGGAATGGCTCTCGATACGTTTGGTACATAGACGAATATTATTCGGATACGGCAGAAAAACCTTTGTTCATTTATAACGAACGTGTCCATGATGTGTTTTTTCATGAAGATTACGATTATCTTAAAGATACGTTTGTAATCGAAAACACTGATGACGAGATCGTTTACGAAAAAATATTCGATACTAAGCAAGATAGCTTTCACTTTACAAATCCCGTTAGAGTTTCGATGACTTCTAAACTGCATTCACGCATTAAGACCTATGTAGAAATAGAGTTTAGCAATAATCAATGGTATTTAACATTACCTGATTCCAATGATGTTTGGATTGCATCGGACGAATTCATTAATCTTTTACTTGAAAATGAGATTATTGAAATATAACGAAATATATAGGGAGTAGCAAATGTTGGAAAAGCTTGTTAGACAAAGAAAAATAATAAACTGTGTTTTAGGCTGTATTCTACTCGTTCTTTGGTTGGTCACTCTGATTTTTGGAATCGGTGAAGATAAGACAAAGGTACTTATATTAACTCCTATTGGCTTAGTTATCGTATATGGTTTTATTAGACTGATGTTTAAAGTAGCGGGCAAGAATGCGTCGCAAAAATATATGACCTTTTTCTCATGGTTTTTTCTGCTTGGGGGTTCATTTGGCTTTATTATTAATGTTTTCATATTTATTTCTGGATTCCCCAATGGATTATCTCCTATAAACCGAGCATTCAATAAGCCTTCGGTCAGCAAGGTGGTGTATCTTCCGCGACGATGATTCTTAATGTAATCAAGATAAAACTGCCCGTACTTGCCAATTTGATAATTGGTTTGTTCGGGCAGTTTCATTTTCGGAATAAGACGCCCGTTTTCTTCACGATAAGTTCCACCAGGTTTTTCGTACAATGTTTTCATTACAGTATCTTCATTCAAATTATTATTTGCGATATACTGTATCGATTGTCTTTACCACTTGTTTTTGAAACCTTCGTTACGGCGCGTCAGCTAATTGGGGAGTGCCGTTTGTTTTTTTGTTCAGGCGCCGTAAACGGTGATCTCGTCAATAAAGGTCCAGCCCTTTGTTCCGCTGACCGAAATACGAACGTATCTTGCCGTGGCGGTGCTGTCGAGAATAACGCTTCGGACAATGACGTTTTGTGAGTCGGAGCCGCTGTCAGGATCAAAATCAACAGCCGCTATTTGCGTAAAATCGGTTCCGTTGTCCGAGACTGATACGGTTATGCGAGAGGGCGCATATATATCGGCATACCCTCCGCCGAGCGTGCTGACCTCAACCGTGATGATCTGTCGGCTTTCCTCAAGGTCAATTACAAACTCGGGCGGTGTGAGATATCCACACCAGGCGGCATCGTTAAACGCTCCGTCGGCACGGCTTCCGTCGGTAACGGAGCCGCCGCTCTCATCGGGATAACTCGATTCCGGCTTTGTGGCAACGTAGGTCTTACCCAAGGCAACGTTGCGTACTCCTCTGCTTACTACCTTTACGCTAAACTCAAACGCCTCTCCGTATCTGCCGCAGTAATCAACGGCACAAACCGAGTATTTCATCAGCCCTTTTTTGCTGATGTTGGTGTCGGTATACGTAAAGGTGTATTCCTGCTCGCCGTAGCTACCCGATAAATCGATGTAGGTAACGTATTCGCCGTTTTTGGAAATATAAATTCCCGCAACGGTTCCGTTTGGATTGGCGATACTGCCGTTTATGCGAACTATCGCTCCGTTTTGGAGGGATGTGTACTTTGCAGTCGGAGCCTCGAACTCGTTCTCGGGCAGTGAGCCCGTTTCAAAATAAGCCTTGTAGGCAAGATGATAGCCTGTCTTTCCCACGTCGGGGTTTTGGTAATGCGAGTACGCAAAGGTAACGTGCTCCTCGACGTATTCGGATGTGATACGAAGCTGCTCGACAAACCTGTCAAGCGGTGCGGTGCTCCAGCTTTCCTGTGTAAAATCCTCGTTGTTGGCCCAGAATCTGAGCCCTGCCTTGGTGTCTACTGCCTCTTTTATCTCACGGTAATATGCATCAAGCTCATCTATACCGATATGCCCTGCGCCGACAGAATCCTGACAGCAAAAAATATCACCGTTTTTGAAATTGACCTTTGCAAAAAGACTTTCCCACAGTTCACCCGTTTCCTCGGGATCGGCACCCGAGCTCATGATAAAGGGAGATAGCATCATCGGCATATCCGCATCAATGTCTGCGAGTCCGTCACGGTAGAGATTGAGCAGGTATGCGGCGTTGTCGATAATTGATTCGGAGGCTTGCATATTGTAGAGCTCAAAAACAAAATACCAGCCGTAAAAAGCGTTTGGATATTTTTCGGAGTACTCGCTGTATATCTGCCGGGCACCCGCTATTCCAAGCTCCGCCTGGCGAGTGAGCCATTCTCGGTCAAACACACCCTTTTGCCACCACTCTGCGCTATCGTTCAGCCCGATAAACACTCTTACGCCCGTGTCCTCTGCCGCCTCAAGCAGAGCTCCGAGCATTCCTTTTCCGCTTTCGTTAAATGCCGATGCTTTGTCGGCGGAGTCGAAATCGGAGTTGAAATAAGCTCCCTTGACCTTTTCGCCCTCGGTTTCGAATGACCATTGCAGAATAACAGTGTCGATTCCGACGTCGTACATATATTGCAAGTGCTCCTTCATTCTTTCGACCGAATATCCTGCAAAGGCGCTCGGCTGCATAAAACTGCCGCAAACCGTGGGATAACCCTCGGGTCGTACTGCGGGCACAAAGGTGTCGCCCTCTGCAATACTGTTGTCGGATGAGGGCTCGCTGTCGTTGTCGGCGGAAACGAAATCGATCGTGTCGGAATCGGCTGCTGATTCGTCCCCGCCGGTGCTTTCGGCGCCGCAGGCGTAAAACGCTGCGGTAAACAAAAGCGAGAACAAAAACAGCAAAGCAATCAGTCTTTTATTCATACAAAATCCTCTCTGCGATAATGATATCTCAATCAAAAGGTATGAAATTGCGTAAGATGGAAAACGGTATTCCCCACTTTGCATCTATACCGCTTTTATGCCTTGGATTTTTTGAAAAACCTTATTATGAACAACAAAAGAATTGCGCCCATAATAGGGAATATGCTCGTAAAAAGCATTCCTGCCTTCATTCCGATCTGTTCTGCCGTAAGGTTGAGCGTGACAGCGAGCCTCTCGGCAAACTGGCTTGCCGACACGCTGTCGATCACTATTCCCATCAGCTGAGGTGCAATTGACGCGCCGAGATCGCCGCCCGCCGCCATAAGAGCGTATGCGGCAACACCTGCATTGGCAATGTTTTCCTCCATCATAATAAGAGTGCCGGGCCACAGCATGGCGGTAAATAATCCCGTAAGAACGCAGGCGGCAAAAGCGATAATTATATTGGACGAAACACCTGCCGCAATATAGCAGACGGCCGCCCCGATCATACCGATTATAAGAACCCTTAGAATATTTTTGCCGAATTTTGCATAGCCGATTCTTGCCGTACCGAGCAGGATCGCAAACATCGCCATACCGAGTATGTCACCGAGCGCTTTATCGATATGCAGAGCGTTTTCCATATAACCCGATATCCAGCTCGACATTGCGTTTTCGGCACAGCTGCCAAAAAATATACAGGCAGTGCATAATGCAAGTCCGACAGCTCTTTTTCTTGATTTTTCGGCGCTTGACTTTGCCTTTCCGCTTTGCACGTCGGGCATAGGCGAGAGCATAAACAGCACCGATGCTGTAATCGGAAGCAGGGCAAGCAGCAGGGTAAGGTACATCCAGCTTTGATTCCCGAAAATTTTCAAGAACAGAGTGCTCACCGTTACCATCGTAAAGAGCCCGAATGCGTAAAGCGAGTGAAGCGTACTCATATCCTTTTGAGGATTATCGGACGGGATGGCTGCTATAATCGGGCTGACCAGCACCTCCGAAAGTCCTGCCGATACCGAGAATACCACCGTTCCGATCAAAAGACCGGCATAAGCAAACTGCGGAAACAGTGTTGGTATCAGCGCATATATTATAAGTCCGGCAGAGGTGATAAGCGGCATTGTCCTAACAACCGTACGGACGTTGAAGTGCTTTGAAAAAAAGGTAAATATCAGATCTACCGCAAGCTGGGTGCAAAAGTTGGTCAGCACGAGCGTGCCGAGCAGGGTATAGGATATTCCGTATGTCTCACGCAAAGTGACGAACAAAAGCGGAGGCAGACAGAATATCGAGGACATAGTAAAATATGCCGCATAGCAGGCAAATCTCGTCAGCCTGTATTCATGTTTTGAGGCGGACATTTAATCGCCTCCTTTTCTTTTTTATCAGTCATTAGACTTAAATACGTCAGCCACCTCGCTGATGGTCACAAAAGCCTTTGGATCGATGCTGTGAATGATACCTCTCATACGGGATATCTGAAACCTGTTTACAACGAAGTAAATAATCGTTTTCTCTGTGTTGGAGTATCCGCCCGTTGCGGTGATCTTGGTGGTTCCGCATTCAAACGCCTCCATAAGTGCCTCGCTTATCTCCTGCGGATGCTCCGTAATGATCATAACCTCCTTGGAACGGTCAAAGCCCTCTACTACAAAGTCGATCGTTTTGAGCCCTGCGGCATAGGTCACGATGGAATACAGGGGCAGTATCCAGCTTCCCATAACGAATCCGCAAATAATATACAGTATAACGTTGTATATCATCACAAAGGTGCCGACAGTAATGTTGAGCTTTTTTGAAAAGATGACCGCCATAACCTCAATTCCGTCAATCGCACCGCCGTAACGTATGGTCATACCGCTTCCCACACCCGATATCACACCGCCGAACAAGGCGCACAGAAGCAGATCCTGCCCCGCAAGCGGTGAGGCAATGCTTACGTCAATAGGCAAAATGTCGATTATCAGCCACGAAACCAATGCATATACACCGACCGTGAAAATTGAGTACACAGTAAAAGCCGGGCCCTGCTTTGTGAGTCCGAACAGAAACAGAGGAATATTGAGTATTACGAGGAACAGCGACAGAGTCATAAATTCGGGCGTTAACTGCGACAGCAGTATCGAGGTTCCCGAAATTCCGCTGTCATACAGATTTACGGGTGCGAGAAAAACGGTAACGCCGAATGCGTTTATGCTTCCCGCAATCAGTAAAAATATAAAATTCTGCCAGCGTAGCTGCCTGAGCTCGGAAACGGTATGCCGAAATATGTTCATTTGCGGAGACTCCTTTATTACACGCTAATATCATATTTTTGTTATAAACTGTTAAAAAGGTTTTTGCAAGAGTTGTGATAAACCGAAACGGTTTATTGCTTGCAAAAAGCCGTGCCGTTCTGACGCTCAAAACGGTGCTGACCGATCATTCTCACAGCAAAGCGGAATATACCGATTTCCCGCTGTTTACAAATACCTCGATAATGCATCCGTCTCTCAGAATTTTGAGATGGTTTAACTCGCCGTTGTAAATAACAGGCTCTCTTCCGCTGCGCTCGATAATGAATCCTGTTTCGGTAATCTTTACGGCAGGATCGCTGTCCCTTAGCAAATGGCGCACCTCCTTAATGGGAAATGCAGTGATTTTTCCGTCTCTGACTTTAAGCTCTCTCGGAACGGACATACAGCCTATATTTTTCTCATTAAATCCGGCGTATTTCCAGCCGGGGATCCAGGTGATCAAAATGTTTCTGCCCAAATGGTCTCTGAATACCTGACCTGCATATTGGTCGGGACCTTTGTCGATCTCAGATACCGTTTCCGCAAAAAACCTGCCACCCTCAAACGGACCGTGCATCACCGAAAAATAATGCTCGCTTTCAAGCGGACAAACCGAGGCGGTAAGCAGGTATCTGCCGTCCTCTGCTTCGACAAAGGAGGGACATTCGGTGTATTTGCAGTTTGCCCATTCGCTCATAATGCCCACGTAATCCCAATTAAACAGATCGTCGCTTTTATACAGCAAAAGCACACCTGTTTTTTTCTCGGGATTACCCGATGCGACAACACAATAATACCCACCGTCGATACAGCAAACGGCGGGATCTCGGAAATCGGGACCGCCGTCGGCAGGGTAGCTGTTGATTACGGGGTTGCCGCAGAATTTTTCAAAATGTATTCCGTCATCGGAAACAGCCACCGCAACGGTCGAAACCTCAGTTATGGCGGCATAAAACAGATAAAGCCTGCCGTCCTTAACTATCGCCGTGCCCGACCAGCATCCGCCGCCATCGTATTTATCGCCCGGGGTCAATGCAATGGGAAGCTCCTCCCATTCCAAAAAATCCTTGGTTCTTGCGTGTCCCCAATGCATGGGTTGCTTCCAAGGTATCTCGTAATCGGGTGCATATTGATAAAAAACGTGATAATATCCCTTGAAATAAACAAGTCCGTTGGGATCGTTAATCCAGCCTTTTTTAGGACGGAAATGATATTTTAATTCCGCAGTATAATCGACAGAATTCATAAGCACCTCACACATACGGTATTGGTTACATTGATTGTATCATAAACGATAAGGTTTTTCAACGGCTATAAGCTATTGCGGTGATGGATATTGTATGGTATAATCTACGGCAAAGAGTGACTTGAGGCAAAAAGTGCGTATAGTTTTGCTCGGGCCGACGGAGAATTTGCACAGACATATTGATAGCGATGTAAAAATGAAAAGCATAAAGCCGGGAAAGGCGATAATAGTTGCCCAAAGCGCCGAGGGGCAAAAGCACAAACATCTCATCAAAACCAAAAAGAAAACCACCCTTTGTGGCACCTGCCGTAGAGCAGGTGCCACAGTTATATTCGCCTGCGGCGAGTTCTATTGCTTCGCAGTGGTATTCGGCTATCGCCGAGTGATATTCGCTACGCGAGCTTGAGAGGCGAATATAATATCACTGCGACCATCGGGAGCAATATCACTGTTGCTTGCAACAATATCACGCTGACACGGTCAGCATATCACTT
>JAZNCU010000027.1:0-60158 GCA_045587745.1 Eubacteriales bacterium | reverse complement strand
TATGGAGCCCAGCGACGTCCGCTCGATGTGCTGCCGTCTCCGTCTTGACCTCCGTGAGCTTCGCAAAAAATCGGGCGGCTTCTTTGGAAGCGGCGAGAGCACGGGCAGCGTAGGCGTTGTTACCATCAATATGCCCCGAATCGCTTATCTTTCGGCAAACGAATCCGAGTTCTTCTCCCGTCTTGACCATATGATGGACGTTTCTGCACGCTCGCTCAAGATCAAGAGAACCATCATCACCCGTCTGCTCGACGAGGGACTTTATCCCTACACCAAGCGTTATCTCGGCACGTTTGAAAACCACTTCTCCACCATCGGTCTCGTTGGTATGAACGAGGCAGGCCTTAACGCAAAATGGCTCCGCAAGGATATGACTCACACCGAGACTCAGGAGTTCACAAAGCGTGTGCTTAATCATATGAGAGAGCGTCTTTCGGACTATCAGGAGCTTTACGGCGATCTTTACAATCTTGAGGCAACTCCTGCCGAGTCCACCGCTTACAGGCTTGCAAAGCACGACCTGTCCCGCTATCCCTCTATGATTACCGCAAACGAGGAAGGCACTCCCTATTATACCAACAGCTCCAACCTTCCCGTCGGCTACACCGATGATATATTCGAGGCTCTTGCCATTCAGGACGAGATCCAGACACTCTACACCTCGGGAACGGTATTCCACGCATTCCTGGGCGAGAAGCTCCCCGATTGGAAGGCTGCCGCAAATCTCGTTCGCAAGATAGCCGAGAATCACAGGCTCCCCTACTACTCCCTCTCCCCCACCTACTCGGTATGTAAAACTCACGGCTACCTCGCAGGCGAGCATTTTGAATGCCCCGAGTGCGGCGAGCGTGCTGAGGTTTACAGCCGTATCACCGGCTACTACCGTCCCGTTCAAAACTGGAACGTAGGTAAATCCCAGGAGTACAAGGACCGTGTTGTTTACGACGTTATCAACAAGAACGAGCCCCATACAAAAGTTGCTTCGACCGCTGACGGTGCTTGCGGCTGCGAGGATATAGGCGATACCGCAATTCTCTTTGCAACCAAAACCTGCCCCAACTGCCGTGTTGCCGCTTCCCTGCTCGACAAGGCAGGAGTGAGCTACCGCAAGGTATATGCCGAGGATGAGCCCGAGCTGGCAAAATCCTTTGGTCTCAAGCAGGCTCCAACGCTTATTGTATCCAAGGGCGGCGAGAGCGAGAAGATCGTTAACGTTTCCAACATCAAAAAATACCTCGGCTCCTAAAATACTGTAAAAAGGATATGCCCCCGACAGCCGTCGGGGGCAGAATAATGATTATGCATGATATTATAATTATCGGCGCAGGTCCTGCGGGACTTACTGCCGCGGTATATGCGCTCCGTGCAGGAAAAAGCGTTCTCGTTCTCGAAAAGAACGGCTTTGGCGGACAGATGACCTTCTCACCGAAAATTGAGAACTTTCCCGGATTCGTAAGCATCTCGGGCAACGAGCTGGCCGATGCAATGGTCGAGCAGGCAATCGCTCAGGGTGCCGAGCTTGAGCTCGAGGAGGTGCTTGAGGTAAAAAAATCGGACGGAGCTTTTAAGATCTCAACAGATTGCGGCAGTCACTCCGCAAAAGCCGTCATCATCGCCTCGGGCGCAAAGCACAGGCTTCTCGGCGTAAAGGGCGAAACGGATTATATAGGCAACGGAATCTCGTTTTGCGCGGTGTGCGACGGGGCGTTCTATGCAGATAAGGAGGTTGCGGTTATCGGAGGAGGCAACTCGGCACTTCAGGAGACTCTGCTTCTCTCGGAGGTGTGCTCCTCGGTCACCGTTATCCAAAACCTCGATTTCTTTACAGGCGAGGAAAAGCTGGTTGACTCGCTCAAGCAGCGCAGTAACGTAAAAATCATCCTCGGTCATACAGTTTCCGAGTTTATCGGAGATGACGAGCTGACGGGATGTATTATTAAAAGCGAGCGTGACGGAAGCGAGCAAAAGCTCGATTTTGCCGGGGTTTTCGTAGCTATCGGCCTTGCACCGGACACACAGGCATTTGGGGATATTGCCACGCTCGATAAATGGGGATACGTGGTTTCGGACGAGAGCTGTACCACAGGCGAGAGCGGTCTTTTTGTTGCCGGCGATTGCCGTGTTAAAAAGGTACGCCAGATAGCCACCGCCGTATCCGACGGCGCCGCTGCTGCACTTGCCGCAGTAGCATATATCGAGGGACGTTAACCGATATACTGTCTGATTTTTTCGATTGCGCTTTTTTCAAGGCGGGAGACGTACGAGCGTGATATGCTCATAAGTCGGGCGACGTCACGCTGAGCGTAGTGTCTTCCGCTTTTTCCGAGCCCGTAGCGCAACACGATTATCCTGCGCTCACGCTCGGTCAGCACCGTATCTATCGCCGTTTTTATCCGTTCAAGCTTGATTTTGCGATCGAGTGAATCGACAATATCGTCGGGAGAAGCGATGATCTCGAGGTAGGTAAGCGGATTTCCGTCCTTGTCAACGTCAACCGGGTCGTTGATAGAGGTTACCACCTGATGCTTTTTTTGGGCACGGAAGTACATCAGTATCTCGTTTTGCAGGCATTTCCCTGCATAGGTTGCAAACCTTGCGCCGTTTGAGGCATCAAAGCTGTCGATCGCCTTTATCAGACCGATAGTGCCTATCGAAATAAGGTCGTCCTGCTCACTGCTCCCCGTGTAGTATTTTTTTACAATATGGGCAACCAGCCGCAGATTGTGCTCTATAAGCGTCGATCTCGCCTTCATATCCCCATCACGCATACGTGCAAACAGCCTTCGCTCCTCCTCCTTTGAAAGAGGGGGCGGAAAGGTGTGTGCGCTCGAGGTGCGGAGCACCAGACAAAAAAGCTTTGACAAGAACGGCATAATAAACGAAAGCATAAAAAATCACCGAGACATTTATATGCCTCGGTGTGTTTTTTTATGTGTGTAAAATCTGCCGACCTGTTATCTGGGCAATACTATTTTGCGGTTTTCTTCCTTTGAGCTTTGCTTGTAGACAACTATCTTGCGGCCGATTACCTGCACTGCCTCGCACCCAACTGCCTCGCAAATGAGTACCATTGCCTCCTTTGCGCTGACAGGGCTGGTCTCGAGCACGGTGAGTTTGACCAGCTCGTGCTTTTCAAGCGCGGCAATAACAGTAGTAATAAGATTTTCACCTACGCCCTGCTTGCCGATTTGCGTAATCGGAACTATCTCGTTTGCAAGCGAGCGAAGAAATGCACGCTGTTTTGTTGTTATCATAAAATTTACTCCTTTTTGTCGGTAGAGCCAAAGCCGCCCGTTCTTTTTCCGCTTGCGCTGTCGCTCTCGGTAATACCGTACGGCACAAAAATTGCCTGAGCAAACGCCGTGCCTTTTTTGACGGAAAGCTCACTCGTTACACCGCAAAGCTTTATCATTATATGTCCTTCGTTATCCGCTTCAAAATAATCCGAATCGATTATTCCCACGGTATTTGCCAGCCTGACCTGATATTTATAGCCCATTCCCGACCTCGGGAAAACCATAAGCATCCAGCCCTCGTTAATGCGTACACGGATGCCGGTACGGATAATGATATCCTCTCCCGGTTTTAGGCAAAAATCGCAGGGTGCAAAAATATCGTAGCCCGCCGAGCCGACGGTAGCACGCTCGGGAAGCCGTATGTTCTCATAGTTTTCCTCGCCGAATTGGGCAACACTGACCTTATAAAATTCACCTGCTATTTGCATATTACCCTCCAAAAATCAGTTCCAACCGCCGTCAACGCCAAGCACCGTACCCGTTATATACGATGCGCCGTCCGAAGCGAGAAACAGTGCGGCGGCGGCAACCTCCTCGGCAGAGCCCATTCTTCCCATGGGAATCTCATCGCAGAGGGCGCTTTTTTCATCGTCGGACAGATTGGAATTCATATCGGTATCGATCGCGCCGGGGCAGATACAGTTCACACGGACACCCGAGGGCGCAACCTCCTTGGCAAGCGCCTTTGTAAACCCTATTATTCCTGCCTTTGCGGTAGAATAATCCACCTCGCAGGATGCTCCGACACTTCCGAAAACCGATGAGATATTGATAATACATCCCGATTTTTTACGTATAAATGAGGGGAGCAAAAGCCTTGTCAGCTCGACGGGTGCGTGCAAATTAAGACTGTACGTCCTTTTGACGTCATCGGGAGAAGCGGCATCGAACGGAGTAACGAGCGCAACTCCTGCGTTATTTATAAGAATATCAGGCTCGGGGCAGAAATCGGCGAGGGCTATAACCCCCTCCTCAGTCGAAAGATCGCAGGAAATATACTCTGCTCCATCAAGCTCGGCGCAAAGCTCCCTTGCCGACTCGATGCTCGAATTGCAGTGAACAACAACCCTGTATCCCGCCCTTGAAAACACAACGCTCAGCGCCCTGCCAATGCCTCTTGCACCGCCCGTTATAAGAACGGTTTCAGCCATTTTCGGATGCCTCCGTCAAAAGCGATTTGAGGTCACTCTTTGAGTATTTATAGACGTTATCGCAAAACGAGCAGGTAAGCTCCGCCTTGCCGTCGGTCTCGATCATTTTGGTAAGCTCGGCAGCACCGAGGGAGATAAGCGCTTTGTCGGTCTTTTCCCTGCTGCAAACGCATTTGTAGCCGCAATCGAAATCGTCAAACATATCGTATTCAATTCCCTCGAGGAAAAGGTCCAGCACCTGCTCAGCAGTGTTTTCCTGCATAAGAGCGGTGATTCCGGGGAGCTTGGATGCGTTTGCCTCGATTCGATCGGCGGTTTCCTCATCCGCAAAGGGAAGCAGCTGAATCAGCACTCCGCCCGCACATTTTACCGTCCTGTCACGGTCAATAAGCACGCCGAGCGCACAAAGAGTGGGAATCTGCTCGCTCTCGGTAAAATAGCCTGCAATATCCTCGGCTATCTCGCCCGAGCGTATTTCCGAAATACCAACGTAGGGCTCCTTTCCGCCTACGTCACGCAGAACGTACAGCTCGCCCCGGCCTACGCAGGCACCGACGTTGAGCTTTCCGTCGCTGCGAAGGGGCGGATCGGCATCGGGATGCTCGATAAACCCTCTCACGTTGCCCATATAATCGCTCGAAGCAACTATTGCGCCGCCAAGACCGTCACCCTTGAACCGTATGGTGAGCAGGTCCTCCTTCTCCGCCATAAGACTGCCTATCAACGATGCGGCGATAAGCGTCCTGCCGAGTGCGGCGGTAGCGGTGGGATAGGTATTATGAATTTGTCTGGCACGCTCTACGATGTCGGTTGCCTCGATAAAAAGCGCACGTGCCGAGCCATCTCTGGTCATTCCTCTGTAAATAGTAGCCATTTGTCACCTATTTTGCAGTTGCGGAAACGCTTCCGTCCTGCAGTCTTAATTCAAAATCCTTGCCGGGAGCAAGGTCGTTTTTGCTTTTTATTATATTGCCATCGCTGTCGAATGCAACCGAAAATCCCCGTCCGAGCACCGAAAGCGGATTGAGGCTTGAGAGCTTTTCGCCCTGAAGCCCGAGAGCGTTCTTTTTTTGCTCGAGCCTGCGGTCAACACAGGAATACAAACGCTCCTCCAGCCTGCCGACGGTCATACGTCTTTCGTCGAAATACTGCTTGGGTCCCGAAAGAACAGGGCGCGAGGAAAGGGTGAGAAGCTTTTGCTTTTTGAGCTCAAGTCCACGGCTGAGGAGCGACTCCAGCCTTGTGCCGACGTTACCGAACTGGCGGATAAGCGTTGCCGCATCGGGCAGTGCAAGCTCGGCCGCCGCCGAGGGGGTGGGCGCACGCAGGTCGGCAACAAAATCGCATATCGTAAAGTCGGTCTCGTGGCCGACTGCCGAGATTATCGGGGTGTTGCATTCGTATACCGCATAGGCAAGCCTCTCGTCATTGAAGCACCAAAGGTCCTCTGCCGAGCCGCCGCCTCTGCCGATAATAATAACGTCGCACAGTCCGCTTTTATCGAGCGTTTTTACTGCCGAGATCAACTGCTCGGGAGCGTTTGGCCCCTGCACAAGCGAGGGGTAGAGATATAGCTGTACGGCAGGAAAACGCCTGCGTGCAACATTTATCATATCACGCACCGCCGCACCGCCGGGCGCTGTGATTATACCCACACGGAACGGAAAACGGGGCAAGGGCTTTTTGTGAGATTCCTCGAACAACCCCTGCTTTTTGAGCTTTTCCTTTAATTGCTCAAACGCCACGTAGAGCGAGCCGACTCCGTCGGGAATAATGTCCTCGGCATAAAGCCTGTACTGACCGTCCCGTACGAACACGGCAACACGTCCCGTACATAGCACCTTCATTCCGTCCTCGGGCTTGAAGCTCAGCTTACCGACGCCGCCGAACATCGTGGCAGGGATAAGCGATTTTTCGTCCTTGAGGGTAAAATATATATGCCCCGAGCCGTGATACGAGCGGATATTCGACATCTCGCCCTTTACGCAAACGCTGGCAAGCAGAGGCGACGTGCCGAGATAATCCTTGATGTACGTATTAAGCTGCTCGACGGTGAGCGTAGGGATTCCTGCGTTATTCATCGCTTTCCACACTCTCGGTTCTTACCGATTTTGCGAGCTTACCGAGCACACCGTTTACAAATCCGACCGTCTTTTCGTCATCGAACTTTTTGGTGAGCTCAAGCGCCTCGTTAACGGTTATCTCGGTGGGAATATCGGAAAAATACATCAGCTCGCAGGCGGCAAGCCTGAGCACCGAAAGAGTAACTCTTCCAATACGGTCAATACGCCAGTTATCGGCACATTCGGCTATTTTTGTATCTATCTCTCCGACGTGCTCCTGAACGGTGGTATAAAGCTGACGGGCAAAGCCGCTGATTTTTGCCTCAAAGCGTATTTCCTCGGCAAGACCGATAACCTCCTCCGCATCCCTCTCGGGGCTGAAAAGGCTCTCGTAAATAAGTTCGATCGCCGCTTCTCTCGATTCCCTTCTCGTCATTTCGGATACCTCCCGCATCATAACATAATAATTCAAAATATTATAACACCTATTTTGCCGTATGTCAAACAATAAACGCATATAAATTAGCAAAATATACTTGAAAATAAGGCGGTTGCGGTATATAATAAGATGTTAAAATATGATTATGTATATTAAAAGGAGCTATTGCTATGGCAAAAAGCATTTTTGGGGATGCAAAGCGTCCCGTACTCACTATCGTTATGGACGGAATCGGTCTTTGCGACCGCACCGAGGGCAACGCTATTGCCGCCGCCGACACCCCCACTCTTGACAGACTGTTTGCAAGCTACCCCTGTCTTAAGCTCAAGGCTCACGGCACGGCAGTGGGACTTCCCTCCGATGACGATATGGGAAACTCCGAGGTCGGTCACAACGCACTCGGTGCAGGACAGGTATTCGCTCAGGGCGCAAAGCTCGTCAGCGAGGCTATCGAAAGCGGAAGAATGTTTGAGAGCGACAGCTGGAAGCAGATCTCCGCAAACGCCAAAAACGGCACGCTCCATTTTATAGGCCTTTTCTCGGACGGTAACGTCCACTCTCATATCGATCACCTCAAGGCGATGATCGTCCGTGCAAAGGCGGACGGACTGAGCAAGGTGCGTATCCACATTCTTCTCGACGGCCGTGACGTTGGCGAGACCAGCGCACTCGAGTACGTGCTTCCCTTTGAGGAATTTCTTGCAGATCTCCGTGACGACAGCTTTGACGTTCTCATCGCATCGGGCGGCGGAAGAATGGTTATCACCATGGACCGCTACGAGGCCAACTGGTCTATGGTCGAAAAGGGCTGGCATACTCACGTTCTCGGTGACGGCAGACAGTTTGGCAGCGCGGTTGAGGCAATCGAGACCATCCGCAAGGAAACGGGTGCGATCGACCAGGATCTTCTCCCCTTTGTTATTGCAAAGGACGGCAAGCCTGTCGGCACCGTTGAGGACGGCGACAGCGTTGTGTTCTTTAACTTCCGTGGCGACAGAGCCATTGAGATAAGCAAAACCTTTGAAGCAGGTGAGGATTTTGCAATGTTCGACCGTGTGCGTGTTCCCAAGGTGCTCTATGCAGGTATGCTCGAGTACGATGGCGACGCTCACATCCCCTCCCGCTACCTCGTTTCTCCTCCCGAGATCAGCAACACTATGGGCGAGTTCCTTGTAGGCAAGGGTGTCCGCCAGCTCGCTGTCAGCGAGACTCAGAAATACGGTCACGTAACCTATTTCTGGAACGGAAACCGCTCGGGCAAATTCAGTGAGGAGTCCGAGGAATATATTGAGATCCCCTCCGACGTAGTTCCCTTTGAGCAGCGTCCCTGGATGAAGTGCGCCGAGATTACCGACGTGCTTATCGAAAAGCTTCTCTCGGGCGAGTTCGGATATCTCCGCGTTAACTTCCCCAACGGCGATATGGTAGGCCACACCGGCTCGTTTATTGCCGCAAAGCTTTCGGTAGAGGCTCTTGATATCTGCCTTGCAAGGATTCTCAAGGCCGTTGACGAGGCGAAGGGTGTTGCCATCATCACCGCCGACCACGGCAACGCCGACGAGATGTACGAGATCGACAAAAAGACCGGAAAAGCAAAATGCGGCTCCGACGGAAAGCCCAAGGCAAAAACCTCGCACACCTTGAATCCCGTTCCCTGCTTTATTTACGATAACTTCTACACCGATAATTACGAGGTAGTTGAGGGCGATTACGGACTCGCAAACGTAGCGGCTACCGTTGTATCGATGATGGGCTACGATGCTCCCGAGGTTTGGGAGAAGCCTATGATCAAGGTTAAATAAGGAGAAACAATGCTTTTTTCGATTTTGACAATGGATGCCGATATAGGCGTAAAGATAATTTACCTGCTTATATCGGTGCTTGCGGTGATAATTGCGCTTTCGGTACACGAGTTCTCGCACGGATATGCCGCATACAAGCTGGGTGATCATACCGCAAAAAGTATGGGCAGGCTCTCGCTCAATCCTATGGCGCATCTTGACCCTATCGGTACTCTGATGCTCCTTTTGGTGGGCTTTGGCTGGGCAAGACCCGTCCCCATCAATACACGGTATTTCCAAAAGCCGAGGAGAGATATTGCGATCACCTCGATTGCAGGTCCCGCATCCAACTTTATCGTTGCGTTTGCGGCAATGTTCTTCTATGCGCTTACCACCTTTATTGCCGTGAACGTTATTACCGTCACCGCTTCCAACGTTACCACCTTTAACATCATTCTTACGATGTTCTATTACATTGCGTCGCTCAATCTGGGACTCGGTCTGTTTAACCTCATTCCGCTTCCTCCGCTTGACGGCTCCAACGTGCTTATGTCGTTGCTTCCGCCTGCGGCGGCGCAAAAATACTCCCAAATACGCTATTATTCGCAATACATCTTCATTGCGCTTATCGTTATGAGCAGGGTCGGAATCAACGTGTATTCTCCTCTCAACACCGCGCGTGAATACTTGCTGGGACTGTTCTCGTCCCTTTGGGGCTCGCTGTTCGGTCTTTTTGCATAAAAACCTTTTTACGGGTGACCTATGAAAGTAATAAACCTCAAGGTTGAGCAATTCGAGGGTCCTCTCGACCTGTTGCTCACGCTTATTACAAAACACAAAATAGATATACTTGACATCCCTATTGCCGAGGTTGCCGACCAATATATCACGGTGCTCGACGAGATGCGGGAGCTCAACATGGAGGTCACCAGCGACTTTTTGGTTATGGCGGCGGAGCTGATGCTCATCAAGAGCCGACTGCTTCTCCCCCGTGACGATGCCGCCGAGGACCCGAGAACGCCTCTCGTTGATGCGCTTTTGGAGCTTCAGCGTGCAAAGGCGGCGGCGCAGTTTCTGCGGGAGCAGAGCGCAGGCCACTACGACACCTTTACAAAAGCACCCGACGAGCCCGCAAAGGAGGATTACTCGAGAGGCCACAGCATCGACCTGCTGCTTGAGGCGTTTGAGAGGATATCCGACAGGCTCGAGCTACGCAAAAACGAGGTCCGTCCCGAGCTTTTTGAAAAGCTGGGCAACGAGCGATATTACACCGTAGAGGAAAAGACCGCCGAGCTCGTGAATTTTTTGCGAAATGCGGGGCATATTCCTTTTGAGGCGCTGTTTACCCGCGTGTCGAGCCGAGGTGAGGCTGTTGCCATATTCCTTGCAGTACTTGAATGCGTTCGTGACGGTGTTTTTGATGCCGAGCGTGAGGGTGACGAGATTATGATATCATTTTTGAAGGAGCCCGAAAATTCCTTTGAGGAGGTCGTTAACGATGAGTATGAATAAAGAAACTCCGGCTGCTCTCGAGGCGGTGCTGTTTGCGTGCGGAAGCCCCGTAAGCTTTGACAAGCTCTGCGATATTCTCGAGACGGACAGAGAGTCGCTTGCTCAGGCGGCGCAGGTTCTAAAGGAAAAGTACCGTGACGACTGCCTCAGCGGAATAACGCTCATCACGGTTGAGGATGCATATCAGCTCTGCACCAAATCCTTTGTTTCGACCTGTGTAAAAAAGGCACTCGAGCTACGCAAATCGCCTCCCCTTTCAAAGGCATCGCTCGAGGTGCTTGCAATAATCGCATATAACCAGCCCGTAACGAGATCGTTTATTGAGATGGTAAGGGGTGTTGACAGCTCGTTTATCGTTTCATCGCTTTGCGACAAGGGGCTTATTGCCGAAAAAGGCATTCTCGATGCACCCGGCAGACCTGTTCTTTTCGGGACGACAGATGCGTTTTTGAGATGCTTTGGGCTTGAGAGCATAAGCGAGCTTCCCACGACCGACCTTCCCATTCCCGACGGTCAGATGTCGCTGGAGATCGATGAGCTTGTCGAGAGCGAGGCACGCTCCGAGCGAGACACCGACGAATCGGATACATAAAACACGAAAGGAAAGTTACTATGAATCACGAAGTACCCTTTAAGCAGATAATCGAGGCTGCCCTCTCCAACGTGGGCACGATAGCCGACGTAAATACCGTTGTAGGCGACCCTATAATTATTTCCGATACGGTTACCATAGTTCCTTTTTCAAAGGTGACTGTCGGATTCGCATCGGGCGGAAGCGAGTTCGGTAAGGATCTTCCTGCCGAAAGACGTCCCAATTTCGGCGGCGCCAACGGTGCGGGTGTGAGCGTTGTTCCTCTCGGATTCATTGCAATCGAGAACGGAAGTGTACGTCTGCTCGACCTCGGCATTCCCGAGTCTTATTTTGCCGCTTCCGACCCCGTAAACAGGGCTCTTGACGGAATAAACGGCGTTATCGAAAAGGCCCCCGCACTCGTGGCAAAAATCAAGGAGCTTATCGACAGCTTTAAGAGCAGTGCCGACAGCGACGGGGATATCGAGCCGGTATCCGATGACGGCAAGGAATGGCTTTGATTTCGGAATAATCAAATAAGAGCAAAACGCTCTCTTTTCGGGTGTAAAAGAGAGCGTTTTTTAATTGACGAAAACGCTTTTGTGTGATAAACTTATTTCGAAACGAGGTGCTTTTTATGAATACACAATCTGCATTTGAATATCTTACGGGAAAACGGACGTTTAACTCCTCCGAGGCCGCGGCGCTATCCCGGCAGGGTGCCGAGGAAGGCATCGTCCTTCTCGAAAACAACGGTATGCTTCCGCTTTCGAAGGGTGACGGCGCCGTCTTTTTCGGAAGAATGCAAAAGCATTACCTTATTCTCGGCACGGGCTCTGGAGGCAGAGTGAATCCCCCGTTCACCACCCAGATTTTCTCGTCGCTTGCAGGGCTGGGACTCGTTTTTGACCGGGAGGTCGAGGCATTTTACGATGATTTTGTCGAAAAGAATCCCTATGATTATGCAGGCGGCTGGTCCAATCCCCCCTCGCAAAAGGAGCCGGAGCTTGACAGCGAGTTTGTCAAAAATGCGGCAAAACGTGCCAAAAACGCTCTTGTCGTAATAACCCGCACCGCAGGCGAGGACTGTGACCTTCCATTCAGACGGGGAGGATATATGCTTACCGATACCGAGCGTGATAACCTTGCTTTGATTCGTGAGCATTTTGAGAGAGTATGCGTACTGCTTAATACCTGCGGAATAATTGATATGTCCGAGATCTACGCCGCACAGCCCGATGCCGTCCTTATGCTTTGGCAGGGCGGAATGATGGGCGGCGAAGCGGCGGCAAGAGTTATTATGGGCAACGTCAACCCCTCGGGACGGCTTCCCGATACGGTAGCCGCCTCACGTGAGGACTACCCTGCATACGGCAATTTCGGTGCGGCGGGACGGAATTTTTACAAAGAGGATATCTTTGTCGGCTACAGATATTTTAACACCTTTGCCGAGGACAAGATACTATATCCCTTTGGCTACGGACTGTCCTACACCGAGTTTGAATACTGCATTCTCGACCTGCACCGCAGAGACGGAAGGACAAGGGTGCGTGTTGCGGTTACCAACTGCGGAAAGCGTGCAGGCAAGGACGTTGTTCAATGCTACGTCAAGGCTCCCTGCGGACGGCTCGGAAAGCCCGACGTTGTGCTTGCCGCATTCCAAAAAACGCCTGTCCTTTATCCGGGCGAGACCTATACTGCCGACCTGAGCTTTTCGGACTATTCGATTGCCTCCTACGATGACTCATCCTACTGCTATCTGCTTGAGGCAGGCGAGTACACCGTGCTTATCGGAAAGGATTCGATGAGCCTGTACGAGGATTTTTGCTTTAATATCGATGAGGATACCGTTATAAAAAGGTGTGAGAGTGCGCTTGCGCCCCTGCTTCCGTTTGAGCGGCTTGTCAACCGTGACGGCGAGCCCGTATACGAGAGCGTTCCTCTCAGGCAGTACGCCGACGAGCCTGTTCCTCCTACGCTGGGGCGGATAGAAAAGGACGGAAGGACTCTCGACGACGTGGCAAGCGGTGTAATAACCGCCGAGGAGCTTGTTGCAAGAATGAGCGACGAGGACCTGATACATATGGTGCGTGCCGAGGGAATGAGCAGTCCCAAGGTCACTCCCGGCACGGCGGCGGCATTTTGCGGAATCACACCCTCTCTCCGAGCACTCGGTCTGCCTGCGCTCTGCTGTACCGACGGTCCATCGGGAATCCGTATGGTCAGCGACGAAAAATGCATTGCCTACCCTGCCGCCACCTGTATAGCGGCAACCTGGAATACCGAGCTTGCCGAGGAAATGTACGTTTTGTGCGGATGTGAGCTTGCGAGCTACTGCGTTGATATTCTTTTGGGACCGGGCACGAACATACACCGAGATCCGCTTTGCGGAAGGAATTTTGAGTATTTTTCGGAGGATCCTCTGCTCTCGGGTAAGATGGCGGCAGCTATCTGCCGAGGACTTGACAGAGCTGGCGTAAGCGGTGCGGTCAAGCACTTTTTGGCAAACAATCAGGAGTGCGACCGACACGGAGCCGACTCGGTTATAAGCGAGCGTGCCGAGCGTGAGATATACGCACGACCCTTTGCGATATGCGTTGCCGAGAGCCCCGTGCGCTCGGTTATGACCTCATACAACCCCGTCAACGGCCGCTGGGCGGCATCGAACTACGATCTCACCGTGCGACTGCTTCGTAACGATTTTGGTTTTGACGGATTTGTTATGACCGACTGGTGGGCAAAGGTAAGCGGCGAGGACGGAAGCGCCTCTACCGAGAATCTTGCCGCAATGGTGCACGCAATGAACGATATTTATATGGTCTCGCCCGATGCGATTGACCGAGTAGACAACCTGCCCGCATCGCTCGCAAACGGCAGCCTCACTCTCGGGGAGCTGCAGGCATGTGCGGTGAATCTCGTGCGTTTTGCAAAGGACAGCCTTTCCTATGCCGCACTCAAGGCAGGCTACGGTGTGCGTGACCTCAAGGCGGAATGCGATGGCAGAGAGCCCGAGGTTTCGCTCGAGGTTTCGGATGGCAGAGCGACCGTTATCAGCGAAAGGGCTTGCAAGGCAACCGTGCGTATAGGGCTCGTTTCGACCACCCCCGCACTCACGCAAACCAACGTAAATATGCACATCAACACCAAAAATGCGGGGGGCTTCCTCATCGGCGGTACCGAAGGCAGCATAGTTTACGATTACCGTGAGGTTTCGCTCGTTGAGGGCGAGAACAACTTTGCATTTACCTCCGAAAGCGATAAAGCTTACGCTGTTTCGGTCGAGGTTTTTTAGTTATACGTTATATCAAAAGCCGTCCTGCGGCGCTATGCCGCGCAGGGCGGTTTTGTGTTGCTGTCGGGCGTGCGTTTTTTTTGAATATAACTTGATTTTTGGCTGTTTTGGTGGTATCATATATTATGATTAAGTATGTAAGGATGAGAGCATGGGAACTGCGATAATTTTTGACGGAAACAGCATACTCAACAGAGCTTTTTACGGAGTGCGCCCTCTCTCGGCACCCGACGGTACTCCCACCAATGCAGTATACGGTTTTGTAAACATAATCAAAAAAGAGCTTTCCCGTTTTGGCGTGAGCCCCGACTATGCCGCAATAGCTTTTGACCGCAAGGAAAAAACCTTCAGGCATCTTGCCTGCGAGAGCTATAAGGCAACGAGAAAGGGTATGCCCGAGGATCTGGCGGTACAGCTCCCCATTGCAAAAGAGGTTTCCGAGGCGCTTGGTCTGACGGTCATCGAATGTGTAGGCTACGAGGCGGACGATATTCTCGGCACACTGTCGGATATGTTTTGCAAAAACGGCGATAAATGCTTTATCGTCACGGGTGACAGGGACAGCTTTCAGCTTGTAAACGACTGCGTTACGGTGCTGCTTGCCGCAAACGACGAGACCAAGATCGTCGATCCCGATTTCATCAGTGAAAAATATTCTCTCGCTCCCAAGCAGCTTATCGACGTCAAATCGCTGATGGGCGACAGCTCGGATAACATCAAGGGTGTTCCGGGTATAGGCGAAAAGGGAGCTATAAAGCTCATTGCCGAGTACGGCTCGCTCGACGGAGTTTATGAGCACGCCGATAGCATAAAAGGCAGTCTTGGCGAAAAGCTGAGGGCAGGAAAGGAAAGCGCGTATGAATCACGCTTCCTTACCGAAATATGCCTTGCCGCACCGATAGATGCCGATGCGGAGAGCTACAAATACCTCGGTGATGATATTCCCGCTTTGAGAGCGATTTACACAAAGCTGGGCTTCAAAAAGCACCTCGATGCACTCGGCGAGAGCATACCTGCCTTTACTCACAGCGAGTATCTCCCCCTGCCCGAGGTCATTCCCGAGGGCAAAAAGGTTTATATCCACCGTGAGGGCGGTTGCGTGTTTGCCAAAATAGGCGATAGCTGCTACAAAACCGACGAGGAGGATTCCGACCGTCTGCTGGCGAGCAACAGACATTTTATTTGCTGGTCGGCAAAGGAGGTTGTAAGGCTTGCTATGTCCAAGGGCATCACGCTCGGCAGGACCGACGACCTTTCGATCCTCTCCTACCTTATTTCACCTGCCGACAACGGCATCAGCTTTGACAGAGTTTGTTCCTCGCTCCTCGACGTTAACGTGAGCGAGACCGACGTTGCTCTGTTTGAGCGGCTCGAGCAAAAGCTGCTCGGGGATGCCGATGAGGATATAATGAGGCTGTACACCGAGATAGAGCTTCCGCTCTGCTTCGTGCTTGCCGAGATGGAGGAGCTGGGATTTGGAGTCAGCCGAGACGAGATGCAAAGCTTTTCGGATGCGCTCGACCTAACCATAAAGCAGACCGAGCAGGCGATATATGCACTTGCGGGCGAGGAGTTTAACATCAATTCCACCAAGCAGCTCGGACATATACTGTTTGAAAAGCTGTCGCTTCCGCATTTCAAAAAGACCAAAAGCGGCTATTCCACCGACGTTTCGGTGCTCGAAAAGCTGGAGCATTACCATCCTATCGTTCCGCTTATACTCGAATACCGCAAGGACGCAAAGCTCAAAAACACCTATTGCGACGGGCTGATGGGTCAAATAGACGAAAGCGGAAGGATACACACTACCTTCAAGCAGACACAGACCTTAACGGGAAGGCTTTCCTCGGCAGAGCCTAATCTGCAAAATATTCCCGTGCGTAGCGAAAAAGGCAGGGAGCTGAGAAGGTTTTTCGTTGCACGTGAGGGCTGCGTTCTGATCGATGCCGACTACTCGCAGATAGAGCTGAGAGTGCTGGCACACGTTTCGGATGACGACACCTTCCGTCAGGCGTTTATCGACGGCGAGGACATCCACCGCATTACGGCATCGCAGGTTTTTGGGCTTCCGCCCGAGTTTGTAACCTCGGATATGCGTAAAAAGGCAAAAACCGTTAATTTTGGCATAATATACGGTATGGGCGATTACTCTCTCTCTCAGGATCTGCACGTAAGCAGACGTGAGGCGGCGGAATACATTGAGAGCTACCTCTCCAAATACCCCGGCGTGAGGGATTATATGGAATCCGTAAAGACCGAGGCGAAGGAGAACGGGTACGTTACCACCGTTTTCGGCAGAAGAAGATACGTCCCCGAGATCAACAGCAAAAATGCAAATATACGTGCTTTCGGTGAGCGTGTGGCGATGAACACCCCGATCCAGGGCACCGCCGCCGACCTTATCAAAATAGCAATGATACGTGCAAGCAGGATGCTTGCCGAGGCAGGTCTTGAGGCAAAGCTCGTGCTTCAGATACATGACGAGCTTATAGTCGAGGCTCCTATACACGAGGCGGAGAAAGCAAAGCTGATTCTTTGCGAGGCGATGCAGGGTGCGGCTGATATGGCCGTTCCGCTTACCACCGACATCGGAATCGGCAAAAGCTGGTTCGATGCCAAGCAGGATTGAATATAGTTTTACAGAGGTGAAAATTATGGCACTTAAAAATTTAGGCGGAGCAAAGGCAAGAATGCTCCTCGTATACCCCGATTACACCGACAGAGAGCTTTCGGGAAAGCTCACGGGCGGTAACTACAGCGAGGGACTCGCCTCTATTTCGGCAGTACTCAAGCAGGCAGGTCACACCGTAAAGCTGATGCACCTGCTCTATCTCCATTCCGAGCAGGAGTTCAAGGACAAGCTCCTCGGTCTGGGTGAATTTGATATTATCGGTTTTTCTATCCGTACCACCGCATTTGAGGACTGTAAAAAATATATCGGCTGGACAAAAGAGGTTTGCCCCGACGTGCTTATCACCTGCGGAAGCTATCACTGCACCCTTGCGCCCGATGAGGTGCTTGCGGTTGATGGCGTGGACTGCGTTACGATCGGTGACGGCGAGTATGCCGAGCTTGAGCTATGCGACAAGATGAGCGCAGGCGAGGATTATACCGATGTTGAAAGCAAGTACTTTAAGCTCGAGGACGGAAGCATTAAAAAGAATCCCATCCGTCCCCTGTTCGAGGATCTTGACAGGCTGCCCATTCCCGATTTTGAGCTGTTCGACTACGATAATCTCGATAGCGTTAAGGTAGGCACGGCTATCGTTATGATGAGCCGCGGCTGCCGCTACAACTGCACCTACTGCGGCAACTCGCAGTTCCGCAACGTATACCCCAATAAAAAAATCTACTCACGCTTCCGCTCGCCGCAGAACGGTATTCTCTACCTCAAAACCCTGCTCGAGCGTCATCCGCAGATCAAGGTTATCAACTTCCGTGATGCTATCTTTAATATGATCCCCGAGTGGTTTGACGAGTTCCTTGACCTCTATACCAAGGAGATCCACCTTCCCTTTACGGGCAATATCCGCTTTGATATACTCACCGAGGATACCGTCCGCAAAATGAAAGAGGCAGGTTGCTATACAATCGATATGGGCCTTGAGAGCGGTGATTCCGAGATGAGATTCAAATATCTCAAGCGTTATATGACCGATGAGATGATAATCAACTGCAGCAAGTGGTTCCACAAATACGGAATAGCTCAGCTTACCTACAACATTATCGGTCTTCCCTATGAGGACAAGTTCCGTGCGCTCAAAACGATAAAGCTCAACGCAAAGGCGGGCGCGGACCGGGTTATTCCCAACATCTTTTATCCCTACCCCGGAACAAAGCTGTACGAGATTGCAAAGGAAGGCGGATTCCTGCCCGAGCATATCTCTCCCGACGTGCGTGTTCCCCTCGTTCAGCCCCAGTTCCCCGAGCACGAGGTGCTTTATATCGAGGCTTATTTTGCACATTTCGTGCGCCGCTACAAATGGGCGTACGCAATGCCCGAGTGGCTCGGAAAGCCCTATGAGAAATTCCTTGACGTGCGTGTAACGGGAAAATACGTTCCCTACAAATTCCTCGTCAAGATTCACGATATCTACGCAAAAGGCAGAAGCAAGGTCAAAAACTTTGTTATCGACAATCTGCCCAAGCTTTATATGAAGCTTCGCACCCTCAAACACAGAAAGAGAGCTAAGGGCTGATAAAATGGGTGGAATACTTTATATTGTTCCCACGCCGATAGGAAATATGGGCGATATAACCCCGAGAGCAAGAGAGGTTCTGTCGTCCTGCGATTTTGTTGCATCGGAGGACACCCGTGTCGGAGGCAAGCTGCTTTCGCTCATCGGCGTAAAAAAGCCGCTCGTCCGTTACGATGCGCATTCCACAAAAAAATCCTCCCTCGCTATCGCCGAGCGTATTCTCGCAGGCGAGAGCTGTGCGCTCATTACCGATGCGGGCACCCCTGCGGTCAGCGATCCGGGTGAGGAGCTGGTTGCGCTGTGCGCCGAAAATGGGATAGAGGTATGCGCTCTGCCCGGTGCCTGTGCCGCCGTTTGTGCTCTTTCTGCATCGGGGCTGCCGAGCAGACGGTTTTGCTTTGAGGGCTTTTTGCCCGAGGGCAACAGCGAGCGCAAAGAGAGGATAGGGGAGCTATCGAGAGAGAAGCGCACCTTTATTCTCTATATCGCTCCCCACGATACCGAAAAATATCTCGCCGAGCTTGCAAAACAGCTCGGAGAACGCAGATGCGTGCTTGCAAAGGAGCTTACAAAGCTGCACGAGCGGTATATCAGAGGCACCGTAAGCGAGGTGCTTGATACGTTTACCTCCCTTCCGCCCGAGGCAAAAAAGGGAGAGTACGTGTTTATTTGCGAGGGCGTAAGCGAGGAGGATCGGTTCTGGAAGGATATGAGCGTTCCTCAGCACGTAGAGCATTATTGCGCTCTCGGACTTTCCCGCATGGACGCCTGCAAGCAGGTTGCCCGTGACCGAGGAGTAGGCAAGGGCGAGATATACGCAGAGATAAACAAAAAGTGATCTTCAGGTGATTTTATGAAGCTCAAAAAGTCCATCGCCTGCATTCTTGCAGTAATAACCCTATTGACAGCATTTTGCGGTACCGTCTCGGCAAACGAGGCGGCTGCTTTTGCGCTTTCCTGCACCGAGGACGTTGCGGTGGGAGGCGAGATAGCCGTTACCGTTACGCTCTCGAGGGTAGATATCGCCATATCGGGCATTGAATTTTCGCTGACCTATGACAGCGAGTACGTACTGCCCAAAATCACCTCTAACGAAAACAGCCAGATGGATCTGTTTGCAAAAACGCTTCCCTCGGGATGGGAGCAGCTTTGCAGCTATTCCGAGCAGGAAAACAAATACTATCTGCGGTTTTGCGTCGGCTCGGATAGCACTAACTATATTACCGACGAAGACGACATCGTTATCCGCATTCCGTTCACCGTACGTGAGGCAGGCGTTTTTGATTTTACCGTCGACAGCGGCGATATTATCATCATCGGAGCCCATTCGGTTTCGGATATATACGGCGGAGCGGGTGCTACGGTATCGGCGGTAGGCCTTTCCGAGAGCGATAAGCTTGCGCTTACGCTCAGCGGTAGCGAAACCGCCTACGAGAGAGGAATATACAATCTCACCGCCGAGGTGACAAATCTCGGCGACAGCACGGGAATAATCGCCTTTGAATGCGATCTGCACTACGATACCGATATTTTTGAGCCTGTGATAACCGCCAACGAGAACGGCGAGATGGATGCCTTTATGACCGATATGCCTGCCGACGGCTGGGAGCAGATGTGCTCGCTGGATTACGATGAGGGCTGTTATACGTTGCGTTTTGCGGCACTCGGAGCAGGCACGGTCGCCAACGAGATACTTAAATCGGGCGAGAGCTTTTTGGTTACGATTCCCTTTAATGTCATAGGCGCCGAGGGCGACGTGGGCGCGTTTGCCATCAAGCGGGATACGGTGCTCGGAGTAAACGGAGTTACGGGAATAGTTACAGGCTCGGGAAGTACGTTTTCGACGTCGGTTGCCGATAGCCCCGTTGCTTCCTTCCCCGAAAAATATACCGTAGCGGACGGATTGATCTATTGGGTAGCCGAAAAGACCGAGATAGCGGATTTTGTTGCCGAGCTCGGCTCCGTAACGGTTGCCGATAAGGACGGGAACGCCGTTACCGACGACGTTGTAAAAACAGGACAGCTGCTCGTTGCAGGTGATGCAACCTACGTTATCGTCGTAAAGGGCGATGCCAACGGCAACGGCAAGATTGATGCGCCCGACTACCTTATGGCAAAGCGTGCCGTGCTGGGCACCTACACTCCAAGCAGTGCCGAGCTGCGTGCTATGGCGATCAGCGGCGGTGAGGGTGCCGTTCCCGACGATTATTTTATGCTCAAGCGTCACGTGCTGGGCACCTTTGATATAAACGGAGGCTGATATGAAAAAATGCGTTGTTGCAGTGATGGCTGTGTGCCTGCTGCTTTTGACCGCCTGCTCCGATATTGACGTAAAAAGAGCCGATGATACGGCGCTCGGCTATATTCAGGCGCTTTTGACCGGCGACAGCAAAGAGGTAAGCGCCTACACCCACCCCGTAAGCGGCGGAGAAGCCATACCGAGCGAGGATTATTACGCACTGCTGTCGGAATCATACTTTATCAACGCAGGTGACGAGCTTATCGGCCTGGACTCTGCGGACAAGCGTTACTCAGATGATACCGAGCTTGAGGGCAGAGTCATTGTTTGCAATTACATTGCGTATATAGACTCGATTTTTTATGATTTTGTAATCACCGTTCTCGATAACGAGGAGGGATATGGCGTTGTCGCCTGCACGGTGGGCTTTTGCACCGACGAAAAATATATCGGAGGCGAGGTATCGGCATGAAAAAGAGCTTTCGCAAATGGCTGCCCAAGCTGCTCCAAAACACTGCAGGAAGCATTATTTTTGCGGCAGGTGTAGCATTGTTTTTTGACCCCAATAACCTTGCGCCCGGCGGAGTTTCGGGTATTGCGATCATTACAAACTACTTTTTTCCGTTCCTCGAGACAGGCTCCTGGATAATGGTGTTTAATATTCCTATCCTCGTTGCAGGTCTTGTCGTGCTCGGATTTCGTTTTTTGTTCTCCACTATCTATTCGGTAGTCATATCCTCGCTTGCAATCAACTATATCGCATCGCACTTTGAGCCTCTTACAAACGATCTGCTGCTCGCAAGCGTTGCCGGCTCGGTGCTTGTTTCGGCAGGCATAGGACTCGTTTTCCGTGCAGGCGGTACTACCGGCGGCACCGACGTGATTGTCAAGCTGCTCAGGCGAAAGTTCAAGCATCTTTCCACCGGCACGGTGTTCCTTATCACCGACGGTATGGTGGTGCTTGCATCGGGAATACTGTTTGGAAGCATTGATCTCTCGCTTTACGCAGGTATTGCGCTTTTGGTTTCGATGGTCGTGCTCAATATGGTGCTTTACGGCTCGGACGAGGCAAGAACGGTGTATATCATCAGCGACCGAGATAAGGAAATTTCGGATAGACTTCTTACCGACCTCGACCTCGGTGTTACGATTCTTCACGGCGAGGGCGCATACACGGGGGATAGAAGGCACGTTATGATGTGCGTTATGAAAAACCGAGCGCTCCCTCAGGCACGGGAGATAGTCCGTGATACCGATCCGAAGGCATTCGTATTCGTTACCAAAGCCACCGCAGTATTCGGAGAGGGCTTTAAAAGCCATTACGAGGGCGAGCTGTGACGAGAGCGGAGCGGTTTATAGACGGCATCCAAAGTCTCGTTCCTTATGCCGAAAGAATCAAAAGCAGCGGGCTGCCTACCTTCCTGTACGGAATGGGCGACGGTGCAGAAAAGATTTTTGCCTACCTTACCGAGCAGGGCGTGCATTTTGACGGCGTAGTTGCATCCGACGGATTTGTTCGCGGACAGAGCTTTTTAGGTCACAGCGTGATTTCGGTGAGCGATGCCGAGGCAAAGCACGGAAAGCTGTGTCTGGTAGTTTGCTTTGGTCTCGAGGGAGACAAGGCTGACATTTTACCCTCCCTTGCAAAAAAGCATCTGCTCATCTCGCCAAACCTGCCTGTAATCGGAGGCGGTGCTTGCGACAGGGAGTTTATTCTTGCACACCGCGAGGAAATAAAGAGGATTTCCGATTTGCTTGCCGACGAGCTTTCGAGGGATATTTTCTTTTCCGTGCTTGAATATAATATTACAGGCGACATTTCACTGCTTGAGTTTGGGCCGCAAGCGGAAGAGGCTCCCGAGGAATATTTTGTCGGCGGCGGAATTTTTGTGGACGTAGGGGCATATAACGGTGATACGGTTGCCGAGTATACGGCTCGGAATCCGCACTGCGGCGGAATAATCGCCTTTGAGCCCGACAAAAAAACCTTCCTTCAGCTCCAAAAAAATACCCAAAGCCTCAAAAACATACAGCTTATTAACAAATGTGCATCCGATAAGCCTCGTTTGGTGACGTTTGGCGGAGGAAAAGGCAGAGGAAGCCATATCGGAGACGGCGGTCACACTGCCGAGACCGAAAGCATTGATAACGCAACGGGGTTTTTGCATATCGGTGCGGAGGGCGCTCCCGTTTCGGCAATAAAGATCGATGCCGAGGGGGAGGACGAAAGGGTGCTGTGCGGAAGCGCAAACACTCTTTGGTGCTGTAAGAGCAACGTGTGCGTGGCAGTATATCATCGGGCAGGCGATATTTTTGAAATTCCCATGATGCTGATACGCTTTGGCAATAAATACAAATACTATTTTCGCAAAAAGAAATATATTCCCGCCTGGGATATATTCTTTTACGCACTAAACCACTAACCCTTTGGGAGGACACGCTATGGCTTTTGAACGTATTGACAATCCCGATTTTTCCACCAGAATTTTTGACGAGATAGGAAACGGCTGGATGCTCGTTTCGGCAGCCAAAAAGGACGGAAGCATCAACACGATGACGGCAAGCTGGGGTACTCTCGGCGTGCTTTGGGGCAAGCAGGTATTTATATGCTTTGTCCGTCCGCAGAGATATACTCACGAGTTTACCGAGGAGAGCGAATATATTTCGCTGTCGTTTTTTGGGGAGGAATACCGCAACGCTCTTAAAATTTGCGGAACTAAAAGCGGTCGCGACTGCGACAAAATAGCCGAGTCGGGGTTGACTGCGTTCCTGCGTGACGGCAGAGTGGGCTTTAACGAGGCGAGCAGGATCATCTACGGCAAAAAGCTGTACTGCGGAAGGCTCGATCCCAAATGCTTTGTCGATCCCGCTATCGAAAAATGGTACAATGGCGACTACCACACGGTTTATATATGCGAGATTGAATCCATTGAGGAAAGGAAACAGCAATGAACGTAAACCAACTTATCGAAAAGCTCGGCGCAGGTGATTATGACGGCATATTTGCCAAGCTTTACCCCACGTCGAATATAGTCGAAAAGCGTGAGCGCTTTATCCGTCTTGCAAGATGCTTTGACGAGATGTACGGCTCGGAATACGAGGTTTCGATGTTCTCAGTTCCCGGTAGGACAGAGCTTTCGGGAAATCATACCGACCATAACAGCGGATGCGTGCTTGCCGGAAGCGTTGATATAGATATTATCGCTATTGCGGCTCCCATCTCCGGCTCGGTCGTAAGGATGAAGAGCGAGGGCTACCGAGAGGACGTAGTGGATATCTCCAACCCCGACCCGAGCTCCGTACGCAAGGGAAGCTCGGCATCTCTGCTTGCGGGAATAAGCGATTATTTTAATAAACACGGCTTTAGCAGCGGCGGTTTTGTTGCTTATACGACCAGCGACGTTATGACAGGCTCGGGGCTTTCGAGCTCTGCGGCGTTTGAGGTTATGTGCGCCAAGATATTCTCGGAGTTCTACTGCGACGGCAAGGTGACTCCGATGGAGATGGCAAAGGCAGGAAAATACGCCGAGAACGTATACTTCGGCAAGCCCTGCGGTCTGATGGATCAGGCGGCTTGCGCTTCGGGCGGATGTCTTTATATCGACTTTGCCGACAGTGAGGATGTTGTTTCCGAAAAAATCGATTTTGACCTTGCAAAGCAGGGCTATACGCTTTGCATAGTCAATACGGGCGGCAACCACGCCGACCTTACCGACGACTATGCATCCGTACCCGGCGAGATGAAATCGGTTGCCGCACTTATGGGCAAATCGGTGCTCCGTCTTTGCAACGAGCAGGATTTTATGAACAGGATTTCATATCTGCGCTCCATAGTGGGTGACCGTGCAATTTTGCGTGCAATGCATTATTTTGCCGAAAACAATCGGGTAAACAAGCAGAGAGAGGCTTTGCTCGAAGACCGCTTTGACGATTATCTCGCTTTGGTACGTGAGTCGGGCAACTCCTCGTTCAAATTCCTGCAAAACGTATATACAAACCAGAATCCTGCCGAGCAGGGTATCTCGCTTGCGCTTGCCATAACCGAGCGTTTCGGTGCAATATGCCGTGTTCACGGCGGCGGATTTGCGGGTACGATTCAGGCGTACATCCCCACTAACCGTGCCGAGGAATACATAAACGAGATCGAGTCGGTATTCGGGAAACGATCCTGCTTCCTGCTTTCGATCAGACCGTACGGTGCGGCTGTTATAACCGAAGAAGGCATTAAGGGCTGATATATGTCCGCAAGAATTTTTACTCTGTTTTCATCCTCCAAGGGGAACTGCACGTATATCGAAAACGGCAGGGACAAGCTTCTCATTGATGCAGGCGTATCGGCAAGGGCGATAAGCAACGCTCTGGCACAGATAGGAGTAGAGCTCTCGGATATAACCGCTATGTTTATCACGCACGAGCATTCCGACCATATCAAGGGGCTTGACACGCTAACCAAGCATTTTACCTTCCCGATATACGCACCTCCGGCGTGCTGTGAAAGTATTGTCGAAAAAAGCCCTTATGCCTGCGAGCTGATCCTGCCGACAAAAGAAGGAAGCGTGACCGAGCTACACGAAACGGCGGTATATTCGGTGGAAACACCGCACGATTCGCTCGGAAGTGTGGGCTTTCGTATAAAGGCAGGCGATGAAATAATAGGTTATTTTACCGACATCGGATGTCTTACCGAAAAAGTTATGCGTGCGCTGTCAGGGTGCAAAAGGATCGTTATAGAATCGAATCACGACATCGGGATGCTTGTAAGCGGCCCGTATCCGAGGCACTTAAAGGAGCGGATACTGAGCTCCTACGGACATCTTTCAAACGCAGATTGCTCAAAGCTTCTTCCCCACCTCGCAAGCTATGGCACCGAATCGGTGATTCTTGCCCACCTCAGCCAGGAAAACAACCGCCCCGAGCTTGCGTTCGGCGAGGCAAAAGCAAGGCTTGAGGAAAAGGGCGTAGCCGTGGGACGGGATATGCGGCTTGCGGTTGCGGCCGTCTGCGGTATATGTGAATTGAAATAAAAAAACAATGCCTGCTTTGGTAGCTCAAAGCAGGCATTACTGTTTTATTCGGGTTTATTCGGCAACGTACTCAAATACCCACACGCACTCGGTATGGAACTCGGTTCCTTCCTTTACGGTAGTGATGCTTCCGTTACTGAATTTGGTGAAATAGAGCTTGTTGCTGGTGCTCATATCCCAGAATGCGGTTTTGTAATCGCCCTTGAAGCCGTCCGCCGAATCGGCTACTGTGTTGATATAAACGTGGAATCGGTATTCGGGCTTTTCATAGCCGTAGATGACCGCACGGGTCGCCTTGTTACCGGAATTGTGATTACCGTTAAAGTTGGAGTTTTCCTTGGGTGTTTCGATGGTGGTCAGCAGATTTCCCTCGGCATCGTACATCTCGCAGGTCAGTCCGTACTGCTTGCTCACGGGGAACATACAGTTGTACGACCTGTTCATACGGGTATCCTTTACAAACAGGTAATCGACGTTGAGCTTGACCTGCGGCCCCGTAACGGTGTATTTACGGGTAACCTCGGCATAAACATCATTCTCGGTCCAGCCCGAAATATCCTCACGCACGCTGGTAGGATTGGGAAGCGAGAGCAGCTTTGTCTTCTCGATGATATGAAGCACGTTTACAACTACCGACTCGCCATTTTTCAGCTCGATCTTCTCGCCCGTTTCGCCGTTATACAAATCGATGGAGATAAGCGCCTCGTTGCCGTGATTTCCACCCGACCAGACGCCGTTTGCTATATGCACGTACTCAAAATCGGTATATCCCTCGACCATCTGATGCTTTTTACCGTTGCTATCGATGAGGTACCACATACCGATATTATAGGTTCCCCATTTTGTTTCGTGGAAGGTCATATACACCTTGCCAGCATCGGTATTGTACTCAAACATATACTCCGAAACGTAGCCCCAGGCGCTTGCGGTAGGCCTGCGGGTGATTTTTGTTTGATAGGAGGTGATTTCCTCGGGAGCGCCGATATTCTCGGTGCGGTCATACTCGGTATGTCCCCAATACTCGGGATAAACCTCCTCGGGCTCGCTCGATTCCTCCTCGGACACAGCCTCGGACGACTCATTTGATACAGCCTCGGACGACTGCTCCTCGCTTGCGCCGCAGGACGAGAGCGTTCCTATACACATCAAAACCGCAATAGAAAGCAAAAATATCCTCGTAAAGCTCATATACGTACTCCTTTAACTGTTCAGCTTTGAATGAAGCTCCTTGAGCTCCCTTGCAAAGCCAAGCATCGAATAGTTATCGTAGGGCGAGATGCCAACGCTGAAGTTGTCCTTCATAGCGCTTGCAAGGTCCTCGGGAATGCCCTGTGCTCCAAGCAATGCGCCCATAAACGAGCCGACCGTTGCACCGTTGCAATCGGTGTCGCATCCGCATTCTATAGCAAGGGTGACCGCCTCACGGAAATCCCCCTTTGCAAAAATTATTGCACCAAGGCAGAAAGCGGCGTTGTTGATGGTATGCACCCAGTTATAGGCACCTGCCCTCGCAACGAGGGTGTCGATAAGTACGCTGCGGTCGGTTGCGCTCTCGGCAATAGCCCTTACCTCCCGCATCTCCTCGTAAAAGCGGCTTTTCTTTGGAACGACGGCAAGCGCTGTGTCAATGCACTTATCCACATCCTTTTCGGTAAAGGCGGCGCTGATAAGTGCGGCGAAGAACATCTCGCCGTAAATCCCGTTTTTAATATGCGAAAGATATGCGTCGGTATGTGCAAGACGGGAGGCAAGACGCGGCTTTCCTGCGGCGATGTACGCAAACGCATCGGCACGGATCTGCGCCCCGATAAACTCACGGTAGGGATTGAGGTAGGTGTTTATTCCTTCCTTTTTGAGCGTTTCCATAGCGTTTTCCGGCTTGTGCCAGGGGGTAAAGCCGTCAACGTTTACAAAGTTAAGATAAGCCTGTGTTTCGGCAGTACAAACGAACCGAATCGGAAGGTTCCATACCCAATGGCTTCCGACGTCCCAAGTATCAAAATCTAATCCCTTTTGCTTTAACAGAAGGTAGTTGAGTACCGTAAAGCGAGTGTCATCGTCAAGCGGCATTCCGCATATCTGCTCGTCCGTGGAGGGGTGATCCCTTCTGTCCGCACCCGAAGCGGAAGGGAAATAATAGGTAATGGGATATTTTCCTGCGTTTTTGTACCAGGCACGGATGTTCTCGCTGCTCCAGCCCTCGCAGGGTTGACCGAATGCACAGCCAATGCATCTGCCAAGCCAAGCGCCGTGGAAGTAATCGATATCGATATCCTTATACTCATCGGTAATGCCTGCGCAGTCGCTCTCCGCCTCTATCTCGCAAAGCTCGCTCGGCTCTTCATAGCGATAGTCGGCACGCATCGGCAGAGCGCAGAGCTCGCCGTAGACCTCCATCAGCCTGTCACGGTCGCCAACGCACGAATCCAGCTTTTTGAGATATGCCTCTTTGTCAATATCCCTGCCCTCCTCAAAAAGCTGATTGAGCTCGTAGTATCTGAGCAAATTTTCAAGCTTGTCGTAGCCTGCCATAGCCTTCTCCTATTCTCCCGCTCTCTTGCCGAGCAGGTAAACCTGTTCTTCCTTAAAGGATTTCCAGCTTCCGTCCTCGATTGCGGCACGGATTTTTTCCATAAGGTTGTTGTAGAAATACAGATTGTGAATAACGCAAAGCCTCATTCCGAGCAGCTCACGTGCCTTGAACAGATGGCGGATGTAGGCTCTTGAATAGGTACGGCACACCTCGCAATCGCATTTCTCGTCAATGGGACGCTCGTCAAGGAGGTATTTGTTGTTGTTGAGGTTCATCAGACCGTCGCTGGTAAACAGGTTACCGTGACGTGCGTTTCGTGAGGGCATTACGCAGTCAAAAAAGTCTATTCCCCTGTCAACCGCCTCGAGTATATTCACGGGAGTACCTACGCCCATAAGGTATCTCGGCTTGTTTGAGGGCATATAGGGCTCGCACGCCTCGATAATGCGGTACATCACGTCGGCAGTCTCACCCACCGCAAGACCGCCTATTGCATAGCCGGGCAGGTCAAGCGGAGTGATTTGCTTGAGGTGATTTATGCGGATGTCCTCGTATACTCCGCCCTGACCGATACCAAAGAGCATCTGATGCCTGTTTATCGTCTCGGGAAGCGAGTTCAGGCGCTCCATCTCCTCACGGCAACGGTAGAGCCAGCGTGTGGTGCGCTCGGCGGATTTTGCAATATACTCGTGCTCGGCAACCGACGAGGGACACTCGTCAAACGCCATAGCGATAGTGGAGGCGAGCTTGGACTGAATCTGCATGCTCACCTCAGGACTCATAAATATCCTTGCGCCGTCCATATGGGACGAAAAATGGACCCCCTCCTCGGTGATATTCCGCAGACTCGCAAGCGAAAACACCTGGAATCCGCCGCTATCGGTAAGAACGGGCTTGTCCCAGTTAAAGAATTTGTGAATACCGCCGAGCTTGTAAACAACATCCTCGCCCGGACGGACGTGCAGATGGTAAGTATTGGAAAGCTCAACCTGGCATTTTATGTTTTTGAGGTCGGAGGTGGCAACGCCGCCCTTGATTGCGGCAGAGGTGCCTACGTTCATAAATACAGGGGTTTCGATATTTCCGTGTACCGTCTCCAGGGTTCCCCTACGGGCTGTACCGACGGTTTTGTGAATAGTAAAGCTCATAACTCACCTATCAAAACGTTTTTCAATATCTCTTTTGGAAATAGTAAATATAAAGGGTCTGCCGTGAGGACAAACACGCAGACTCGGGTTCTCAAAAAGAAGCTCAACAACCCGTGCATCATCCTCGGGGCTGTTTTTGATTCCTGCCTTTAGCGCCGCCTTGCAGGCAACGGTATAGAGCGCCCGGTCGCAACGCTCGGCAAACGAAAGTCCGTTTCCGCTTGTAAGCTCGGATGCGAATTTTTGGAGTATATCGGCAAGATTTTTTGTGTTGGAAAGCGACATCGGAACGCTCCGCACGATAATGCTTCCCTCACCGAAGTCCTCTGTTTCAAAGCCCTTTTCGGCTAAAAAATCGGCGTTTTCAAGTAGGATTGCCGCCTCCTCCGAGGTGAGGGTGACGGTTATACCCGAGAGCAGCTTTTGGGTATGAAGCTCTTTTTTTGCGAGCAGCTCCTCATATAGGATGCGCTCGTGCGCGGCGTGCTTGTCGATAACGAGAATCTCGCTGTCTGTCTGAACAAAAATATAAGCATCGTATGCCTGACCGATAACACGGTAAGCGGGCTTTTGCTCAAAAATCGTTATCTCCTCGGCGGTATCGGTAATTTCAGATATCGGCTCGGATTTTTGGGGAACGGGGCAGCTGTCACTAAGAGTCATTGGTGCAGGAGATGCCTGCATATCCTCCTCACCGAGAGTGGGATCAAAGGAACGATAGCTCTTCTTGGGCGGTGTGTAAGCGGGTATCTCGGGCGGGCGGTGTGCCATTTTGCTCTCGAGTTCGAGCACGGCTTTTGCGACCGATGCCTCGTCCTGCCCGGTAATATTTTTCTCGGGCTCATCGTAAGCCACCGCAGGAGCTGATGCCAAAGCATTGTGCACGGCGTGGTAAACGGCACGGAAAACGTCCTTTTCGGAGGCGAATTTTATCTCGGTTTTTGCAGGATGGACGTTTACGTCGATCAAATCGGGATTGAGGCTGACGAAAATAACGCCTGCAGGGTATTTCCCTCTCGGAATATAGGAGCTGAACGCCTCCTCGAGCGCCGCCTGTACCGTACGGCTCTTGACGTATCTGCCGTTGACGAAGAACATCTGCATCGCACGGCTTCCTCTCGGCTCGCCCGCTCTCGAAGCATAGCCGTATACCGAAACGCCCTCTAGCTCGTACTCAATTTTTTCGAGGCTTTTTGCAAACTCTCTGCCGTATACCGAGTAGATTGCGCTATACAGCTTTCCGTCGCCCGAAGTGGTAAACCGCCTCTGACCGTCGACTATAACCGAAACGGCAACGTCGGTACGGGAAAGCGCCAACTTTTCGGCAACGGCAACGCAGGATGCACCCTCGGTTGCATCACGCTTTAAGAACTTTTGCCGTGCGGGAGTGTTGTAAAAAACATCTCTCACGATAACGGTAGTGCCGTCGGGGCAGCCCGTGTCGGACATAACAACTCCGTTTTCATCCGAGGTGAGAAGCGTTCCCAGCTCCTCGTCTCGGTGCTTGGTGATAATTTCCATCCTCGAAACCGAAGCGATTGCGGCAAGCGCCTCGCCCCTGAATCCAAGCGTGCGTATACCAACAAGGTCGCTTCCGCACTCGGTTTTGCTCGTAGCGTGGCGAAGCAGCGCCTTGGGCACGTCGTCGCGGAGCATTCCGCTTCCGTCATCGCTCACACGGATAAAGCTCCTTCCGCCATCCTTGATTTCGAGCGTGACAGTCCTTGCGCCTGCATCAAGCGAGTTTTCAAGAAGCTCCTTGACTGCAGACGACGGGCGCTCAACTACCTCGCCTGCGGCTATTCGGTTGGCTGTTTCGGTATCAAGTATGTTGATAAATCCCACTTAATCAAGCTCCTTTTTAAGCTCATACAAAAGCGTTATCGCCTCGTAGGGTGTGAGTGTATTGATATCGACCGAGCGAATCCTGTCGAGTACACGGTCTTCCGTGATATCGGCAAAGCTGACGTTGTCCCCGTCGGTCGATGCTTTTTTGTAAATAACGGGTCCCGTTTCGGCAAGTGAGGCAAGAACCTCCTTTGCCCTTTTGACAACGGGTGCAGGTACTCCTGCAAGGTGAGCAACCTCAATTCCGTAGCTGTCGGAGGCGCTGCCCTTTACTATCTTACGCAGAAAAACAATGTCGTTTCCACGCTTTTTGGCGGCAATATTGTAATTTACAACCCCGGCCTGCTCACCCTCAAGCGAGGTAAGCTCGTGGTAATGGGTGGCAAAAAGCGTTCTTGCGCCGATTTTACCTGCCGTATACTCGGTTACGGCACGTGCAATGCTCATTCCGTCGTAGGTCGAGGTGCCTCTGCCTATCTCATCGTAGACGATAAGGCTCTTTTTGGTAGCGTTTTTGAGAATATCGGCAACCTCAGTCATCTCCAGCATAAAGGTTGAGTTGCCCGATGCAAGGTCATCGGATGCGCCGACACGGGTAAAAATACTGTCGGCAATACCGATCCTCGCCTCGCTCGCAGGAACAAAGCATCCTGCCTGCGCCATAAGCGTGATAAGCGCAACCTGACGCATATAGGTGGATTTACCTGCCATATTCGGGCCCGTAATGAGCATAAGCCTGCTTGCATCGCAATCGAGATGGCAGTCGTTGGGTACAAAATAGCTTCCCTCCAAAAACCTCTCGACAACGGGATGTCTGCCGTTTTTGATGTCGATAACGCTCGAGCAATCGACCTCGGGGCAAACGTAGCCCTGCTCCCTCGCAATAGTTGCATTGGAGCAAAAAACATCGAGCTGTGCTATTGCGGCGGCGGTGGTTTTTATACGGTCGATAGCCTCAATAACGTAGCTGCGGAGCGACTGAAACAGCTCAAACTCGAGAGCATACAGCCTGTCTCTTGCACCGATAACACGGCTCTCAGTTTCCTTGAGCTCCTCGGTAACGTACCTCTCGCCGCTTGTGAGAGTCTGGCGGCGGATATATTCGGCAGGAACCTTGTCGGCAAAATTCTTGGAAACCTCTATGTAATAACCGAAAACTCGGTTATATCCTATTTTAAGGGATTTAATTCCCGTCTTTTCACGCTCGTATTCCTCAATTTTTGCTATCCACGCCTTGCCGTTGGTGACCATATCTCTCAGCTCGTCAACCGCCGAGTTACAGCCCGTTTTGATCATTCCGCCCTCACGTGTAAGCGCCGAGGGGTTGTCGTCAATCGTTTTTGCAATAGCGTCACCGATTTCATCAAGAGTATCGAGCGAGCGGTAGAGAGCCGTCAGCGCAGGTGTTTTGAAGGAAGCGAGAATCTCCTTTACTGCAGGAAGGACGGCAATAGTCTTTTCGAGTGCCTTGAGGTCACGTGCGTTGGCGGTACCGAACACAAGCCTTGTGGTCAGCCTCTCCATATCGGTAACGCCCTTCAGCAGCTCACGGATCTCCTCTCTTGCCACTCCGTCCTCAAACAGCTCGCCAACCGCCAAAAGCCTGGCACGGATAGCCTTTTCGCTGACAAGCGGATGCTCGAGCTGACGGCGGAGAAGCCTTGCGCCCGCACCTGTTTTGGTACGGTCGATAGCCCAGAGGAGTGAGCCCTTTTTCGTTTTTGCACGAAGGGACTCGGTAATTTCGAGATTCCTGCGGGAGGAATAATCGATTCCCATATATTCCTCGCAGGAGTAATAATCAACCTTTTTAAGGTAGGAAAGATCGGTTTTTTGAGTCTCCGAAATATAAGCAACAAGCGCACCGACGGCAATCATTGCAAAATCGTACTCACTGACTCCGCTCTCGCCAAAAATCTCACGGGTGAGGAAGGTTGCCTTTGCAGGCTCAAAGAACGAGGGGTCAACATCGGTAAACCTTGAGCCGAAGCGCTCCTCAAGACTATGCCTCAGCTCGGTAGGGAATCCTCCCGAGCAAATGATCTCGCTGGGAGAATATGCCGCCGCCTCCGAAACGAGCCTGTCGGAATCTCCGCTTCCCAAAAACTCGGTAGCCGAGACCTCGCCCGTTGAAATATCCGAAAAAGCCACGCCAAAGCCCTGCGCCGTTCCGTAGATAGCGCAGATAAAGTTGTTGGTACGCTCGTCGAGGCAGGAACCCTCGGTTACCGTGCCGGGCGAAAAAATACGGGTAATATCCCTTTTTACAAGCCCTTTTGCGGTAGCGGGATCCTCGAGCTGGTCGCAGATAGCAACCCTGTAGCCACGTGACACGAGCTTTGATATATACGATTCGACGGCGTGATGAGGCACTCCGCACATAGGAGCACGCTCAGGGAGTCCGCAGTCCTTGCCCGTGAGAACGAGCTCAAGCTCTCTCGATGCGGTTTTGGCATCCTCAAAGAACATCTCGTAAAAATCTCCCACTCGGCACATAAGAATGCAGTCGGCGTGATTTTGCTTTATTTCAAGGTATTGCTTCATCAGAGGTGAAAGTGCCATTATCTTCCCTCCCTACGGGTTTTTAGTATCAGTGACAGCCTCCGCAGGTACTGCAATCGTGAGTACAGCCTGTCTCCTCGGGATAAATTGCGCTCTGGAGAATCATATTGATCTCACCGATAAGGCCGCTTACCGCCTGCTCTGCCTGCTGGAGCTCGGCAAGTGCGGGAGAGGACGAAACCTCCTCGTAGATAGCGTTTATCCTGCCGTTGATGCTGGCGATGAGGTCGGCGTCACGCTCGGACTCATCCTTGCGGCTCTCCTGCTCGAGAAGTGCCGCCTGTACGTTATACTCGGTAATAAGCGAGGTAAGACGGGTGTCGGCATTATATTTATCTCTTGCCTCCTTGTAAGCCTTGATGATATCGCTGTTTTCGATTTCGGCTTTGAGTGCATCGCACGCTTTTTTAAGTGATTCTGTCATTTTGGTTTATCCTTTCAATCCTTTAATTTTCCTGTAAGTGAATATGCCTGTGCCTTTTCGATAACTATATCGACGAACTGTCCCTCAGGAACGGGTTTATCAAAAACGACTATCTTGTTGCCGCTTGTCCTTCCTGCGGGAAGTCCGTTTTTGCCTATGCCCTCCGAGAGCACACGCACGGTCTTTCCGACCGATTTTTCGTTGATCGACTGTGCGATTGCGTTCTCTCTGTCCGAAAGAAGTGCAAATCGGCGGTTGCTCTCCTCCTTTGGGATCCTGCCCTCCATCTCGGCGGCACGTGTGCCGACACGGGGCGAGTAAATAAAGGTGTAGAGCATATCGAACCCAACCTCCTCGACCAGCGTTACGGTATCGTCAAACTCTGCCGCAGTTTCGGTCGGGAAGGAGCATATAATATCCGAGGTGATTGCCACGTCGGGAATAATGCTTTTGATTTTGTGCGCCTTTTCGAGATACTGCGCGCGGGTGTATTTACGGTTCATCAGCCCAAGAATGCGGTCGTTGCCCGACTGCACGGGAAGATGAAAATGCTTTGCGGCGTTGCCACACTCGGCAATAGCCTTTATCAGCTCGTCCGAGGCATCCTTGGGATGAGAGGTCATAAACCTTATACGGTACTCCCCGCCAAACGAGCAGACCGACCTGAGAAGAGTCGCAAAATCGCATCCGCCCGAGTAGGAGTTGACGTTCTGACCGAGAAGCGTGATATCCTTATATCCCGCTTGGAGAAGCGAATAGACCTCCTCCTCGACCGACTTGCGGTCCCTCGACCGCTCACGTCCGCGTACGTAAGGAACAACGCAGTAGGAGCAAAAATTGTTACAGCCGTACATTACGGGCACCCACGCCTTTAAGGATCCGCTTCGGCGCACCGGAAGTCCCTCGCTGATCACTCCAAACTCGCTGTGAGGCAGATCGTTTGCAAAGGTGACACGCTTTTTGCTGTCGAGTGCGGTTTTTATTATTTCCGGAATGCGGTGGTGCATATCCGTTCCGAACACAAAATCAACGTAGGGGTAGCTTTTTTTGATTTGCTCCCTGCGGTGAGGAAGCTGAGCCATACATCCGCAAACGCCGATAAGACGGCTGCGGTCACGCTCCTTGATGCCCTTGAACTGACCTGCCTCCGAAAGGGCACGCACCTCGGCGTGCTCACGGATGGCGCAGGTGTTGATAACCACAACGTCGGCGGCGGAATCGTCCTCAATCACGGTATATCCGCACGTCTCGAGCGTTCCTGCAATAATCTCGCTGTCGGCCTCGTTCTGCTGACAGCCAAAGGTGATTACGCACGCCGTTTTTCCCCGAGTGCGTTCACGGAGCGAAAGCGCTATTTCTTTTTGGCGGAGAATCTCCGCACTACCCACAAAAATATTATTCATCAAAACACCGTTCCGGCAGTAATAAATTTTTCCATCAGCGAAGGTCTGTCGGCAAGCCTCTCAACACTAACCTTCATAGTTGCGACGGTTGCATGAAGTATCATTCCGTCACCGAGATACATTCCCATATGTCCCTCAAAATACAGCAGGTCGCCCCTCTTTGCCTCCTCAAGCGGAATGGCACGGACGGCAGAGCTCTTTTCGATATCGGCATCACGCCAGATATTTACTCCGCAGGTGCGGTACGCCACGTGGCAAAGCCCCGAGCAATCGATGCCCTGGGCAGTTCTTCCGCCCCAGCGGTAAGGTGTGCCGAGGTATTCCATAGCGGCCGAGACGAGCTTTTCTCTCGCCTCCTCCTCACACTCGGGAAGTGAGGTGCATATGGGAGCGATATGCTCCTTGCGGATAAAATAAATACGCTTGCTGGGCAGAACGACAAAGCCGTAATCCTTAATCTCGTGCGAGAATCCCACGTCGATACGGGCGCCCTTGGGGAGAGTCATAACGGGACGAAAATAGTTCTTTGGCTCAAAAAGCAGGTCGGCGCAAGGAGAGGTGACGGTATACGAAACGTCGTTGAGCTTTTCGAACAGGTCGCTTTTTGCTACCCATCCGCAATATCCGTACTCGGTTTTAATGCGGTAAAAGCTCCCGAGCTCGTCAATAACCTCTGCCTCCTCGCCGTAAAGAAGCTCATCGGTGTACTCCGACATAATATCGGGCAGAGCATAAATAGGGCAAACAGGAACGCAAACTGTCATAATTTTCCTCCCAAATCAAAAAATACCTGACAAAAAACTAAATAACTCCCAAAAATAAAGGCAAAACTATTTTGCGGAAAGGAGTGAATTTTTTATGCTTAAACGGCTGATGGCAATAATTCTTGCTTTTGCAGTCATCGCTATGCCGACAGCGGCATTCGCAGCCGAATCCCAAAGAATCGATTGGTTTGTAAAGCCGGGTAAAGACGGCTCGCAGCCGATCCTTCTTGACGGAAGTGAGCTTCCCGAAAAATACGGCGCTATAACGGTAGGCCCCGAGGACGACAAAACCGTCTACCTCACGTTTGACGCAGGCTACGCCAACGAAAACACCGAAAAAATACTGGATATTCTGTATGCCAACGGGATCAGCGCAACCTTTTTTATTCTTCCCGGAATAATCAAAAACGATCTTCCGCTTGTACTGCGTATGGTTGAGGAAGGTCACACCGTAGGCAACCATTCCTACACCCACTCGGATATGTCGAAAATAAGCGATATAAAAGCTTTTGAAAAGGAGCTGACCGACCTTGAAAAGCTGTTTTACGAGCGCACCGACACCGAAATGAGCAAATATTTTCGCCCTCCCGAGGGCGCATTCTCGGAAAATACGCTCAAATTTGCAAACGAGTTGGGCTACAGAACGGTATTCTGGTCGTTTGCCTACCCCGATTGGGATAACGGCAAGCAGCCCGATCCCGATGCAACGCTCAAAAAAATACTTTCGCAGGTGCACAACGGAATGGTTTTGCTTCTACACCCAAACTCGTCAACCAATGCAGCCATACTTCAGCCCCTTATAACCGAGCTGAAGGCTATGGGTTATTCCTTTGGAACGCTCGATGAGCTGTGCCAAAAACTCGGTTATACGGCAGGATAACCCAATTCGTTATATTATACTACTTTTTTGGTATAAAATCAACCCGAAATAGTTCATAAAATCCGCAAAATCGGGTATAGCAACAGCCGAACTCGGCACAAAAAACAAAAAATCCGAAAATAGCTTTTGGGAAGTCCCTGTAAACTGTTTTCGGATTCAGAGTTCGGTTTTTTATACTTAAATGCTGTCGCTGATGATCCTTACGTCAGCGCCTACGGCACGGAGCTTTCCTACCATATCCTCGTATCCCCTGCTGATGTGGTGAATATCGTCAATAATAGTAGTGCCGGGAGTGGCGAGTGCGGCAATAACCATTGCGGCGCCTGCACGCAGGTCAACGGCTCGTACCGTTGCGGGGTTAAAGCTGCTAATACCCTCAATGGTGGCGTTACGGCCTGTAATGCTGATCCTTGCGCCCATACGGATAAGCTCATCCGTGTACTTGAAGCGGTGATCCATAACACTCTCGGTCAGCACGCTGGTTCCCTCGGCAAGGCATAGCAAAACGCAGAACTGAGGATTCATATCCGTGGGGAAGCCGGGGTAAAAATCGGTTTTGACACGTGCCTTTTTCAGCTCACCGCAGTAGGAAACGACCACCGAGTCGTCACGCTCCTCAACCTCAACGCCCATCTCGATCAGCTTGCGGGATACTGCCTCAAGGTGACGGGGGATAACGTTTGCAATGGTGAGGGTGCTTTTTGTGGCAGCGGCGGCAATCATATACGTGCCCGCCTCGATCATATCGGGGATGATGGCATAGCAGCTTCCGTGAAGCTTTTCCACACCCGTTATCTTTATAAGCTCGGTGCCTGCGCCCGAGATATTTGCACCGCAGGAGTTGAGAAAGTTCGCAAGGTCAACGATATGAGGCTCACGAGCCGCATTGTCGATATAAGTAACGCCGTTGGCGGTTGTTGCCGCAAGCATAATATTGACCGTTGCGCCAACCGAGGCAACGTCGAGATAAACAGTTGTACCCTCAAGAGGCTTATCTGCATAGCAGGAAATAGCACCGTTGCCTACTATAACCGTTGCTCCGAGCGCCTCAAAGCCTTTGATATGCTGATCGATAGGCCTTTCACCAAAATTACAGCCGCCGGGAAGCCCGGTAGAGGAACGTCTGAAGCGTCCAAGCTCGGCACCGAGAACATAATAAGAGCCCCGGATGGTTTTTGAAAGATCGAGAGGTGCACTGCCGCACCTTACATCGGCAGTATCGATGCGTAAGTGTCCTGTGCCAAGCTGCTCAACCCTTGCGCCCATAGCCTTGATTATCTCAATAGCGGTATAAATGTCCTTTACGTCGGGGAGATTCTCAAGCTCGCAAACATCGCCCGTGAGTATGGTGGCAAAAAGAATCGGCAACGCCGCATTCTTCATTCCGCCTATTGTAACGGTTCCGATCAGCGGCTTGCCGCCGGAAACACAAATTTTATCCATTATATCAAACACCTTTCGGTTCTGTCTCAAAATAATCGGCAGTCCGGCACAAATTCGGTCAGACTACGCTCACCATATGATACCATTTTTATATATGAAAGTCAAGTGTTTTCCCAATCCGCCATAATACAGTATATGTTCCTATTCCCTTCTTGACAAAATGAAGGTAATAAGGCATAATAGATATGTATATTTGTATATTGTAAGGCTTTACATCAGTTATTTCGAAAGGTTTTTTATGGCAAAAAAATCCTCTTTACAAAAGGTTTTGATAATTCCCCTCGGCGGTGTTGACGGCATCGGAATGAATATGACGGTCTTTGAGTATGAGGACAGTCTTATTGCGGTGGACTGTGGCGTGGCATTCCCCGAGGATGATATGCTGGGAGTCGACCTCGTCATCCCCGATTTCAGCTATATTGAGCAAAATTCCCACAAATTGCTCGGCTTGTTCGTCACTCACGGACACGAGGATCATATCGGCGCAATCCCCTATTTTTTGAAGCAGTTTCCCCACGTTCCGATCTACGCCACGAGGATGAGCGTAGGCATTATGGAGGGCAAGCTCGCCGAGCACGGCATCAGGGATGCCCATATTTACGAAACTCACGCCGGCTCTGTTATTACGGCAGGACATTTTGAGGTTGAATTTATCAACGTAAACCACTCAATGCCGGATGCCTGCGCTCTTTGCATCACCACTCCCGCAGGAAGGATTTTGCACACGGGCGATTTTAAGGTGGACTACACACCGGTTGGAGAGCCTCCCATCGACCTTGCTCGCCTCGCCGAGCTTGGCAGAAAGGGCATAAAACTCCTTCTTGCCGACAGCACGAATGCCGAGCAGCCGGGCTACACCCCGAGCGAAAGCTCGCTTTCGGTATCGTTTGACAGACTTTTTGCCGGCGAAAGCCGTAGGATTATTATTGCAACGTTTTCCTCCAACGTGCACCGTGTACAGCAGGTGTTCACCGCCAGCGAGAAGGTTGGCAGAAAGGTTGCAGTTACCGGCAGAAGTATGCAAAACGTCGTTGCCGCCGCCGCAAAGCTGGGATATCTCGACGTGCCCGATGGCATTATGATCGATATTTCGGAGGTGCGTAAATACCCTTCCGAGCGCGTCACCGTGCTCACTACCGGCAGTCAGGGCGAGCCGATGAGCGCACTTTACCGTATGGCGTTTGGCGAGCATAACCATATTACACTCGGAAGCGAGGATCTTGTTATCCTTTCCTCCTCCGCCATCCCGGGCAACGAGAAGCTTATCACCAAGATTATCAACGAGCTATACAAGCGCAACACCTCGGTTATTACCTACAGCAACTACGATATACACGTTTCGGGCCACGCCTGCCGCGAGGAATTAAAGCTCATTCAGGCGCTGACTCGTCCCGAGTATTTTATGCCCGTGCACGGAGAATACAAGCATCTTATCGCCCACGCAAACCTTGCAAAGGAGATGGGAATGTGTCCCGAGCGCATCATTATCCCCGAGAACGGCCGTATTGCCGAGCTCAGTAAACGCTCGTTCAAGGCAGGCGGAAGCGTCGTTGCGGGCGCAGTAATGGTTGACGGAAGCGGAATAGGAGATGTCGGCGGAGTGGTTCTGCGTGAGAGAAAGCATCTTTCCGAAAGCGGAATTATTTTCCTCACCGTAGGAATCGACCCCGAGCTCGGATACATCACAGTCCCGCCCGAGCTTATGACAAAGGGCTTTGTGTATGAAAAGCAGAGCGAGGAGCTTCTTTCCGACATAATCGAGGCATCCGTAAAATCGCTCGAAAAGAGTTTTTTGAGAAACATCACCGATATCTCGATCATCAAAAACCGTCTCAGAGACGATATAGGTGATTTTGTCCGCAAAAAGACAAAGCGCAGACCTATGGTCGTCACCGAAATTTTTGAGGTGCTTGAATAGAAGTTAAAAAGGAGTTGCTATGTGGGTACTTTACACCGCCCTCGGTATTCTGTTTGGAATAGTGTTGCTTTGCGGTCTTGTTATGCTTGTGCCCGTAGCTCTCTGTGTTTCCTATAAGGACGGTGAGCCGACCGTAAAGGTCGGAGCAATGTTTTTGAGGTTCCCGCTGAAAATATCCGAGTCCGAGACGGAGGATAAAAAATCAGAGGGTAAAATATCCGCCTTTTTCAAAAAGACCTTTGGAACAAAACAAGCGCCGAAGGACACGGAGGGCAAGCAAAAACTCCCATTGTCCGAGCGGATAGACTCTGCCGCTTCGTTGATCAAAAGCATTATCGCCGCACTCGGACAGGTGGTGAAGAGGATCCGCATAAACAAGCTGATTTTGCGGATCGTATGCGCCGATGACGATGCCTGTGATGCCGCAATGAGCTATGCAAAAACAAGCTCTGTCGTGTATGCGCTTTACGGCTATCTCGACACGATTGCAAGAGTTCGGCGCAAGAGCGTGAGCGTGGAATGCGACTTTTTGCGTGACGAAAGCGAGATAGAATTTACGCTGGATATCAGTGTTCGCATATTTTATATTTTCAAAGCCCTGCTGACGTTTTTGAGAGCAGGTGCCTGACAATTCGGAGGTAAACAATGGATGATGTAGTAAAAAACGGCAAAAACGGTTCAATACTTACGGCATCGCTGGAGTTCACGCTTGAAAAGCTGATACAGCTCGCTGATGCCAACTCGGTGCTCGGAGAGAGGATTGAGATTGACGGTATGACCGTCATTCCCGTTTCAAAGGTTTCGGTAGGCTTTGCAGGCGGCGGTGCCGATGTTTCGGATGCAACAAAAAAGAAAAAGCAGAACCCTGCCGGCACAGGAGGCAAGGTTACCCTCACGCCCATGACCTTTTTAGTCATCAAGGACGGAAGAGCCGAGATACTCAACATTACTCCTCCCCCTCCCGAAAAGCCCAAAAACAGTATGAATTTTGACCTCGGCGGTATTGCCGACAAGCTGATAGGCAAGCTCGGCAAAAAGAAAAAGAACGATACCCCTTCTGACGCAGAAGCAGCCGAATAACCCGAGATCAACACAAAAAAACCGTACTTTAGGTTTGAAAAGTACGGTTTTTATATTTTTTTTGGCATAAATCCGAGCTTATCGGCGGATATTAAATGCAGATTTGCGCCTGCCGTTTGATAATTGAGCTTGCCTGTAATATACCCGTGCAGATGGCCGTAATATACGTCCTTAATGCCGTACTCGGCAAGAACCTCGCATATCGGCTCGCACCTCTGTCCCGAAAACGCGGGGGGATAATGCAAAAACACGAGTATCTCATCGCCCTCGCCGGAAGCAAGCAGCTGCTTTCCCGCTTCAAGGGATGCACGCAATCTCCCTGCCTCACGGAGGGTGATTTTTTTATCGTCCTCCGAATAGCTATCGGCAGGAAACCAGCCTCTGGTACCGCAGATTATCCTGCCCTCGGCGGCATACGCATTGTTGAACAGGAATGATATGCTGTGTGCGCCCGTGCTGTCACGGAACTCAAGCAGCTTTTTCATCGTTGACCACCAATAATCATGGTTGCCCTTGAGAATTATTTTTTTACCGGGAAGCGACTCCAAAAACCTGAAATCGGCAACGGCATCCTCCATTCGCATTCCCCAGGAAACATCCCCAGCGATAACGACGGTATCGTCATCGGTCACGGTACTGCGCCAATTATTCTCAAGGCGCTCGACGTGGTTTTCCCACGCAGCGCCGAAAATATCCATCGGTTTATCGGTAGAGTGAGCCAAATGCAGATCGGCAATAACGTACAGCGACATCAATAAACGCTCCGTAATAAAAAATGTGTTTTTTGCCAACAATAAGGCAGGACTAAATTGAAAGGAAATGAGTATGAACGGTATAACCTTTAACACCACGCCCAAGCATATCAAGGGTATATCCTGCAGTGTGGTAAGCTGTGTGCATCACGACGGCGTAAGCTACTGCACCGCAAAAGAGATTGCCGTAGGCCCTGCAAGTGCAACAAACTGCTCGCAGACGGTATGCGCGACCTTCTCGCCCAGACACAAGGCGTAAACAGGAATTACGGCTGCTGCAAGGCACTGCTTGCGGCAGCCGCAAATCTTTTTGTCAGTCCCCGATTACCGCCGCCTGCATATCGTCCTTTGCAACCGTGTGCGTGAATCTGTCGGGCTTGTATGCAAGGGCTGCGAGAGGCGCAGGCACAGGCATCTTGGTAAATAAAGCAAGCATATCGCGCGAAACAAAATCATCGTCCGACGGCTCGATTCCGAGCGCCCTCAGCACAGCAGGGGCAAATTTGTAGGGAGATGCGGTGGAAACGACCAGCATCTTATTTTCGGTGCCGTTTGCACAGTATTCGTCAGCAACGCACGCCGCAACAGCAGTATGCGTATCAAGCAGATAGCCGTACTCCTCAAAATACCTTTTGACGGTAGCGGCAGTGTTTTCCTCATCGCAAAAGCCGCCCTCAAAATGCTCCCTGACCTTGGCGAGAATATCATCGCTGACGGTATATGCTCCGTCCTTTGCAAGGCTTTCCATATAGCCTCTCGTGGTGTCGGCATCCGAAAGGAAGTAAATAAGCCGCTCAAGGTTGCTTGAGATAAGAATATCCATCGAGGGTGATACGGTAGTGTAAAAATCCCTGCGGCGGTCATAAACGCCGGAGGAAATAAAATCGGTAAGAATTTTGTTCTTGTTGGAGGCGCAAACCATCCTGCCGATGGGCAGTCCCATCATTTTTGCAATATAGCAGGCAAGAATGTTGCCGAAATTGCCCGTCGGTACGGTAACGTCTATCTCGTCGCCGAGCTTGATCTCGCCCTCGCTGACGAGGTCGCAATACGCCGAAACGTAGTAAACGATCTGCGGAACGAGCCTGCCCCAGTTGATGGAGTTTGCACTCGAGAAGAATTTCCCCTGTCCATCCACCGCACGGCGTGCATCCTCGGACGAAAAGATTGACTTTACGCCGTTCTGGGCATCGTCAAAGTTGCCGTCAATGGCAATAACCTCGACGTTACTGCCCTGCTGTGATGACATCTGCTTTTTTTGGATATTGGAAACTCCGTGAACGGGGTAGAAAACCTTGATAGATACGCCCTCTACATCGGCATAGCCCTCAAGAGCCGCCTTGCCGGTATCGCCGCTTGTGGCAACGAGAATCAGAGCCTCACGCTCCTCACCCGTTTTTGACAGCGCAAGCGAGAGCAGACGAGGCATAATCTGAAGCGCCATATCCTTGAATGCACAGGTAGGCCCGTGCCAGAGCTCGAGAAAATACCTCTCGCCCACCTTGGAGATAGGTGCAGGCGGAGCAGAAAATTTTTGGGAAGAATACGCCGCCTCAGCCGAGCTTTTAAGCTCCTCGGCAGTGTAATCGGTCAAAAATTTGCCGAGTACGCACACCGCCCTGTCGACGTAGCTTTTGCCTGCAAGCTCGTTTATCTCATCAAGTGTTATTGCAGGAATACTCTCGGGCACGAAAAGACCTCCGTCCGAGGCAAGTCCCTGTTTTATTACGTATGCGCCCGAGCGGAATTCGCACTTCGGGCTTCTTGTGCTTATATAATTCATTACCAATTACCTTTGTCGGATTTTTGTTTTATGTGGTTGATCCCCTTTAGTTCGCGCTTGCGGGTAAGAAACACCTCGATAATATCGGTGCGCTCCTTGAATATACGGCGTCTGACCGTGAAAAGCGAAAAATATCTGACGGGCAATTTTCCATCGGGAGAATATGCTGTTTTTAGTACCCTGAGCGCCGATGAGATTTTACGCAGCTTTTCCTCGTTAACTGCCGAGGCAGGACTGCCAAAGCTGTCGTCCGAGCGTGTCTTTACCTCAAAGCAAACGAGTATCCCGAGCCGATAGCCGAGAATATCTATCTCACCTGATCCGCATCTGAAATTCCTTGCAAGAATATGCCAGCCTCTTTTTTTGAGATAACGCTCGGCAATATCCTCGCCCAGCTTACCAAAGTCCGTGCTGTTCATCAAGCTCGCTGCCTAACAGCTTACGCAAAAAGCTGGGTCTGTGTGCTCCGCAGGGGCCGTATTTGAGTATTGCATCACGGTGCTCCTTAGTTGCATAGCCCTTGTGCTTTGCAAACCCGTACTCGGGGAAAAATCCGTCCAGCTCGTTGCAAAACCGGTCACGCTCAACCTTTGCAAGCACCGAAGCGGCGGCGATAGATGGGCATTTACCGTCCCCCTTGACTATGGGAATAGCCCTGATGGGAAAATCTCTTGCCACGTTGCCGTCAATGAGCGCAAGCTCGGGCTGTACCTTGAGCATAGCAATAGCCCGACGCATAGCGAGCATTGAAGCGTTGAGAATATTGATTGCCTCTATCTCGTATACCTCGGCGTGCGCTATGGCGCAGTCGATACACTTACTGCGGATCTCGTCATAAAGAGCCTCTCTCTTTTTTTCGGAAAGACGCTTGGAATCGTCAAGTCCCTCTATAACACAGCCGTCGGGCAGTATAACCGCGGCGGCAAACACAGGGCCTGCCAACGGTCCGCGCCCTGCCTCGTCACATCCGCACACGATCATTTCGCTTTCCTTGCGAAACGAAAACTCGGTTTCCCAAATCAAAGACAAAGAGATCACTCCCAATCCAAAGTTATTTGTCCTGTTTTTCCCGATCTGAATTCGTCAAGTATTACCGAGGAGCATCTGTCCTCATCAATAACACCGCCCGAGCGCAAAAATCCGCGTTTTCTGCCGATTTTGTCAAAAACATCCTGAGCGGTATCGGTTTCGATAATCTCAATCTTATACCTCTCGCAAAGGCAAGGAGAATACCTTTTCATAAGTATTTCGAGCAACGAAAGCGAAAGAAAGTAGGTATCGAGAATATCGTCCTTTATCGAGCCGAGTGCGGCAAGCTTTACACCTACCGACTGGTCGTCGAATTTGTGCCAGAGTATACCCGGAGTGTCCATCAGCTCCAGTGAGAGCGATGGGATTGCTATCCAGGAGTTTTGCCTTGTAACGCCGGGACGATCCTCCGCCACAACCTTTTTTGTACCGCAAAGGGTATTGATAAGCGTTGATTTTCCGACGTTGGTAATACCTGCAACCATTGCTCTTATCGGTCGTTTGATGCCGCGAGCCGCATCACGGGCGAGCTTTTCGCTCATTATTTCCCTGATTGCAGGCGCAATATTTTTAATGCCGTAGCCCGTCTTGCAGTCGATGGCAATTATCGCACGGTTGGCACCGGAGTGTTTTTTTATAAAAAGGTCGGTTGCGTTACGGTCGGCAAGATTGCTTTTCGTAAGCAGAGTAAGGGTTTTTTTGGAGCCGAAAAGGGTTTTGAAATCGGGATTGCGCGAGGACTCGGGAGCTCTTGCATCCAAAAGCTCAATAACCATATCTATCCTCGGCAGGGCCTCTTTTATAAGCCTTTTCGCCTTTGCCATATGCCCGGGATACCAAACAATGTCGCCCATATATCACCTATTCCACTAATCCGAAATCGGGCGTGAGCCGCAACACGGCATAGCCGAGTATGCGATTTGCGCTGATCTCACCAAGCTGACGGCTGTCGGTTGAGTTGTTGCGGTTATCGCCCATAACGAACACCTTGCCCTCGCCTACAACAAACTCCGAATTATACTTTTCAAATATTGATTTACGCATAGGAAGCTCGGTACGCATACCCTCGATATACGGCTCATCGAGCTTGACTCCGTCCACGTAGACCGCCCAATTTTCGTAGTCGATATAAACCGTCTGGCCCTCGGTGGCAATAATGCGCTTTATAAGGGGCGCGCCGTTGTTATGCACTCCGTCGGCCTTGATAACAACTATATCTCCCGTCTCGGGAGTATAAAACAGGTTGGAAATGATGAGCTTGTCACCGTTATCAAGAGTGGTTTTCATTGACGTGCCGTCAACAGTCACCAGGCGGATTACGAACAAAAACAGCAAAATCATTGCGACAAGGGCATAGCAAAAGGTCTCAAGATACTCGTAAAAAGACTTGAGTCGGTCCTTCTTCTTTTTTACTACCGTAACCGAGCTGACCCCGTATTCCGGCTGCTGCTCCTGCACCTCTGCGGCGATCTCAACGTTGTTAAGGTTTTCGTTACCGTTGTTCATAATACTTCCTTTAATAATAAGAAAAGTGTCTGTACAGGGTATGTACAGACACTTGATCTTAGATTTTTTCTTTTACCTTTGCGGCCTTGCCTACTCTCTCACGCAGGTAATAGAGTTTAGCGCGGCGTACCTTACCGCTTCTGACAACTTCGACTGCCTGCACGTTCGGAGAGTGAAGCGGGAAAGTTTTCTCGGTACCGACACCGTAGGAAACTCTCCTTACAGTAAAGGTCTCGGAAATTCCGCCGTTCTTCCTTGCGATGACCGTTCCTTCAAAAATCTGAGTTCTGACTCTCGTACCCTCAACGATTCTCTGATGAACCTTAACGGTATCACCAACGTTGAATACGGGAATCTCGGTTTTGAGCTGCTCATTTGTAAATGCTTTTAACATATCCAAAGCGTTTACCTCCATATTTTTCAGTGCGTTCTTACTGAGCCGCAGAGGACCGCACGATATTTAACGCCTAATTATATCACGGAAAATGCCAAAAATCAAGTGTTTTTTTGCATTTTCTGCCCAAAATTCGGCAAGCGCAATATACAGTACTTCAAGCGAACAAACCTTTGGCACCTGCACAATTACTTGGGTATTCTGTCTATTGCTTTTTTGAGCAGCAGCACTCCTGCGATCGCAATTATTGCATTAAAGAGCATATAACTGCCGTTGTAAACGACCGAGTAAAGCACCGCTGTATCACCCGTGTAGACAGCTCCGAAAAGATCGACGCTGTCTCCCACGGCGAGCTTCCATATGGTAACCCCGCTGAGGAAATGCACACCGAAGCGGCAAAGCGAGGCAACTGCTGTACCTATTGCCAGTCCTTTTGCATTCCTCGGGAAAAAGCCTGCCACGCCCACAACTCCGTAGGCGAGCACGTAATCAAGCAGTACCGAGATCGCTCCGTATCCAAATCCCTCACCGATGAGGCATTTGATGAGCCCGAAAATCAGTCCTGCGGGGATCGCCCACGCTGCTCCCCTGCGGTAAGCCAGCAGGATGATGGGGATCATCACTAAGTCGACCGAGCCTCCGTTGCCCCACAGCTTTATTTTTACAAAGCTGAGTGCGGCGGCAAGCGCGATCATCATGGCAGACTCACAAAGAATGATGAGTCTTTGCTTGGATTGGGTCTTTGCTGTGTTTTGAGTGTTCATACGTTTCCTTTCCGAACAGGACACGATAAACCCTCCGCAAAAGAAAACGATATGTTCTCCCTACGGCGGCATTATCCGCATCAGGTTCATTGGGTATAATCTCAGCCGACCGCCGAAAAAAGAGTACGGTCAGCACCCCATCATATATTGATTGCCCTCAAGCACACCGATTATACGCCGTTTATCGGTCCGTGTCAATCGGTTTCCCCTTCGTAACCGGGAATTTTCACCGCATCACCGCTGTTGCCGTAAGTAATCTTTGCCGAAACGTGCATCGGCACGGTATATTCCTCCTCGGGGGGAGTGTATCCCGGCACGTATGCCGGTGTATCAAAAAGCTTTACGTCAAACTCGTATCGGCAGGATACTATTTTCCCTTCCTTTACGATATAGGTACAGATAACGTCGCTATACTCGGTTTTTTCCTCCTGAGGATCCGAGATGACAAGCGCAAGCTCGTACATATCCTTTCCGACTATTGCATCGCACGCCTTTTTTCCGTCCGAAAACGTAAACGTATAGGCTGTGCCGAGTGAGGTGTCGGATACCGAAATATCCCTACAGCCTTCCCCGTACCCAAAAATCTCAAAATAAGGAAACAGCCCAAAAAGCTCGTCGGCATCCTCCTGCACGGTAAGTGCCTCACCGCCCTGCACGCTGACCATTTTTCCGTCGGAATAATAGTTTTGCACCGACTCGGTCATTGCAAGATAGGTCTGCTCAAGGCTTGCATACAGCTCACGGCTTGCCCTGTCAAATGCAACGCTTCCGTTTGCGTAGTAAAGCGTAGTGCCGCTTACGGTGATCTCGAGAGAATACCCTGCCTCGGTACGTGTTACCGAATTCTTTTCGGCAACGGCGGCGTTAAGCTCATCGGGATCCACCTGCGAGCAGGAGCAAAGCGAGGCGAGCAGTACAGACACGAGCAGCGCGCATAAAAGGCGTTTCATCAACGAATCTCCTCGCCTGCAACGTAATCAAGCACGCTGTCACGGAAATTGTTGATTGACTCAACGAGTGCGTAATATTTTGCATCGCCGCCATCGACCGTAAAGTAGCAGCGGCTGGCGGAAACACGGTAAAACTCAAGCTTTATGTCACGGGTGGTGGATTTGATATCGACCGTAAGATACAGCTCGGGGCTGTCGCCCTCGGCAGGAACGTACTCATCGTGCATATAGATCTTGAGCAGATACTGATAAAGGTATCTGAAGCTCTTTGTGTCAAGGCTCGTACCGTTGTAGATGACGGTCTGATTCTCGTTATCCTCCTCGAGGTTAACGTCAAACACATGCTCATTGCCGTCAAAGCTGACCTTCATCTCGCTCATCTCATAGATATACATCGAAACGAGAGAATGGTCAAGCAGCTCGGTAAACTCCCAATCAAGCCAGGGAGCGGTTTCAACCGAGATTTCGGCTACAACGTCGGTACAGTAGGAGACCTCCTGACCGTTTGACTCGCCCGAAAGCACCGAGTAGACGTAATAATTTCCGTCCTCGTTAACGGCGCTGACGTAAATATCGGTAGTAACGCCCTCGTAGGTATAGGACACGTGTCTCTCGGGGTTATCAAGCCCGTAGAGAGCCAGCTTTTCGGTATTCAGCTTGGAGGGATCACCGTTCTCGCTGATTCCGCAGGCGACTACCCTGTCTCCCTCAAGCGTTGCAACCGAGTAAATAAAGTTGTTAAAGTTATTGGAATCGAGATAAGCAAAATTTGCTCCCTGCGGCAAAAAGCTGTCGGGACGGACAAGCCTCCATACACCGTTGATCGAGTCGGAGGGCTGAGCATCAACAGCGCCCGCAAAAATACGTATCTCGTCAAACACGATGTAGCTGCCTGCAGTCTGGGGAACGTCAAAGCCGATGCGGACATATTTAACCGGCTGGTCATAATTGAACTCAACCGAGTATTTGCTGACGCTCTTGTCGTTTTGGGAGGGGGCTATCGTTCCTCCCTCTATCTCGTAGTAGTTAAATCCGTCGTTAGAAACGGTAATCGTAACGGCAGCAGGAAGCCGCGCGCCATCGTTATCGTCCCTCAAAAGCCCGAACTCTACCCTGTAGTTTCCGTCGGCGGAATACTTTGCAAGTGCGGCGTTGATATAGGTAGCCTTACCGTCGGAGCTGGTAAAGCCCGCAAAGGTATCCCCCTTCTCTCGCCAGGATGCGGCATAACCGCTTGCGAACTTTTTATTGTTTATAACCGAGGTAAGCGCACTGCTTACGTTGGACGCAAGATTATCGGCGGCGTTGAGAGCAACCATGTTTTTGACCAGCGCACTGATTCCGTCGCTGTAATAATCGATCTCAATGTCTTTAAGCGAGTGCATCTGAGTAGTTTCGGTAATTCCGTAAACGAGAGATGCCGTCATAAAATCGGTGGAGGGAAGCAGGAGAGTCGATGCGATATCCGAGCTCTCAAGCATATAGATGCAATCCTTGGTAAGATTGGTCAGCAGGGTATCTTCTCCATCGCTGTTCTGCTGAAAAATACCTCCGATGTAGCGTGCGTAATAAGCCGTTTTTGTGGATGCCAGCATACCGATATACACTGTGTGAAGCGAATATACGCCCTTGGAATCGGCAACCGTCATCAAGGTATAGCTCGCAGTGGCATTATCGGCAGAGTCAAGCCCGTAATCGGCATAAGTCCTGCCCTCGGGAAGCTCCATTTTGCCGTACGCAACGGGATATCGGCAGGTCGTAGTAAGGGAAGCAAACGACTCGTCGCTGTAGCCTACGAGCATTGATTCCGAGAAATAGAACTGACCATCCTGCTGATAAATTGCGTATTCACCAAAGCTGTTTGAAATACTGAGATAGCTGATACCCGTCCTGTCAATAGGGTCGAAAACAAACGGAGCTCCCGTTGCGGCAACCTTATCGCCATCGATATCAAAGCCGTCCAGCGCACGGAGCGCAAGCTCGGGGCACTCGGTGCCGGCAAGCTCGCAAACAGCCGAGCCGATAAGCCTTTCGCCATCAAACGCATATTTGGTTTTGCCATCGTAGCGAAGCTTGAAAAAGCTGTCATACTCTATCTGTATGCTTGTTGCCTCGCTCGAAACGGTAACGCCCGTAAAGCCGTTATCCTCGTACTCTACCGAGATCTTTTTGCTTGCCTCGTCAAAGGATTGAACGAAGGTGTGCAGTATCACCCAATAGGAATCGTCGGGATCGTAGCCGCCGAGAGTAATAACGATTTTTTCGTCAAGGCCGTCAAGCCTCTCGAGCATAGAGTCCGAGAGAACGTAGAAAGGATCTATCTCCTCGGTGATATTATCGTCAGCAAAGAATATAAAATATGTGCCTGCCAGCAGTACGGCGACGAGTGCCACCGCTACCACCGTTATAATTTGCTTTTTCATAAACGGTCCTTCAGTACTAAAATTTACATATGTCTGCGACGCAGGAACACGAGCATACCGCAAACAACGAGCGAAAGAGGAACTACGGTGCATATTAAAACGGTAAATATGTTAGCCGTTCCGATCTCGATATCAAGAACCGACTCGCCAAAGGGCTTGGAGCTGATATCGGGAGCTACGTGGAAGGTTCCAAAGGTCCTTGCGGAGGCAAGCAGAACACGGCGGTTGCCGTACTGACCGTCGAGGTTGGAATCATTTGCAAAATCGGTGCTTGCAACGAGCATCACGTACGCAAATCGGCGTGCGTTGTTCGCATCATTATCATAGGCGGTCTTGGTGGAAAGGAGCATAATGGGAATCTCCTTGCCCGTACTTACCACCTCGCCGTCCTTGGTTGCAACGGCGGTATCGTAGGTGGTCATAACAGTTTCAACCGTAGGGGCGCTTGCGGCGGTGCTCTCGGCACGGAACAGCTCAACCGCATCGGGAAGAACCGTGGTCACCTCGCCCTGAAGCGAGGAAACGGTTTTGTGCACCTGATAAGCCGCCGAGGTGGTAGCCGCATTATCACCGAGGATAACATAGTTTGCCTTTATAACCGAATCCTTTTTGATTGCGTTCTGCGAGTCGGTAATGACCGAGTTGGCTTTGTAGCCTATTCCCCAATAATCCTCCAGCATCGAGCTGAGGTTGGGAAGTGCGGGAGTGGATGCGTTTACCATTACGATAAAAGACTTGTATCCGGCGAGATAACGTGTCATATCGTCGATCTCATCGGTAGTGAAATCGGTAACGGGAGCAACGGTGATAACGATATCTGCCCGCTCGCTGATGCCGTCCTTTGCAATATTTACGTTTTCAACCTCAAAGCCTGCGCCGTTGAGGATGGAAACGAGTGAATCGGAGGGTGTCTCGCCGTGTCCGGTCGTAAGCGCAACGAGCTTGGGCTCCGAGATAGAGCTTTGAAGAATAGCTGCGGTCATACGGTACTCGCCGTTGAAGGCATAGTAGGACTGCGTCTCGGAATCGATCTCAAACAGAGCATCAAGCGCAAGAACACGGTAATGGTACTTACCCTGAATAATAATGCTGTTTGCGCTGAGAGCGGCACCTGCCTCCTCAACGTATTTTTGCTCAAAAGCGGGATCGGTGCCGATTTCCTTATACTCTACACGTATCTTGTCGCTAAATTCACGCTCGTAGCTCTCGGCAAGATCACGCACGATCGTTAAAAGCCTTATGCCGTTGGCGATATAGGAATCCGTGTCAAACAGATCACGTGCCGCAAGGAAATAGATAGTGATGTCAAGGTCATCGCCAAGCGAATTAAGCAGAGTTTTTGTCTCGTCTCCGATAACCGTAAACTCCTCGTTTGTCAGGTCAACCGCAAGATCGCCCGATAGCGAAAGCGAGGTAAAGAATGCGTTAATAATGATTATAAGCGCAACAAATACAACCGTAAAGGCTACCGAAAGCGAGCCGTATTTAGCTCTTCTGCGGTCCTTGGTAACAGGGGTTTTGGTGTTGTTATTCATATATGCTGCCTCCCCTCATTACGACCACCTGCGTTTTTCGATAACGCGGGTTGTAAGGAACAAAAATACTGCCGCAAGGCTGATGTAATAAACGATTGCCGAAACGTCAAGCATCTGGTTGGTGAAGGGCGAGAACCTGTCCACCACCGAAAACAGCTTGAGTACGGTACGGAGCCAGGTTGCGTTGATTTCCTCGGCAACCATACTCACGAGAAGCATTGCAACGTTAACACCCATAGCCGAAACTGCGGCAATGAGCTGGTTCTCGGTAATGGAGGAAAGGAAAAGTCCTATTGCGATAAACGCCGCACCGAGAAGGAACAAGCCTAAAATGTTGATAAAAATGGAAAGCGAGTTGGGCGTTCCGTAGATACCGAGTAACACGAAGTTAAAGCTGTTTACCACGAACGTGCAGGCAAAAATCGTGAGTGCCGCAAGGTATTTACCGGCAACGATTCCAAAAATCGAAACAGGGCTGGTAAGCAAAATCTGGTCGGTCCTTGATTTGCGGTCCTCCGAGAGGAGCTTCATCGTAAGCAGAGGCAAAAGGATGGAGAACACGAACATAAGCTCAATAAAGTAAACGCTCATGCTTGAGGTGGACTGAGCGAGAAGCGTGCTCTGAGCGAACAATATTCCCGAAACAACGAGGAACATCGCACAGAAAGTATAGCCGATAGGCGTGAGGAAGTAAGACTTTAACTCACGGGTATATATTGCAAACATTTACTTACTCCCCCTTCTTTTTTTAGCATTATCCTTATCCTTATCCTTGCCCACGAGGCGGATAAAGATATCCTCGAGGCTGAGCTCCATTCCCTCAAGACCTATCAAAGGCCAGCCTTTTGACGAAAGGGAGTAGAACAGCGATTTACGGATATCCACTCTGTCCTCCGACTCGAGCAGATAGCTGATGCTGTCGGTATCTCTTTTTCCGATAACTCCGACGCTCTTCATACCGCCGATAGCCTTGAGTGCCTTGACGACCTCCTCCTCGGGTCCGACGATCTTTGCGATCAGCTTCCTGCCGCCCTCTACCGCATTGATAAGATCCTCGGTCTTCTCGTTGGCAACGAGCTTTCCCTTGTTGATAACGACGATCTTATCGCAAACCGCCTGTACCTCGGGCAGAATGTGGGTGGAAAGAATGATTGTATGCTCCTTTCCGAGCATACGGATAAGGTTGCGTATCTCGATGATCTGTCTCGGATCGAGACCGATAGTGGGCTCATCGAATATCAGCACCTTGGGATTACCGATAAGCGCCTGTGCAATACCTACTCTTTGCTTATAGCCCTTGGAGAGGTTTTTGATAAGACGGTTTTTAACGTCCTCGATCTTAACGACCTCGCACACCTCACGGATATGCTGTTTTTTGGGCAGACGGCAGCCCTTGAGCTCATAAACGAAGCTCAGGTACTCGTTGACCGTCATTTCAGGGTAAAGCGGAGGTATCTCGGGCAGGAAGCCTATGTTCTTTTTTGCACCGAGCGGATCGTCCAATATATCAATTCCGTCAATCTTTGCGCTTCCGCTGCTTGCGGAAAGATAACCCGTAAGAATGTTGAGCGTGGTGCTCTTTCCTGCGCCGTTAGGTCCGAGGAATCCGAGTATCTCACCCTCGCTTACGGTAAAAGATATTCCGTCAACGGCTTTTTTGTCTCCAAAGTTTTTTCGGAGATCGGTAATCTCAATCATAGCGTGGAATTCCTTTTAGTAAATTATTTGATAATGCCGATGCCGAGATCATCAAGCGATGCCTGAGGAACCTCAGCAGGGCAATCGGTCATAAGTTCTTTTGCGTTTTGCACCTTGGGGAAGGCAACTACGTCACGCAGACTGGATGCGCCCAGCATCTGCATAACGAGTCGGTCGAGTCCGAGCGCCATACCGCCGTGAGGAGGCGCACCGTATTTGAACGCCTCGAGCAGGTAGCCAAACTTGATGCTCGCCTCCTCCTCCGAGAGTCCGAGAAGAGAGAATATTTTAGCCTGAAGCGCAGGCTCGGTGATACGTATGCTTCCGCTCGAAAGCTCAATGCCGTTGAGAACAAGGTCATAGGCCTTTGCACGTACCTTTGCTTTATCGGTCTCGAGATACTCAACACACTCATCGAGAGGCGAGGTAAAGGGATGGTGCATTGCTACGTACTCGCCGCTTTCGGCATCATACTCAAAGAAGGGCATCTCAACCACCCAGAGGAACTTAAAGCCCTCTCGCTCCACTCCGAGACGGTTTGCCGCCTCAACACGAAGCTGGCCGAGCTGAGTGAGCACCTTGGAGCTGTCGCTGTCGGCAATAATGAGCAGAACGTCGCCCTGCTTGCATCCTGCTGCATCGCAAATTGCAACAATCTCATCCTCGGTAAAGAATTTGAGGAAGGAGCCGCTGAACGTCTCGCCCCTCTTAAGCCAGGCAAGACCCTTTGCACCGCAACCCTTTGCGTACTCAACGAGCTTGTCTATATCCTTGCGGGTCATTTTGTCGGCATAGCCCTCGAGATTGATGGCTCTAACGCTTCCGCCATCGGCGATCGCACCCGTAAACACGGGGAATCCGCAGTCCTTAACGGCATCCGAGATGTCCACGATTTCCATACCGAAGCGGATATCGGGCTTGTCCGAGCCGTAACGCTCCATACACTCTTTATAGGTGTATCGGGGCAGCGGAGTTTCTATTTCAACACCGAGACATTCCTTGAATACGTGGCTGATAAGTCCCTCGCCGATAGCGAGAACGTCGTCGGTATCAACAAAGCTCATCTCAAAGTCGATCTGAGTAAACTCGGGCTGGCGGTCGGCACGGAGGTCCTCGTCACGGAAGCAGCGCGCAAGCTGGAAGTAGCGGTCAAAGCCCGCCACCATCGAAAGCTGCTTATAGAGCTGAGGGGACTGAGGAAGTGCGTAGAACGAGCCCTTGTGAATACGGGAGGGCACGAGATAGTCCCTTGCTCCCTCGGGAGTGCTTTTTATAAGCACAGGAGTCTCGAGCTCGATAAATCCGTTATTGCAAAAATAATCTCTGACAGATTTTGCCACCTTGGAGCGGAAAATAATATTGCTCTGGAGCGAGCTTCTGCGTAGGTCGAGATAGCGGTGCTTGAGCCTCAGCTCCTCGTTTGCCTTGCAATCGTCAACGATCTCAAAGGGAGGGGTCTCGCTCTCACCGAGTATTTTAAGAGCATCTGCGTAGATCTCGATGCTTCCGGTAGGGATATCGTGGTTTTTGCTGGAGCGCTCACGCACCTCGCCCGTTGCCGAAACAACGAACTCGTTTCGGAGTGTAAACGCTTTATCAAACACCTCTCGTGCGGTGTTCTCGTCAAATGCGAGCTGCACGATGCCGGTTCTGTCACGAAGGTCTACGAAAATAAGGCTTCCGAGATCGCGGCGGCGCTTTACCCAGCCCATAACGCAAACTCTCTCGCCAACATTACATTCTCTGAGTTCGCCGCAATAATGCGTGCGGCGGTCGCTTCCAAGAAATTCTGCCATTGTCTTTTTAACTCTTTTCTATAAAATTTCGGCAGTCGGGCTCAGTTTCCCACGCCTTTGATTATATCGTCGATGCTTAAACCAATCTGTACCTTTTCGCCCGTCTGCATATTACGCAGCTCGGCTCTGCCCTCCTCGAGCTCGTTATCACCCACTACGAGGACGTATCTTGCGCCCGTCTTATCGGCATACTTCATCTGTGCCTTGAGCGAGCGTGCACAAATATCCGCCTCGGCTCTGATTCCCCTCGCACGCAGACCGTGAGCGAGCGTAAACAGCCTTGCCCTTGCGCTGTCGCCCAGAGAGGCAAGATAGATATCGGCTCCGACAACCGTATCGGGAACCGCGCCCTCATCCTTGAGAGCCTGAATAAGACGTGTTATACCCATACCGAAGCCCACCGCAGGAAGCGCAGGGCCGCCGAGCGAGGAAATGAGTCCGTCGTAGCGGCCGCCTCCGCAGACCGTGCTCTGTGCGCCGATGGTGTCCACCGTAAACTCAAAAACAACGCCCGTATAATAATCGAGTCCTCTTACGATAGAGGGATCTCTCACGTAGCCGATTCCGCAATCCGAAAGGATCGAGCACACCTTTTCGAAATGGCTCTCACAGCTATCGCAAAGGCTGTCAACAGTTTTGGGAGCATCGGCGGCGATCGCCGAGCAAATAGGGCTCTTGCAGTCAAGCACACGGAGGGGGTTCTTTGTAAGACGCTCCTTGCAGGTATCGCAGAGCTTGTCGGTATGCGCCGAAAAATATTCAACGAGGGACGCCCTGTAAGCGGGGCGGCACTCGGGACAGCCGATGGAATTGATGCGGAGCACGACGTTTTTGAGCCCGAATGAGGCAAAAACCTCGTTTGCGAGCATAATAACCTCGGCATCCGCCTCGGGAGATGAGCTTCCGTACAGCTCGGTGCCGAACTGCCAGAACTCACGGCTTCTGCCCGCCTGCGGCTTTTCACGGCGGAAGAAGTTGGAAACGTAGAACAGCTTTAGAGGCATTGCGCCGGCATAAAGGCCGTTCTCGATAACGCTTCTTGCAATACCCGCAGTGCCCTCGGGGCGGAGCGAAAGACTGCTTCCGTCCTTGTCGATAAAGGTGTACATTTCCTTTCCGACCACGTCGGTAGTGTCGCCGACACCCCGGCAAAACAGCTCGGTATGCTCAAACGTAGGCATACGGATTTCCGAAAATCCGTATGTAGAAGCTATTTTTTTGACGTTTTTCTCGATATACTGCCAGAGCTCGATCTCGCCGGGAAGAATATCGAGAGTTCCTTTGGGTTTTTGAATTTTAGACATTCAGGCCTCCGCCGTTAAGATTCTGTCGCCAATCGAGATCGCCACGGTCGAGCGCAAGCACGAGTACCTCCGCAGTAGCGATGTTAGTGGCAACGGGAATGGTATATTTATCGCAAAGCTTTACAATGCTGGGCTCGCTCTCGGCATACTCAAAATCGTTGGTGGTGTCCCTGAGAAGGATCATCACGTCAACCTCGCCGTAAGCGATTTTTGCCGCAATCTGCTCGGCGCCGCCGTGACTGCCGGCAAGAAGGCACTCGATAGGAAGTCCGGTAGCCTCGGAAATATACTTGCCCGTTATTCCGGTAGCGCAAATGCGGTGCTTGGCAAGTATACCGCAGTATGCAATGCAAAACTCGGTAATAAGCTCTTTTTTCTTATCGTTTGCAATAATGGCAATGTTCATTACTTTCCCCTCTTCCTGTTAACTTTGATGCCCGAATAGCTGCCTCGGCGTTTTGGGTTTTCGACCCCGTCAAACAGCTTTACTCTGACACCGCATATACGACGTGCGATATTTAAGAATGCCGCCTCGCTCTGCGTAGCTTTTTTTCGCATATCGCCCGTAAAGGCAAGATATCCTGCTTCCTGCAGGGCGTTCATACCCTCAAAATAAGGCACCACTCCAATAAGCCTCACCTTTGAGCGGTTGATGATATCTGGTATGTCGGGCAGCTTGCCCTCGTCGGCGTAATCACTGCGGTAGCCGTTGACCACCAGCGAGAGTGACCCAACACCCATCGCAGTGAGCCTTGCGGCGGTCTTCTCGGCGGCACGCACCGAGGTAGATTGATGCAGCGTGACTATAATCGCCTCGTCTGCCTGAGCCGCAAAGGACATATAATAGCCCGTCATCTCGGCACAGGAATCGATGATAATGTAATCGTATTCCTTACGAAGCTCGGATATCATCTCGCAGTAATTCCGCTCGGGAATACGCCCGTCGGCAAAGTTCATAGGCGCAGGAATAAACGAAAATCCCATATCGCCCATAACGTCGGTCAGTGCGGCGGAGGCGGAACATCGCTTCATCAGAACGTCACTGCAATCGAACAGTGCCTCGCTCTCGAGCCCGAGCACCATATCCATACACCGCATACCAAAATCTCCGTCAATGATAAGCACCCTGTTTCCCAGTGCACGGAGCGACGATGCAACGTTGGCGGCAACGGTGGTTTTTCCAACGCCGCCCTTAAAACCGGTAACAAATATTACCCTGCCCATACCATCACTCCTCTTTGACAAAGTTATACAAATACATAATATCACCGTAACACAAAAAAGTCAAGAAAATGTCACCAAAAACCGACTTTACTTTTGGCTTTTTTCACTCGGCTTTGCGCTGTAATTTTTTGAGTCCGGAAAGCATATTATTAGCAAGCACAAAGGGAGGGGATTATATGAACATCGACGAAATTCCGGCAAGAGCGCTCGAAATCGGAAGGTTTGTTGCCGCAACGGGCTGTACCGTGCGTGAGGCGGCCAGATATTTTGGAGTGAGCAAAAGCACGGTACATAAGGACATCACGGTACGGCTCCGACACATCAGCCCTGCGGTATACCGTGATGCCGTCGAGGTCCTGAGCAAAAATCTTGCCGAGCGTCACATAAGAGGCGGCCGTGCGACTATGCTGAAATACTTAAAAGCACCGCCCAAATAAAAAGTTGACAACCTGAAAATGTTGTAGTAAAATGAGGTATGGATTATGCATACCGAGGAGGAAGCCGAATGGGATCTACAAGGATTCTCGTTGCAGGAAGCTCTAATATTGACTTTTTGCTTACAACTCCCTATATACCTGCGCCGGGCGAGACGCTTGTTTCAAACGGTGCCTACTCGTTTGTCCCCGGGGGAAAGGGTGCAAACGCCGCCGTTGCCGCCGCAAAGCTCGGTGCAGACGTTGTTTTTTGCTCCCGAGTGGGCAACGATGCCTACGGCGACAGGCTGCTTTCGCTTTTTAACGAGCATGGCATAGATACACGATACGTCCGTGTTGACAAGCACGAGCAAACCGGGCTTGCCGTTGTTATGCTCGAAAAGGGCGGCACAAACCGGATCATCGTTTACGGAGGCGCAAACAAGCGCATTGGAGAGGGTGACGTTGAAAACGCCTTCAACTGCTATCCCGACGCCGTGCTGACCCAGTTTGAGATCGACAAGGATGCCGTTATCGCCGCCGCAAGGCTGGCGCACGACGAGGGCGTTCCGCTTTTTGTCGATGCAGGTCCTGCCACTCCCGATTTTCCGCTGGAAAAGCTGGAGCACGTTGAGATTCTCTCCCCCAACGAGAACGAGACCGAGATTCTCACGGGCATCCGCCCCAACAATCTCGAGAACTGTCTTCGTGCATCGATGGCACTCTGCAACAGGGTCGACATACGCTACGTTGTGCTCAAGCTCGGTGCGAGAGGCTGCTATGTATACGACGGAAAATACTGCGATCTGATTTCTCCCTTTGATGTGACCGCAGTCGATACCACCGCCGCAGGCGATGCATTTACCGCCGCACTTACCATGGAATATCTCGCTACGGGCGACATTCTGCATTCGGCAAAATTTGCCAATGCCGCAGGCGCTCTCACGGTTACCAAGATCGGGGCAATGTATTCCATTCCCTCCCGTGACGAGGTTCTTGCACTTATGAACAAATAAT
>JAZNCU010000026.1:0-12910 GCA_045587745.1 Eubacteriales bacterium | reverse complement strand
GAGTTCCCGCCAGAACAATTAATAAAAAACTGCCTGCCGCTCCGTACGGCAGGCAGTGGATATGCGCATATAGCTCAGCAGGATAGAGCGGCCGCCTCAAGTCGGATCGTAGCCATGTCGTTCTGTGAGCCAAGGAGTTGTGTGATGAAATTGTCTTCCTAAGACCGCTTGGCCTCCGACTTGAGTTCCCGCCAGAACAATTAATAAAAAACTGCCTGCCGCTCCGTACGGCAGGCAGTGGATATGCGCATATAGCTCAGCAGGATAGAGCGGCCGCCTCCTAAGCGGCAGGTCGGGGGTTCGAATCCCTTTATGCGTGCCAGAAAAGAACCCACATTTGTCTACGACAAGTGTGGGTTCTTTTCAACTAAATCCACCCTATCGGGTGGGTGAAATCATCTTCGATGATGAAATCCCCTACGGGGATGAAATCCGCCTTGACGGCGGGCGGGTGGATTTAATTTCATCTGCGAAGCAGATTTCATCCGAGCGGAGTGAGGATTTCATCGCGCCCCGCGCGATTTCATTGAACATCCAACCAAACAACAAAAACCGATTTGATGTGAGAATCAAATCGGTTTTATTTTATATCGAAAATATCATCGTATGCAACTTTCAGAATGTCTTTTATCAAGATTATTTCATCGGGATATAAGTGACGTTGCCCTACCTCGATTTTCGCCAACGCGCTTCTGGTTATATCACATCCCATCGTTTGCAGTCGGGCGGATAGCATTTCTTGGGTTAAGTTTGCGTTTTCTCTTAATTTGCGAACGTTTTTCCCTATCCTCTTTTCGATCTCGGCGTTCATTCCAGTCTCCTTTTGCACTTATTTAAGAACAAAACTCTTGACTTTATTATACGCAGAGGTTATACTATGTTTGCACTTAAATAGGTGCAAACATATTTTTGAGGTGAAAACATGAAAAAACTTTTACTTATCCTCTTGGCTCTTGCAATGTGCGTTTCGATGTGTGCTTGTAGCAAAACCGATTCCCAAAATGAAAATAACTCCACTGTTGAAAATTCAAATGACGAATCAAGTATTTCTGAACCAAATGTCACTTATTATCATCTCGGGGATACCGTTTCCACTGATATCGTCAAATTTAGGTTGGATGATGCTGCGTTTGCGATTGCTTTGGTCAACGGCGGCGAAAAAGGATTCACACCGAAGGAATATGACCCCGTAGAGGATCAAAAAAATCCATTCGTAGCGAAAAAAGGACAGACATTCGTATTTTACGAATATACTGTTGAAAATCTCGACCGCGCATACCAACAAATGCACGTGGGGAATTTTGTCACAATTGAGCACAACGAACAGCTTTACAATACAATCAGCAGAAACAAAGCCATATATTATTACAAAAGTTGCAACCATACCGATTATTTCTCTAAAAAGCAAATAATTGCCGAGCCATATACTTGGTATATGAATCTCTTTGGCGAAGACGTTGCACTAAACACCGGAGAAAAACAATCGCACCGAGTATGCATTGAACTTAATACCGAGATTGCAAATTTGAACGATGACTTCATTATTACTTTCTCGTTGCCTACTTCAAGCGGCGAAAAAATGAGTTTCTCATATCGAATCAACGCCAACTAATCGAAATGTGACTCAACATATAAAAGGGCGCGGTTGCGCCCTTTTTCTTCCCCTCTCTTGGTTATGTCAATAGACTATACCCCAATGACATAAAATAATTGAGTCAACAAAAGGTCAACAAAGCGACCTTAATAAAATAGAAAGTCAACAAACATATCCTCGAATAAGCAAGTAAATACAAGGGTTTCACACCGCAAGGGGGCTTGACATGCAAGGGGTCGTTGGTTCAAGTCCATTCATCCACACCATAGGCTAACGCCTCAACCGAAAACAAGTTTTGTTTTCGGTTGTTTTTTTGATGCCCGTACGCTCGCGCAAGATTCGTGCGCGCCGCTTTGCGCCTTGTCCGAATCTTCGGGCATCCAAGGAGTAAAAATCCACGCGCATGTCGCGGATTTTTACAGGATTTTTATTGTATTTCCGTAAAACAAAAAAACCGATTTGACGTGAAAATCAAATCGGTTTTTATTTGTTGGTTTCTTTTTTATCGGTACGGTTTAAGATATAATCAACCGAAACGCTGTGAAAATCTGCAAGCTTTATAAGGATCTCTGTGGGGATATCCAGCTCGCCGCACTCGTAATTACTGTAAACCCGCTGACTGCAGGATAAAATCTCGCCCATTTGCTTTTGGGTCAAATCCCTGTCCTCGCGCATATCACGAATTCTTTTGTAAATCATATTTCTCCCCGCCATTAACAGTATACCCTATTATAGTTTAGCGAAAAATACACTATTGACATTTAGCGGAATATCCGCTATACTTGTTGGCGACATTATGTGACAAACTCGCATAACGGTTAATCTATATGTTCGTAGACTAAACAGAACGCTCGGAGGAAAAACAATGAAAAAAATCATTATCGCCGTTATTCTTGCGGCAATTATGATGCTCGCACTTGTATCATGTAACGAAGGCAACAATGAGTCATCTATTGCAGAAAGTAATAACGTGCAGGACGTTGAATCGTCGATTGCCGAAACTGAAAGCTCGGTCGCTGACGAATCGAGCGAAGCAGAAAGCGAAACCGAAAGCTCGGTCGCTGACGAATCGAGTGAAGCAGAAAGCGAAACCGTAAGCGAAAGCGATACCTCGGAAGAGAAAAAAGAGGAGATAAAGGTTGTAATAAGCATCGAGCATGCATCCGAAGAGCTTATTAACAGCACGGAGGATTTCCCTTTCTATAAGGATCCCGATACCGATTACGGCTACGTTGTCTTTAAGACCGACACAAAGGTAACCAATTTCAGATATTTTACCATCGTGTCCACCGATACATGGTCGGACGACGGTGCTCCCAAGGTTGATGAGGTTCTTTACACTATCGATGTGTTCACTCCCGAAATGATTTTCGTTGCTGAAACTGTGTTTGCCGACGTTTATGCGATAAGGGGCATATCCTTTGAGGACGCAAACGGCAATACGCAGTATTACAGTCTTTATGACAGCGCCGTAGACGGTAGTATAGGCTTGCAAAGATCGGATATCGCAGAGTAGTAAAACCACAAACAAAAACCGATTTGAGAGGGAACTTGCCCAATCAAATCGGTTTTATTTTTAATGGATATTAAAACGACGCATCAGATCACGTAGCTTCCGAGCACATGGCGTTTGACCATAATATAATCGGCGACCGTAAGCTTTTCACCGCCCGAAACGAGTGCGGCGGCAAGAGCAGCATCGTTTACCTCATATGTCCCGAGGAAAACACGCTTTATCATAAGATAATCGTCACTCGAGATAATCCCGTCGCAGGAAACGTCTCCGCGTATCACAAGAGTAAGGCTATGGATAACGCTGCCGTCTGAATACGCCACGACCACGCTTCCCGTTGTTACAAGCGAAGCTCCCGTAAGCTCACTGCCGTCTGCCGAAAGAATCTTTACCGTACCGCTGAACTTTGAAAGAAGGCTCTCGGCGGTAGTTCCTGCATAAACACCCGTAAGATAGCTTCCGTCAATCGAAAGGCTTGAATCGTTTATACCAAAATCCTCTTCCTCCCGCTCGGTGTATATAAGTCCCTTTACGGTTATATAGTTTGCAGAGCAATAGCCCGTATAATCGCCGTATTCAACACTGTACCAGCCGTCGGATGCATTACCGACCACCGTTACGGAGCCTCCCGAGGGGATGATGGTAACTACCGAAGAGCCTGTCGAAGGCTCCGACCTGAGATTGAGTCTTGCAGTGGTCTCGGCATCGTAGAGCAGGACGATATAATCACTAGAGCAATAGCCGCTGACGGTATCGCCCTCACTGTCGACTGCCGTAAGATAATACCATCCGCTTATGCTCTCGCCCGTAATGCTGACCGTGGTTCCCTCATCGAGGATTCCGACCGTGCCGTAATCGGTACCCGTTCCGCTACGCACACGCAGCGTTGTGGTTGTGCGGCCCAAGTAGGTGTTCTGACCGTATATCGGAACATCGGGTATATTGGGGTCGCCGTCGATTTGTGCGTATCCGTAAATCGCCTTTACGTTACTGGGGTTTTTGATACCCACAACGTGATACCAATCCTCATCGTCGGTTGCGATAGCCGCAATCTCCTCCCCCTCAATAAGCGTTCCAAAGGAATAGGACGAGGAATCGGGATGGCTGTAAACCTTTATATCTGCGCCAACGGTCATTTTGAGCACAGTCGCATCGTCCTCAATAATGCGTACATAAGCCGAATGAGCATAGCCGCTCACAGTATTGCCCGAGGTGCTTACGCCCGTAACCGGATACCACAATCCCTCGGGAGCACCCGTAACCGTAATCTCCGAAAGGAATCCGATGCGTCCCTTTGACGCTCCCGAAGACTCGGGAGTGGCTCGAACCGTAAGATACTCGTGAGCCGATATTATTGCCCGCTTTTCGGGAATCGTGTCACCAACGGTAAAGGTAATTACTTTTTCGGCACCCGATGCGGCTCTCAGAGTAAGAGTGGTTGTTCCCTTTCCGATAGCACACACCGTTCCCTCAAAGCGGTTGATGACCGACTCATCCTCTATTATCCACTCAAGAACGCTGTTATCGGCATCAATGGGTGCAACAGCGACAACAGGCGTATATTCATCACCGTGCTCGAGGAACACGTTGTCCGAAACCACCGAGATAGAGGAAACACCCCTGATATTGATATAAATGCATTCTGCGCTGGCATAACCGTTTACAAGACTTCCGTTACTGTTATATCCCTTTACTTTGTAATACTCGTTACCCGATGAATCGGTAACAACGTTGTAATCCAGCACAGATACCGCGGTTCCTCTGTAAATCTTACCGTTATTGGAGGCATCCGCCGAGGGCGAAGTGCGGATATATACGTCCGAGTCGATAACGGTTGCGTTACAGTCAACGTAGACGATAAAGCAAGCCTCCCTGCCCGAGGCAAGGGTTGCTGTGATAAGCGTCATTCCGTGCTCAAGCGCAGTAACAACACCGCTATCGTCAACGGTTGCAACAGACGGGTTAAGGCTTTCCCACGTAACGGCAGAGGGAACAGCCTCGGCAGGATAGGCGGTAACCGATGCGGTGTAGGTATCTCCCACGCCGAGCCATACCTGCTCATCCGACGCAATTATACCGATAACGCCGTCCTCATCTGCCGAAAGATCGTCGTATTCGGTCATACCGTACTGCTCAATAAGGCGGATAACGGTTTTTGCGTATCCCGAATCATCGCAATAGCCCGCATCAACGATAGCGTTTGCGGCTTTTGAATAATCGGTTTCACCGATAACCGCCGCATATTTTGACTCGTTGATAAACAGCGAGCTGTGACCCGACACGCTCTCACCCCAGGTACTGTAAGCACGCCATGCGCTTACGGTATTTATGTAGCTCTGACCCTTTGTAAGCAGAAATTCGTCATAGCTGCCGTAAAGTACAACCTCATTCTGGTCAAAAACCTTGCCGCTCCAAGTGCTGTATGCCTTGATTCCGAAAAGGTTTTTCCCCCCTGCAGGCAGGGCGTAACGCGCCCAGCCGCTCTCATAAACCGCCTGTGACAGGGTGACGGAGGCAAGCACATCGGTATTATAATAATCGTATCTTGCAAGCGACCCGATAACACGCATAAAATACTGCTGAACGGTATTCAAATCATCATAACCGCTTGCCGCAGAGGCACTTTGACCGACAGGCAGGCAGGTAAACAGTATTATCAAAGTCGTTAATAATGCAATCAGCGAGCGAAATCTCATTTGCAAACTCCTTTCACACTCTCGTATGATAGCACAAAACTGCAATTATGTCAACAAAAAGACTCAATACCCTAATATAGCTGTTTTTTCGCAATTATTCCCAAAATCAGTGTTACTTGACAAACTCGGATACAGGAATTATAATGTATATATAATCAAGCCAAGGAGGATTTATGATGAAAAAGCTTCTTTCGATATTGCTTACGGTTATACTTGTTACTCTTTCGGCGTTTAACGTAGCAACTGCCGGCGAGCGTGAGGAAACCGAGGCATATGTTTCCGGTCTGGTCGGAACTGCCGCAAACCCCAAGTTCGACGTGGAAGTCGACTGCGCTGATGCATACTGCGCAGGAAGTGAGTTTACGGCTACCGTCACCGTAAAGAATATTGCTCATTCAGACGGCTTTATAGCAGTACAGTTCAATCTTGTTTACAGCGAGGCACTTACCCTTACAAATCAAATCAAAAATGACGGATCGGTTGATTGCATAGCCAACGTTCCCAACTCCGACTGGGAAAATCTTTCCAGTATTCCCAAAAACAAAGCCAACACCGTAAACGTGGCTACCGGTAACGCATCCAGTGCAGTGGGCGCAATAGAGGACGGAGATATTGTATTTACCTTTAACTTTAAGGTTGCGGACGATGCGGACGGTGATGCATATATTTATATCCCCTCCGACAGAGATTGCTACGCTAACGACTATAATTTCGGCACCCACTACGGAAGCGGATCCTATGCGATATTCGCTACGGGCGCTCACGACTACGGCTACACTTACAACGAGAACGGACATTGGCAGGAGTGCGGCGTTTGCGGCGATACGCTCGCATACGAGAATCACGCATTCGACCACAGCTGTGATACCGACTGCAACGTTTGCGATTTCACCCGCACCATCGAGCACAGCTATGAATACGCTCACGACGAGGACACCCATCACGAGCACTGCACCGTTTGCGGTCACGATACCGACCCTGTTGCACACAGCTGGGACGATGGTGTTGTCACTCTCAAGCCTCAGTTCGGAGTAGAGGGTGAGACCACATATTCCTGCACTTGCGGCGCACAGCGGACCGAGCCGATTCCTGCGCTCGTATTAAAGCCCGGTGACCTGAGCGGCGACGAAGGTATTTCATCTACCGATTACCTCATGCTCAAGCGTGCTGTTCTCGACACCTTTACGCTTTCGGAGGATCAAAGAGCTGCGGCTGACGTCAACAATGACGGATCGGTCAACGCTACAGACTACCTCATGCTCAAACGAGTTGTACTCGGCACCTACCAGTTAAGCTGACGGTCATCGAGCATATAAAACCATCATAAAAAAAAGAATCAAGCTTTGGTCAGCCAAAGCTTGATTTTTTTTGCTTATATTTCACCCGATTGGAGCTTTGCGGCACGGTCGGCGGTAGCAAGTGCAGATACCATCTCATCTATCCTGCCGTTGAGAAAGTTCTCGAGCGAATAGAGAGTGAGTCCGATGCGATGATCGGTAACACGTCCCTGCGGATAATTATAGGTACGGATTCTTTCGCTTCGGTCGCCCGTTCCGACCTGGCTCTTTCGCTCGGAGGCAACAGCCTGCTCCTTTTCACGGTTATACATATCGGCAAGGCGGCTTTTCATAATACGAAGCGCCTTGTCCTTATTTTTAATCTGACTGCGCTCATCCTGACAGTCTACAGTGATACCGGTAGGAATATGGATAATACGGATAGCCGACTCGGTTTTATTGACGTGCTGACCGCCTGCGCCTGCAGAACGGTGACGGGTTATCTCAAGCTCATCCATATTAAGCTCAAAGTCGGTATCCTCAACCTCGGGAAGGACCGCAACCGTAACGGTGGAGGTATGAATCCTGCCCTGCGACTCGGTCTCGGGCACACGCTGAACACGGTGCACTCCGCTTTCGAACTTGAATTTTGCGTATGCTCCATCTCCCTCAACGGTAAACGAAATTTCCTTGAATCCGCCAATCTCGGTCTCGTTGGCGTTGATAAGATCGGTCTTGAACTCGAGCGACTCGGCATACATCGTATACATTCTATAGAGTACAGCGGCAAAAAGCGATGCTTCATCGCCGCCTGCGCCGCCTCTGATCTCAACAATGACGTTGCCGTCATCGTTGGGGTCCTTGGGCAGAAGCAGGACGTTAAGCTCCTCCTCAATACCGACGAGCGCTCCCTTTGCCTCCTCCTTTTGCTCGTTTGCAAGCTCACGGAGCTCGGGATCGCTCTCGCTCTCGAGAAGCATCTCAGCATCGGCTATATCGACAAGTGCTTTTTTGTACTCACGGTATTTTTCGATTACAGGCAAAAGCGATTTGTACTCCTTCATATACTTTTTGTAGGCTTCCATATCGCTCATCACCTCAGGTGACGAAAGATTTTCCTCGATTTCCAAAAAGCGTTTTTCACATATTTCAAGTTTTTCAGTCATATACTAACCTCCACGCCTCATAAGATAAAGCAAGCACAAAAAGCAGTAACAAAGAAAAGGAGCCATACCGTAATGAGGCAGAACGAATACTGTTATGAGGGAAAACTCCTTGCAACCGAGCAGAACAAAAAGCTTTGCTCCTGCAGGGAGGGACTTATTTTTGCAATGAATGAGGGGATAATCCTCGAGGGAATGAGTTATCTTTGCGATTCCGACCGCAGGCTGAGAGTGCATCTGGGAGAGTTTGAAGGAATTATACCCGACGGCGAGTGCATTTATACTCACGAGGGCACCCGTGCAAAGGAAATTGCGGTAATATCCAGAGTGGGTAAGCCGGTTTGCTTTATGGTGACCGATATTATTGACGGCACACCTATACTCTCACGTGCAAAGGCTCAAAAGGAATGTCACGCCAAAAAGCTGTCATTTCTGTGTGCAGGTGACGTAATAGAGGCAAAAATCACACGGCTTGATCCATTTGGTGCGTTTTGTGATATCGGATGCGGAATAATCTCGCTGCTCCCGATAGACTGTATGTCGGTATCAAGAATATCCCACCCACGCGACCGCTTCCGTAACGGTCAGGTTATAAAGGCGGTGGTAAAGAATCCGCCCGATGAGTTTGGCAGGATAACCCTTACTCACCGTGAGCTGCTCGGTACATGGGAGGAAAATGCCTACCGCTTTACACCCGGTCAGACAGCCGCCGGAATAGTAAGGTCGGTTGAGGACTACGGAATTTTTGTGGAGCTTACACCTAACCTTGCAGGTCTGGCGGAATACCGTGATGACGTGACCGTTGGCCAGAGTGCCGCTGTTTACATCAAAAATATAATCAAAAACCGTATGAAGGTAAAGCTGGCAATAATCGATTCCGCCGACTGCTCCTGCCCTGCCTCGGTATACGAATACCCCGAAATAGAGCACATAAGCCGTTGGAAATACTCACCCGACTGCTGTGATAAGGTAATAGAGAGCGTTTTCGATTCCGAAATCAATACATAAAGTCAAACTCTATACCGTAAATGTTTACGGTGTCGCCCTCCTGCACTCCCGCTTTCTCAAGAGCATCTATTACACCCTTGTCACGCAGAACACGCTGGAAATACTGAGGCGACTCGTAATCCTCAAAGTTGATATCGTTACAAAGCCTGATGAGCCACTCACCCTCGACAACATAAACTCCGTCCTCGACGGTAACGCTGACCTCGGTGGTGTAAACCTCCTCGGGCTCAACGTATTCCTGCTCGTAGTAAACGAGAGGAGGAAGCTCGTCCAGTTTTTTGGCAACCGCCTTCATCAGCTCGGGAACTCCCTCGCACAGTCCGCCCGAAATGAGAAACAGCTCGCATCCGAGAGAATCGGCAAACTCCTTTACCTCTTCAAAATGCTCGTCGGTATAGCCCATATCGATCTTATTTCCTACGAGTATCATAGGGCGCGAGGCGAGCTCGGGGCTGTATTTCTCAAGCTCCTCATTGATTTTTTTGATATCCTCAACGGGCGAAGGACGCTCGGAAGCCGAAATATCAAAAATATGCAGAATCAGCCTGCAACGGTCGATATGGCGCAAAAAGTCGTGACCGAGTCCCAGCCCCTCCGAGGCGCCCTCGATAAGTCCGGGAATATCAGCCATCAAAAAGCTCTTTTCATATACAGTTGCAACGCCGAGATTGGGCGAAAGAGTTGTAAAATGGTAATTCGCGATTTTGGGACGAGCGGAGCTGACCTCCGAGAGAAGCGTGGATTTTCCGACGTTGGGAAAGCCCACGAGTCCTACGTCTGCAAGCATTTTCAGCTCGAGAGTGACGTTACGCTCGCCTCCCTCAAGACCGCTTTTTGCAAAACGGGGTACCTGACGTGTAGGCGTGGCAAAATGGACGTTGCCCCATCCGCCTTTACCGCCCGAAGCAACCGTATAGGGCAGGCCGTCCGACATATCGTGGATGATCAGACCGCTGTCGGTATCACGCACGACGGTTCCGACGGGAACACGGATAACCAGATCGGCTCCGTTTTTGCCGTGAAACTTTTTTGCCATACCGTCGGCGCCGTTTTCGGCTACGAACTTGCGGTGGTATTTGAAGTCCAGCAGGGTGTTCATACCCTCATCGGGCATAAAAATAACGTTACCGCCCTTACCGCCGTCACCGCCATCGGGTCCTCCCTTGGCAACGTACTTTTCACGGCGGAAGGAAACACAGCCGTTTCCGCCCTTGCCTGCCTTGACGAATATATCTACCTTATCAATAAACATATGCCATCCCCCTTTTACAAAAAACAAAGAGCAGTCGGATAAACACCCGACGTGCTCTTTTTTTGAAGTAATTATTTTACTTCGGCAGCGTAAACGCTGACCTTCTTTCTTCCACCTGCCATCGGCTCGAACTTAACGGTTCCGTCAATAAGAGCGAAGAGAGTGTCGTCGGAGCCACGTCCAACGTTGTTGCCGGGATGGATCTTGGTTCCTCTCTGACGCATCAGAATGTTACCTGCGGTAACGAACTGGCCGTCCTGTCTCTTGACACCAAGTCTCTTGGACTCACTGTCTCTGCCGTTTTTAGTAGAACCAACACCTTTTTTATGTGCAAAAAACTGAATCGACAATCTGAGCATGATAAAAAGCTCCTTTCCTAAAGTATTATTCGGAGGTAACCGCTATAAAATCGGGATACTCATCCGATAGAGCGCAAAGCTCGCAGTAAAATCCTTTGATAATATGGCGGGCGCAATCGTTACCGTCTAAAAGACGGAATATTACGCTTGCCTCCGACTCATCACACTCGACCTCGGCATCGGCTTTGATAACCTCGGTTACAGTGTTGACGGTAAGCATCGTCATTGCGCTTACTGCGGCGCATACGATATCGCTTCCGCTGTCGGCATAGCCCGAATGACCGCAAACGGAGAATCCGTTTACATCACCGCCCGAGATGCTGAACACAGCCCTGATCATAATTAAAGAGCGATGCTGAGAATCTGGAGCTTGGTGTAAGGCTGTCTGTGGCCGATGTGCTTCTTGGAGTCCTTTTTGGGCTTGTAACGGATAATATGGATCTTTTTGCCTTTTCCGTTTTTAACAACAGAAGCGGTAACGGTAGCGGAAACGGTGGGGTTTCCTGCAACAAATCCGTCGGGGCCGCAAACGGCGAGTACTTTTTCAAAGGTGTAGGTTGCACCTTCCTCGAGGCCGAGCTTTTCAACAAAAACCACATCACCCTCGGATACCTTGTACTGCTTTCCGCCTGTCTCGACAATTGCATACATAGTTAAAGCGTCATCCTTTCTTAGGTCTCGCTGCGAAGAGGTGTGCGATTGCATCTTAAAAAACCCCATACATGCGGCAAATCTTACTATAACACAATACAAAAGCCTTGTCAAGGTCTTTTTTTATTATTTTATATGATTAAGTGTTTGATTTTTGCAAATAATAATTCATGTCGGATTATAATTTTGATTTCCATTTTGAGGATTGGCCGCAAAAATTTGGAGTACATATATAATTTAGGTTTGGCGCAAATTATACAGGCGGCAAAATACTGCCGCCGAGGACAGTAAGCGAAAAGGAAAAACAGAATGAAAAGCAAAAAAACAAAGGCTATGCTTGCATTCCTTACAGCGATCCTGATCACCGTGTTCTGTGCGGCTTTGCCCGCATACGGCGCCGCTGCCGAAAATGACAGCGTTATGCTGATTCCGGGCGGAATGGCTTTTGGCGTAAAGTTTTTTACTCAAGGCGCACTTGTTATTGAGGTAGCCGGCATTGAGACGTCAAACGGGCTTGTATTCCCTGCCAAAGAAGCAGGAATACGCGAAAAGGACGTTATAATACGGGTTGGCGGACTGGAGCTGAAAAGTGCGGATATGCTGATTGAAACGGTAGAGGGCTGCGGAGGCGCACCCGTATCGGTTGCATACGAGCGCGGAGGCGAGGAGTACAGCACGACCGTAACGCCCGCTTTGGACAGGCAGACCGGTGAGTACAAAATCGGTCTGCTCGTAAGAGATTCAACGGCAGGCATTGGCACCGTAACCTATATAGTCCCTGCCACGGGCGAGTTTGGCGGACTGGGTCACGGAATCAATGACGGCGAAACCGGAGTTTTGCTTCCGCTCGGACGGGGCGCGGTGGTTGACGTCAAAATTACCGATATAGTAAAAGGCGTGCCTAACAGTCCCGGCGAGCTGAGAGGCGAGTTTGGAAGCAAACTGCAGGGCGAGCTGTATGCCAACACCAATATGGGCGTTTTCGGAGAGATAAGCAGGTCCAACCGTTCAGGCGAGGCTATTCCGGCGGCAAGCCGTGACGAGGTTATCGAGGGTGAAGCGTATATTATTACTACTGTTGACGGTACTACACCTCAAAAATTTGATATTGAGATCGAAAAGGTGTACACCGCATCGGGACAGACGAAGAATTTTTTAATAAAAATAACCGATCCCGGGCTGATATCACTTGCAGGCGGAATTGTACAGGGAATGTCGGGCAGCCCGATTATCCAGAACGGCAAGCTGGTGGGCGCAGTAACCCACGTTCTTGTAAGCGATCCGTTACACGGATACGGTATATTTATTGAAAATATGCTGGATGCGGCAGGCTAAAGGCAAAAAAAACGGGGTGATACTCAGTTAAGAGTATTTCGCCGAAGCTATATCGGGGATTA
>JAZNCU010000025.1:0-11420 GCA_045587745.1 Eubacteriales bacterium | reverse complement strand
ATGAGTGGTAGCGCAGTCGAGGGATCCGTCACCTGCGGTAGCATTGGTGAGGGTGCGCTTCTCAACGTCATAGAAGCGGTCGAAGTCAACAGATATGAGCTCAACGCCTGCTGCTGCATTAACGGTAGCTACGATCTCGATCACGTCGCCGGACTCGTAGGTTGCGGGACCGGTAAGAGTTACGGTGTAGTCAGCATCGGGATCAGCCTCGCCCATTGCTGCTTTGATATCATCCTCATAGGTGTCAACAACGTCGTCATCATTGCCGCCGCCAACTACGATAGTGCCGAGTGCAAGGCTGTCGTCAACCTTGAGTGCGCCATCGAGATAGAAATTGTTGTAGGGGAAGCTCTCGAGTCTGGTCTCAGCGCCGAGAGGAATTGCGGGGTAGAAGAGACATACGTTCTCGTTAACCTTGTTGGAAACGGTGAAGAAGTAGGAGAACTCAGAGCCGACCTCATCAAGGTCAATAGAGAACTCAACGATCCATTTACCGCCTGCAACAGTGGTATTGGCAACGATGGAGGTGTCAGCAATAGCAGCCTTGTTGTTGCCGGTAGGATTGGTGTTCTCGTAGCCTGCTACCTTAACGCCTGCAGCCTGCTGATAAATATCATAGAAGTGAGTATAAGTAGTGGAGCCTTCTTTTCCGTTGTGGATCCAGAGACGGATGTTGGTGCCGTTGCCGTTGCCCTCAAGACCGTCGGGAGTGATGGTAACGTCATCGTCGTACTCAACGCCGAAGTAAACCTTCTCGTCGTCAACACGAACCTGGAATTTGTAATCGGGAAGCTCATCGGTGGTGGGATCTGCCTGGTAAACGCCGTCGCCGTCAGCTGCGGAAACTTCGTACCAGCCGTCAGCTGCCCAACCGTTGTCATCAAGAATACCGTCAACAGTGATGGTCTCTTCGATGGTGGGAGCGGAATCATAGGGATCGCCTGCAACGGTTCCGTCATAAACACGGATCTTTGCGGTGCATACGTATGCATCGTCATACCACTCGAGATCCTCGGTGGAGGTGGGAACGGTCAGGTTCTCGAGGTCAAGGCCCCAGAACTGGAACTGATCGCCAACCTCCCAAGCAGCTGCGAGCTCCATGGAAGCAACAGCGCCGGGTCTGTTGTAGTTGGGCATTGCAGCGTGAGTGGGATCGTCGTACCAGAGACCGGTGCTTCCGTCGCCGGTAGCGCCGTTCTGCTCAAAGAGATCGGGCCAGTTGTTACCGCTGTTTACGCCGTAAACAAAGCCGCCTGCGGGAATAGCTATTGCGGTAGCAGAGCCGTCGCCGAGAGAGATCTCAACAACCTCGTATATGCCGTTTGCGGCGTCAACGGGTTTGAAGGAGATGTGGTGCCACCAAGCGCCTGCGGTGTCGGTGGTGGTGAAGATAACGCCTGCACCCTCTACAGTACCATCGTTGTAGTGGGTGAGCCAAAGGTCCTCCCAATCGCTGTCTGCTGCTGCTACAAAAGAGAGCGAGGAGAGGAGAAGAAGTGCCGAAACAAAAAGAGCGACAAATTTCTTCATGTTGGAATCCTTTCTGTTTTGTATTTTTGGGTTATAATTTCCCTTATTGCACATTATAACATCTGATTTTATATTTTGTCAATACCGAAGTGCGGAAGTTGAACGACAAAATTCGATTTCAATGTCATTCTCCGTAAAGTTCAGTGTGCTTTTTATCGGCATCCACTATGCGGAGCATCGCTCTTTCGGAAAACAGAACAAAAAACGCGCCTGTGACAAAAGTTATACCCGATATCCAATATCCCAAGTAGGGAAGAACAAAGCAGGCGGTCCTCAGCACCGTGAGAATGCAGTAAAGCCACCATACCGCACCGGTAGGATAGGTCTTGTCGCCGAGCAGCGAGGCAAATCCCTTTATCTCCTCCAAAAATACCTGCATACAGCGCAGACATAGATAAGCAACGGGGATGCTCACGACTGCCGATACGGCGACGGTGATAATGGGAGTTTCAAAAATGACCATAACATCGTCACGGACGAAAAAGTAACGGTAAATTTCCTCTGCAAGCTTTGCAAAAAACGCAAAAGCCGCCCATTTAAGCGTATTTCTCAGCACAAATCGCCTGCCTATAAGCAACACGGCTATCGCAAGGAAAAGGAACATTCCCGATGCCGGCACTATCCTCAGTTTGTCTATAGCAAGATCGAGTGCAAAGACGGGGAACACGAACAGCATCACGTAGCCCGCCTTGATTTTGTGAGAGGCCTTGAGCTTTGAAAATCCGCCCGTCGAGGATACGTATTTTTCGTCTATGATCAAAGCCGATTCTTTCGAGAAAGAGCGGAGCGTGTTAAGCAGAGAAAAATACCAAACACCGCCTGCAACAGCTGCCAAAAACGCAAGGAAAACCACGACGAGAGGCTTTGAATCCATAATGTCCACAAGCCTGTCGTATTCATCGTAGTCAAGTACCTCGCTGTGGAATCGAAGCTCGATGAGCGCAAACAGCTCGGGAACCGTCGTTGCCATAAGGCGGACGAAGATGAAAACGAACGTCAAAAACCTCGTTCCGGATATTCTCTGCATAGCGGAGTTGCAGTTGTTCCGTGTTGAAAAATAGTCGAGTCCGTCAAAAAAAGCCTTGAAAAACGTTCCGAACAGGAGTCCCTCGGCTACCAGCGCCACCGAAACGGCGGCAAGCTTATCCGACCCGATGTAAGAGCCTGCAACCGTAGGGGTTAAAATCAGCTTTACTGCCGAATAGCAAAACAGCCAAACGCATATTTTACGGGCTCTGTCGATCTCGCCGTCAAGATAAGATAATCGGCTCAGCCCCAGCCATATCAGCACGCAGCCGACCGCATCGGGCAGGATGTCTATGAAATTGAATACGGGATTGACAAAAAACAGCATCCCGACTGCGACGAGGATAAAGTTGAGCCTTGCTCTGTTAACGCTTCCTGTTCGCTTTTCTTTGTTCATGTTCAGCCTCTCTCAGAGTGTCCTTGTATTTCTTTTCTGCCGCCTTGGCATCCTCGGCAGCAACGTAACGCTTGTCTGCCTCGTACTGCCTCTCGCTCGTGATGAGCACAAAGCATTTGTGCATAAACATGGTATTTACAATAACGATGACATACGTAAGAACGTAACGTGCTACGTTAACCTGCGCAATATAGTCAAACGTGATTCCGAACGAGGTGACAGCCGTGAGCCCGAGCGAAAAAACCGCAAAAAGCGAGGACATATACATCCTTCTGATTGCCTGCGACTGGAATTTTTCCGCCTTGTTCTCGGCAGCTATCGCAACAACTCCGGCTAGCCAGAACATCGTCATCATCATCCAGGCTGCCATATACAGCGCAAACGTGATAAAATCAAGCAGTACAATCGATTCCAGATCAAATACCTTGATCACGTCAAGAAGTATCACCACTCCTCTCGGCAGCATACCGAGCGAGGCGGCAGAGGCGTACAAAAACCTTTTGTCAAGCCTTGACGCAAGGAAAAATCCGTATGCAAGGCATATTGCCGCAGGCAACGAGCCGCCTATATCCGCCATAATCAGAAATGCGTATCCGATCAAAGCTATACCAAAACCCATATTTTACCTCGTAATTTGCGTTAACCGCAGCATTTTTTATACTTTTTACCGCTGCCGCAGGGGCAGGGATCGTTGGGGCCTACCTTCTTTTCGGTCTTTGCGGGGGTGCGGACTGCGTTTTTTTCTCCCTTCAGCATCTCGCTTCCGCCCGTGAGGACCTGAACACGGTGTGCCGCCTTTTGCTTGGGTCTGACCGAAAGTATCATTCTCGCCGTGCCGGAACGGATATCCGAAATAAGCTCCTCAAACATAGCGCCGCCCCTGATCTTATACTCGGTGATGGGGTTTCGCTGAGCGTAAGCGTTAAGACCAACGCTTCCTCTTAGATCGTCCATTGCGTCGATATGATCCATCCAGCACAGGTCGACGTTTCTGAGCATAACGCTGCGCTCGACCTCACGGAATATCTCGGGAGTAAACAGCTCCTCCTGCTTTGCATAGAGCTGCATTGCACGCTCGGTCAGAGTGTCGATGATCTGCTCGGGCTCAACTGCCGACATCTCCTCCTGAGAGTAGCGGAAATCACTTGCGTTGCAAAGGATTCCGCCAAATATACTGCGGATGTCGTCAAAGTTCCAATCGTCGGGGATATCGCTTTGAGTGTTGGCGGTAACAACCTCTTCTATTCTTCCCGCAATCAGTTTTTTTATCATATCGGAAAGATCGCTTCCGTCCAGCACCTCGCGTCTCTGACGGTAAATGATCTCGCGCTGTCTGTTGATAACGTCATCGTACTGAAGCACGTTTTTACGGCGCTCAAAGTTAGTGCCCTCGATCCTCTTCTGTGCACTCTCGATGGAATTGGAAAGAATCGAAGCGTCGATAGGCTGGTCCTCGGGAAGCTTCAGAGCATCGACCACGCCGATTATCCTGTCTGCACCGAACAGCCTCATCAGATCGTCCTGCATTGAGAGAAAGAATCTGCTCTCGCCGGGGTCGCCCTGACGTCCCGCACGTCCTCTGAGCTGGTTATCTATACGTCTGCTCTCGTGTCTTTCGGTTCCGAGTATATACAGACCGCCCGCCTGACGTGCCTTCTCGGCATCATCGGCTATTTCGGCATCAAATTTCACCTTTAATTCGCTGTAACGCTTTCTCGCCGCAACGATCTCGGGATCATCGGTGTCGCCGTAGCCCGATGCCTCGTAGATCATTCTCTCGTCGTAATCCTCCTTACGCATAGCGTCCTTGGCAAGGTACTCACTGTTGCCTCCGAGCATAATGTCGGTGCCTCGGCCTGCCATATTGGTGGAAATGGTAACTGCACCGGGCTTGCCTGCCTGTGCAATTATCTCGGCTTCCTTGTCGTGGTATTTTGCATTGAGGACCTTGTGGGGGATCTTGCGTGCCGAGAGAATCTTTGAAAGCTGCTCACTCTTTTCTACCGAGACTGTGCCCACCAGCACGGGCTGACCCTTGGCACGGCATTCCTCGATCTGCCTTACAACAGCCTCTATTTTTCCTGCAACCGACTTGAAAACGACGTCGTTCTGGTCCTTTCGTATCATCGGCTTGTTGGTGGGTATCTCAACAACATCGAGTCCGTATATCTCCCTGAACTCGTCCTCCTCGGTCATGGCGGTACCCGTCATTCCCGAGAGCTTTTTATACATACGGAAATAATTCTGGAACGTAATGGTTGCGTGAGTCCTGTTCTCGTTGCGGACGTTAACGCCCTCCTTTGCCTCAATAGCCTGATGCAGACCGTTGTTAAAGCGTCTGCCGGGCATAATACGTCCCGTAAATGTGTCTACGATAAGCACCTCTCCGTCCTTGATAACGTAGTCCACGTCGTTCTGCATAACGCCACGTGCACGCAGAGCGTTGTTGATGTAATGCATCAGCTCGTTGTTATCAACGTCACCGAGATTTTCCACTCCAAAATGCTTCTCGGCCTTCTCAACGCCTCGGGTGGAAAGCACGGCGCTGCGTGCCTTCTCGTCCACGATATAGTCCTCAAGTACGTCCTCGTCGCTCTGCTTGGTGTCAAACTCCTTGATTCGCAGGCATTTGAGCCGTTTTACAAAATCATCGGCTTTTTGGTACATATCACTTGCCTGCTCGCCGGAGCCCGAAATTATAAGAGGAGTACGCGCCTCGTCAATGAGAATCGAGTCAACCTCGTCTACTATGGCAAAGGCGTGGCCTCTCTGGGCGATATTTTCCTTATACACCGCCATATTGTCACGCAGGTAATCAAATCCGAACTCGTTGTTCGTGCCGTAGGTAATATCGGCTTTGTATGCCTCAATCTTCTCGACAATGCTCTGCCCGGGGACGGTAAGTCCTACCGTAAGTCCGAGAAAACGGAAAATACCTCCGTTCCACTCGCTGTCACGGCGAGCAAGATAATCGTTTACCGTAACGATATGAACGCCGTTGCCCGAAAGTGCGTTCAGGTAGGCGGGGAGGGTTGCAACGAGAGTTTTGCCCTCTCCCGTTCTCATCTCGGCGATTCTGCCCTGATGAATTATAATGCCGCCGATAAGCTGAACACGGTAATGTCTCTTTCCGAGCACGCGTGTAGCCGCCTCACGCACTACGGCAAATGCATCGGGCAGAATATCGTCAAGCGACTCACCGTTTGCAAGTCTGCCCTTTAATATATCGGTCTGCGAGGCGAGCTCGCTGTCGCTCATTGCACCGTATTTGCCGGCAAGCGACTCTATCTCATCCACGATGGGAATGATCTTTTTTATCTGCTTGTCACTGTAGGTTCCAAAAATTTTAGTCATCAAAGACATTGCGTTTTCCTCCGAAGAAGGTATAATAGTGCATAATAGCACAAATGCATTTTAGCACAGAATGATTGAAAAGTATATAGCATTTTATAAAATTATTGCATATTTGCAAAAAAAGGTATATAATCAAAAAAACTGCTTTTCGGAGGAATTGATGAGTACCGTTGCCGCAATAGGAACCCCTCATGGTAAGGGCGGAGTTTCGATGATAAGAATAACGGGTGAGGATGCTTTTAATGTGGCGGGACGTGTATTCCGCACCGCAAACGGAATGCCGTTTGAGAGCCATACCCCCGAGCATACCTGCTACGGTATCTTTTATGACAGGAACGGCGAGTTCGACGATGGTATCTCGGTGCTCTACAAGGCGCCCCGCTCCTTTACGGGCGAGGATACCGCCGAGCTGTTTTGCCACGGCGGACTTCTTGTTACCGCCAGGCTGCTGAGGGCTGTCTTTGCCGCAGGTGCGCTCCCTGCACGGGCAGGCGAGTTTACAAAGCGTGCATTCGTCAACGGAAAGCTCTCGCTAACCCGTGCCGAGGCGATAGGCGGAATAATCGATGCCGTCAGCAACCGACACCTTGATATTTCCTCAAAGCAGGCTATGGGCTCCCTCTCGGCAAAAATCGACGAGATCATCCAAAGCCTCGTTTCGGTTTCGGCATCGGTCTACGCTTTTATCGACTATCCCGATGAGGATATGACCGATATGACACCCGATGAGATGCGTATGCGGCTGTTAGCGATAAAAGCCTCGGTCGATTCTCTCACCGCCACTCATTCCTACGGAAGGGCGGTCAGTGAGGGGCTTCGTGTTTCGATAGTGGGAAAGCCGAATACCGGAAAAAGCTCGCTTCTCAATATGCTCTGCCGTGAACAGCGTGCAATAGTCACCGATACGGCAGGCACTACCCGTGACGTTATCACCGAGAGGGTTGAGTTTTACGGTATGCTTTTGCTTCTCTCGGATACTGCGGGTATCCGCAGGGGAGAGAGCGAGATAGAGAGGCTCGGTATCGAAAAGAGCTACGAATACATGAAAAAGAGCGATATTATACTTGCCGTGTTTGACGGCTCGTCCGAGCTTGATGACGAGGATAACGAGATAATTTCCGCTATCTGTAAAAACGGTCTTGCCGACCGCACCGTTTGCATTATGAACAAAAGCGACCTCGGTGCAGTATCCGCTTCACCGCTTGAAAGGTGCGTGGTTATGTCGGCAAAGGAGGGCGTAGGCGTCGAGGCGCTTGCCGGGGAGATCACCGCAATCATCGGCGCTTCGGACGTCAACTCCTCGGACGAGATCATCACAAACGCCCGTCAGTATGCCGAGCTATGCAAGGCGTCCGAGGCGATAGGAGATGCAATACGTGCGCTTGACGGATACACTCAGGATATTGCCGGAATGGATATCGAGCGTGCACTCGGTTACCTCGGTGAGGCCGATGGCAGAAGCGTTTCGGAGGATATTGTAAACGAGATATTTTCGCATTTTTGCGTAGGGAAATAAGGAATTTATATGATTAAATACACAGCCGAACAATTTGACGTTGCCGTTATCGGCGCAGGCCACGCAGGAATAGAGGCCTCTCTTGCCTGTGCGAGAATGGGGGTAAGGACTGCGCTCTTTACGCTCACTCTCGATCTCGTGGGAAATATGCCCTGCAACCCCTCCATCGGCGGAACGGGAAAGGGACATCTCGTCTACGAGATAGATGCGCTCGGAGGCGAGATGGGCCGTGCCGCAGATGAGGTTATGCTCCAGAGCAGGATGCTCAATTCCTCAAAGGGTCCTGCGGTACGCTCGCTCAGAATGCAAACCGACCGTACGGCGTACAGAGAATATATGAAAAAGGTCCTTTTTGCAACGAAAGGGCTCTCGCTGGTTCAGGCGGAGGTCACCGAGGTAAATGTTGAGGACGGCAGGGTTGTCGGCATCACCACCGCTTTCGGTGCGTTTTACCCCGTAAAATGCGTTATTATCGCAACGGGCACCAGTCTCGGAGGCAGAATAATCGTCGGCGAGGAGTCATACGATTCGGGCCCCGATAACACTCTCCCCGCAAAAAGGCTTGCTCCCTGCCTTGAACGGCTGGGAATTAAGCTCGTCCGCTTCAAAACGGGTACTCCGCCGAGAATCGATGCCGAGAGCATTGATTTTTCACTTCTTGAGCGGCAGGACGGCGACAGCGAGCCGTATATGTTCTCGGACAGGACACACAAGGATAACGTGCTGCCCTGTTATATTACCTATACGAATTCCGAAACGCACCGCATCATCCGCGAGAATCTCCACCGTTCGCCGCTTTTTGCAGGCGAAATAAAGGGAACGGGTCCCCGTTACTGCCCAAGCATTGAGGATAAGATAGTACGCTTCCCCGACAAAGAGCGTCATCAGATCTTCCTTGAGCCGATGGGGGAGGATACAAAGGAAATTTACCTGCAGGGGCTCTCCAGCTCGCTTCCCGAGGAGGTTCAAAAGCAGGTTGTTCGAAGTATAAAGGGACTCGAAAACGCCGTGTTTATGCGTACCGCTTACGCAATAGAGTACGAGTGCTGCGATCCCACCCAGATGGACGCAACACTTGAGTTTATCGATCTTCACGGGCTTTTCGGCGCAGGACAGTTCAACGGAAGCTCGGGCTACGAGGAGGCGGCGGCACAGGGACTGCTTGCGGGCATAAATGCCGCGCTTTCCGTGCTCGGAAAGGAAAAGCTGGTCCTTCCGAGGAGCGAGAGCTATATAGGCACTCTTGTCGATGACCTCGTCACGAAGGGCACCAACGAGCCCTACAGAATAATGACCTCACGCAGTGAGTACAGGCTTCTGCTCAGGCAGGATAACGCACGTACCCGGCTTATGCCGATAGGATACTTACTCGGACTTGTTTCAGAGGAGCGGTATTCACGCTTTAGGGAGGAGGAATCGGCTCTTGCCGAGTTTATCCGCACACTTACAAAAACGAGCGTAAAGGGCGGTGAGGCGCTTGATGCGCTTCTTGTCGACAGAGGATATGAGGCGACGGGCTGCGGAATGCCCGCTTCCGAGCTGCTAAAACGCCCGGGTATCACGGTTGACGACGTGCTGGCGCTCACGGGACTCGAGGTCGAAAAGGGTATTGCGCTCCGTGCCGAAATCGAGATAAAATACGAGGGCTATATCAAACGCCAGCTTGCAGACGTAGAGCGGTTTGCAAAGCTCGAAAAAAAGATGATACCGCCCGATTTTGACTATTCAAAGGTAAAGGGACTTCGCCTTGAGGCAATACAGAAGCTGTCAAAGCTCCGCCCCGAGAGCATCGGAAGAGCATCAAGAATAAGCGGTGTTTCGCCCTCGGATATTCAGGTGCTTCTGATTCGCCTTGCGAGAGGAGGAAAGGAATGAGCTATTCTTCGTACACAAAAAAATACCTTCCCTCGCTTACCGATGAGCAGTGTGCCGCACTCGACGTGATAGGTTCCTGCCTTGCCGAGAAGAATAAGGTAATGAATCTTACTGCGCTCACCGATGAGAAGGGCGTCGGTTTGCTCCATTTCTGGGACTCGCTTACTCTGCTTTCGACAGGTTATTTCAACGGTGCAAGCGTTATCGATATTGGCTGCGGCGGCGGTTTTCCGTCGCTTCCCGTTGCGCTCTGTGCACCCGACTGTACAGTGGTATCAAACGATGCTACCCGTAAAAAGCTGGATTTTGTTGCCGAAACTGCGCTTGCCGCAGGAATAAAAAACCTATCGCTGCTGCCCGGCCGTGCCGAGGAGCTGTCGCTCGAAAAAAATTATCGTGAGAGCTTTGACATCGCAATGTCAAGGGGAGTTGCAAGACTCAACGTGCTTTGCGAGTGGTGTCTGCCGTTTGTTAAGGTGGGGGGCTGTTTTCTCGCAATGAAGGGTGAAAAGGGTGTTGCGGAGGCGGAGGAAGCAAAAAACGCCATCAAAATTCTCGGCGGAGAAGTGGTCGACATAATCTCATTTAATGTTCCCGAGTACGATTATCTGCACACGATTGCGGTTATCAAAAAAGTAAAAAACACTCCAAACGGTTATCCTCGAAAAAATTCTGCGATAATGAAAAAACCTTTGTAGGAGATTGAAATGGCTGAACAACTGCTTGATAAGGACGGACTCACCGAGGAAGAGTTTTTAGCGGCGTACGACGTAACAAAATTTGAACGCCCTTCGGTTACGGTTGACATAATCATCATTCGTGACAATAAGGCTCTGCTTATAAAAAGGGGAGGGCATCCCTGTATCGGCAGGCTTGCTTTCCCGGGCGGATTTTGCGAGATGAACGAGGATCTGTACACCGCCGCCGCAAGGGAATTAAAGGAAGAAACGGGACTCACGGCAAAAAATCTACGTATGCTCCGTTGCTTTTCGCGTCCCGACCGTGATCCGAGGACACGTATCATCACCGCACCGTTTCTTTGCGATATCGAGGACGGTGATGTTGCTGTGGCAGGGGACGATGCAAGCGATGCCTCGTGGTATACGGTGGGCAAAAAGGAGATTACCGCAGGCGGAAAGCGCATTTGCGAGATAACCCTTTCGGCAAACGGTTTTTGCGAGTCGGTAAAGGTCTCCGTCGCCGAGCCCGACGGAATGATCGGCGATGCTGTGTATACAACAATAGGTAAGTCACCGCTTGCGGGCGACCATGCCGAGATTCTCTGTCTTGCGCTCGATGAGCTTGAGCGACGCAAATAAAATCCTGTTGACAAAAACGCAATTGTGCTTTATAATGCAACTTGCGCCTCGAAGCGCAGAATATTTAGGGATGTAGCCAAGCGGTTAAGGCACCAGACTTTGACTCTGGCACTTCGCTGGTTCAATTCCAGCCATCCCTGCCAAAAATCCGAAAGCTCTGCTTTCTGATTTTTCATTTGTGTCCGCAGGACACAACATCATTTGCGTGCAACGCACGCAACATCATTTGACCGTTGGGTCAACATCATTGCCGCTCGCGGCACAAATGAACGATGTTGCAACAAGTTGCAAATGATGTGCTTCGCAATGATGTGGGCTACGCCCAATGATGTTGCGCTTCGCGCAAACGGAATTGGACCGCTCGTTTGGTACGCTGAAATGCGGTTGATTTTTAACTGTAAGT
>JAZNCU010000024.1:0-3954 GCA_045587745.1 Eubacteriales bacterium | reverse complement strand
GTCATATGTAAGCCTAAACATACTTCCCATATTCAAACTCTTTACAGCCACCAGGCTGTATTTTTTTGTGTATTCAGCAAAGATGGAATCGAACACACCTGTATAATCAAGATCCTCGGGGATGACAATTTTTATGGTTTTATAGATGCTGTCGTTCCGCTTTGCACCAAAATCCAGACTGTTGTAAAGCATAAATATAAGTGTCAGAATCACGGTGAACAAAAGCGAATAACCGATATATCCCATTCCTGCAATAAGACCTGCGCCCATCGCCAGGAACAGAGCGCCAATCTCCTTTGCGCTGCCGGGAACCGAGCGGAATCTGACAAGACTGAATGCACCTGCAACGGCAACTCCGGTGCCGATATTGCCGTTTACCATCATAATCACGACGCATACAACGGCAGGCAGCACCGCCAGCGTTATAACAAAGCTTTTGGTGTACCTTGTTTTGAACATATACCCGAGCGCCAGAATAATACCTGCAACGAGTGCGCCTCCGAGACAGAGCAAAAAGTCGGGTACGCTGATTATCTGTGTGAACTCGGAATCAAAAACTCCCTTGAAAATCTTATCAATCATAAATCTTGTTCTCCTTTAGTGTGGGCAAAATAAGCGTCTGGTATGCAGTGCCGTATTTTGAAAAAGAAGTTTTATATATCTTCTCCTCGGAAAGCAGGCTTGCGAGCCATAGCGGAACACTGCCTGCACATTTTATTTCCATCAAAACGTAGCCGTCACGGAGCAGAGAATGACCCGTAACCTCGTGTTCGAGCGAAAGATCCTCCGAGTTGCACACGATGTTATCGTCAAACGTGATCCTCAGATTCCTGTCACTGACAGAGTAAAATGCCTCGCGCCTGTACGAAAGGAACATTGCAGGGCGCACCGGTCCGTAATACGAAACAAAATAGTCTATCTCATCGGTTATCTGTGAACGCACGGGAGGTGCTTTTCCGTCAACGAGCCAACTTATCCCATCCTGCTCACACAACGGAACACGACGCTTGTAGACAACCGAGCGGTATTTCTTTTTCAGCTCGGCAAAAACTCTGCTTTCGGCAGTCGCAAGACAGTAGCTTCTCAGCCTCAGCTTTTCTTTGTAGGCAGGCCTCTCCAACGAGCGCCTTATCAGGCGATAGTTATCGGTGTCAAAATAAATGTTGCGTATAACCGATCTGCCGTAGCTGTCGGGCACCGTGTACTGCATTATTCTGCTAAGCACTCGTTCCTTTTGGGCGTGAGTTATTAAGTATTTTAACTCGTATCTCTGAAAAACGGTTTGATACATAAAAGCACTTCTCCAAAAACGTTGCTTGATTTTAGCAAACTATTCTTAAAATATCATTAAAGCACCGCATATAAGGTAAAAACTCAGGCTGTGCCTGAGTTTTTACCTGTATCAGTCAAAGGATGTTCAACTAAAATTTTTATTATACCCAGCCGTCGGTCCAACCGCCTTCGCCTGCAGCGGGATCATAGGGATCACAGGTGTAGTCCTCGTTGATGTTGTAGGTTCCGAGAACAGCTCTCTTAACTGCGAGGTAGTTCACAGCCTTGATGGTATCACCGGCTTCAACACCGGCAGCCTCAAGATAAACACCCTCAAGACCATTCTCGAGAGTTCCGAGAACAGCTCTTTTTACCATGAGGTAGTCAACAGCAGCAACTGCTCCGTCGCCGTTGACGTCACCGAGAACAACTGCGGTATAGGAAACACCGTTGAGTCTTACAGTGTAGCCGGTGCCGATTTTCTCAGTGCTTGAAGCGGTGTAGGAAACACCGGGCTTGTAAACCTCGATGATGGTTTTGTAGTATGCGTTGCCAAGACCGGCTACGGTAGTTTCTGCGGGAATACCGTAAAGCTTTCCGCCATCAACAACGGGTTTGTAAGTAACCTCGGCTGCAGAAACTGTCGCAACAGTAATGCCGAGAAGCATCAAGCAAACAAGCGAGATGGCAATCAGTTTGATTTTTTTCATTTTTTCCTCCATATATATTTGAAAAATTAAATTTCTACCCATTCGCAGGGATTCTTAAGAGCTTTGTTTCCGGCCTCGATAATGCCCATAATCGAAACAGTCTCATCATGCTCGGCAAAAATCTCGCCGGTTTTGAAGAACGTGCAGAGCGCCTTGAAAAATCCGGGGAAGGAACTGCTCATCTGAGGAATTCTGACGGTTCTTCCGTCATCATAGTTGATATTCATCTCAAAATCAACTCCGGACCAGCCGTAGTGACTCATCACAACGCGCCTTCCGCCCTCAAACTCGATAACCATCGACTCGTACTTGCCGCTTCCGACCGACATAATGCGCTTTGCATTACTTCCCATCAGCATTACAATGGGCTCGATCTGGTGGATTGCGTAAGTATCAAAGTTTCCGGGTCCGCGCGAGTTAATAAAGCAAATACCCTCGTGGTCTATCCCGTTCAACTCACTCGAGAACCTCAGTGCAGAGGATGAGAAGAAGGGAGTGCCGGACGACTCGCCGATAGCAACGATCTCTTTTGCGATCTCCTTTGTCAGCGCAAAGGTTTTGTCAACGTAAACACGTTTACCGCTCGAAAGAGGCTCACGGCAGAGGTCAAGGTGTCTTTCGGGGTTGTCGGGGGAGAGAACCACAATGCAGTCACTCTTCTCAACAACCTCGCTTATAGAAGCGCAACGCTCAACTCCGAATTTTTCGCACCACTGGTCGGTGGTCATTCCGCCCGGCTTATCCATTTCGGCATAAGCGTAGCAGACCTTGATTTCGTCACCGCACTCATCTCGGAAAAATTGCGGATAGTTGTTTGCGTGCCATTCGTCAAGAAAATAGTCAATAAAACCGACTTTGATCATTTTTTGCTCCAAATCCTTAGGCTCTATGCAAACGCATTGAACAGAGTAACCACTCCGTATGAGCCTAGTGTCATAATAATTCCTGCGATAATAACTCCGAATGCTATGGGCGGGAATGCTCTTTTGAACTCGACTCCGAGTGTAAGAGCAACCAAAGAGCCCGTCCAGGCACCGGTGCCGGGGAGGGGTATCGCCACGAATGTAAGCAGTCCCCAAAAGAGTGTCTTTTGCATTTTAGCGACCTTGCGTTCACCGAGGCTGAGTATCCATCTGAACGGGATGCCGAGCTTGGGGAACCCTGCAAAGTAATCGAGAACCTTTTTTCCGAACAGTATCAAAAACGGAACGGGAATAATGTTTCCGATGATTGACGCCAAAAAGCATATCCACATATTCACTCCCATACCGGCTCCTACGGGGATTGCTCCGCGGAGCTCGATGACGGGGACCATACTTATCAGGACGATATATAAAATCTTTTTAAGCATTTAACCGTTGGAAAATTTATGCGTAAATGTCGTAAGTGCCAAGGCAGTAACGCTTGAGCATAAGGTAATCGGTCTGGTTGATGTCTCCGTCGCCGTTAATGTCGGCAGCAGCAAGATTGTCATCGCCGAGAGTATAAGTGCCAAGGCAGTAACGCTTGAGCATAAGGTAATCGGTCTGGTTTACACTGCCGTCAAGGTTTACGTCGCCCTTGAGCACGTCGGGAGCTGCGGGTACGACCGCAAATGCGCCTTTATCAAGAGGCTCGTGTCCCTCAAGCGCTGCGATAGAGCTTGCGTTAAGGTTGTAAAGAACGATGCTGTCGCCCTCTGCAACGTCAACGGGGAAGTTGGGACCGTGGTAACCGATAACGATACCGCCTGCGGGAACCTCAATATCGGTCTTTACACCGTCGGGACGTCCGAGAGTGGTGAGAACGTTGATAACCTTGCCGTCAGCATCGGTAACGATAACCTCCCAGTAGTTCATATCGGGAGCCTCACCTGCGAGAGTAGCACTGTCGCCCTTGAGAACGAGCTCACCGATGGTTGTATCGGAATCGGCAATCATAATTACCGATGCGTCACCCTCGTGAGCGTAGCCCGCATATTTGATGGTATGAG
>JAZNCU010000023.1:0-34393 GCA_045587745.1 Eubacteriales bacterium | reverse complement strand
AAATTTCCTGTTTGCTCTTTTACTTGTTAAAAGAAATTAACGAGTCTCGTACTTTATACTTAGTACTTCTGTTGTTCAATTTTCAATGTCCGTTCGCCTCCCGTTTCTTGCGGGCGCTCGACTATAATACCATACTCATCCCCCTTTGTCAACCCTTTTTTTCACTTTTTTTATTTATTTTTTGGGTTTTTTCAAAGCTTTTTACGACTTCTCCATACATGTACAACGACCCCAGCATTACGAGGGGTGTTTTTGTTGAAATTGCCTCAAAATAAGCATCGCTTACCGCCTTATCAAGATCATCGTAGGCCGTCGAAGGAACCGAAAGCGAGCAAAACAGCTCCGCAAGCTCTCTCGAAGGCAGTGCTCTGTCCGACGGAGGAGTAACGGCAAACACTTTTTTTGCACGTTTGGAAACCATCTGCGCCATCTCACGATAATCCTTATCGGAAAGCACACCCATCAGTATAACCGCCTTACCTCCGATGCAGGCATCGATGCTTGCGCACGCCGCCGCTATACCCTGAATGTTGTGCGATCCGTCGAAGATAACATCGGGCTCCTTTGCAAGCAGCTCAAACCTTGCGTGCCACACAGCATCGGCAAGCCCGTCCCGCAGCTGCTGCTCGGTAACCGGAAATCCGTTTTGCGAAAGTACACCTATCGCTTCTATTGCGGTAGCGGCGTTCTCGGACTGGTAGCTTCCGCAGAGCGAAAGGCGGACATCCTTCATCCCCTTATAATCAAACACCGTTCCGTCGGTTCCTATACGCTTACAGCAAAGCGAGTCAAGCTCTGTTCTCACGGTATTACATCCCAGCTCTTTTGCCCTTTTGGAGATAACCGAGAACGCACTGTCGTCACGGCCGCCATAGATCACCGCACAGCCTTCCTTTATTATACCCGCTTTTTCGTATGCGATACTCTCTACCGTATTGCCGAGCACAGCCGAATGATCGATCGCAACACCCGTGATCACCGAAGCGACGGGTGACGGGATAACATTGGTAGAATCGAGCCTGCCGCCCATTCCTACCTCGAGCACCACTATATCGCACCCCCTGCGTGCAAAGCAAAGAAAGGCAATTGCCGTAATCAGCTCAAACTCAGTGGGTTTGTCCTCCATAGAATCGGCAAACGGGCGGACGAAAGTTGTAAGCTCAGCGAGCTCGCTGTCGGGTATCGGCTCACCGTCGACCGTTATGCGTTCATTGAACCGAACAACAAACGGTGAAGTATACAGCCCCACCTTATACCCTGCCCTGCGAAGCACGCTGTCGCACATTGCACAGGTTGAACCTTTACCGTTGGTTCCGGTAACGTGGAGAAATTTCAGCCCAAGGTGCGGGTTACCGATTTTCTCAAGCAGTTCGGCAGTACGTGACAGTCCGGGGCGCGATCCCATCCAGGAGACAGAATGTATATATTCCAGTGACTCGGTATAATTCATTTTTTACTCCTTATTCTTGCCATACCGCCCGTAATCGCAGGATTACGCAGCAGAGAATAAATAATATAAGCCTCAACAAGCGAGATAACAATATAAAGCGGTATTCTGGCAAGCAGAATCGGCATCGCATAGCCGTACATGTGCAGTCCAAGCGTTTTTACCGCCATGGACCCGATAATATGTGCGGGAAGCACGCAGACAAGAGCCGAAAGATAGCCCTTCCTTTTTATATTACAGTTATAATATATAATACCCGAAACAATACCTATCAATCCTGCACCGACGGTGATTACGGGATTGACTCCATATCCCGAAAGCAGGCAGGAGACGAGGTCGGATGCAACTCCAACCGCCAAGCCCGCAAACGGGCCGAGCATCATTCCCGCAAGAAGCACAGGCATACTCTCAAAGGTTACTCTGATTGCGCCGAAGGTAAAATAGGTTTTGCAAACCCAGCCTATTGCAACCGAAAGCGCAGTAAGCAGTGCGGCAAACACGAGCGCCTTTGTATTGGTGAGAATGCCGATATCCTCTTTTAACCGTTTTTTGAGCATAAAAAATACCTCCTATCCTGCAAGCATATAGCAGTAAAGAAGGTATGTCCAAGTAGGAAAACCGAATTTTTAATGCCGTATGAAGCGGGATGCAGAGCCCAGACCGCAAGCGAAGCACGCTTTTCGTCCGCACGGCAACTCCCCGTCCACACGGCACTTTACGAATTGGCTCTTACTCTTCAATGTGCTTGAATTATATCACTGTTTTTTTGTCCCGTCAACAGTTTTTTTGTCAAATTCAGGCAAGGTTTTTTTCAACCGAAAAAAGCATCCTCAGCAGAGGTCGCAAAATTGCAGGGGAACGGAAGCAGTAAATTCTCATAACACACCACCTTATTTGATGTACAGCGCAACTCCTGCGCCGACGATAATGACGGCTTCGACACAGGCAAGCATACCCGGCGGAAGCAAAGCGCACATAATTATCCCCACCCCGAAGGTCAATGCGGCAACACCAACAGTTTTTGCAAAACAGCGCATCGAAATCACAGCCTTTCATCAGCAGTATATTCATAAATCACAACTGTTGCTCATATACATTAACAAAAAAGTGAAAGGATGCGATTGCCATAAAACCCGAAATGACCACGATCTCCATTCCCTGCTCTCTGCTTGATTCGACGCTTGATACCGAGCTCGAGCTTGATGCCGCTCTGCCCGAGAGCTGCCCCGACATAGCCAGACTGATAAGAGTGGACTGTACGCCTTTTGTCGAAAAATGTGTGCACGAAAACGACAGACTGCTGATCGGAGGCAAGGCGGTATACGATATTCTGTACGAGGCAGAAGGAAAAAGCCATCTGCGTTTTTGCAATATGACGCAGGATTTCAGCCACAGCGTCCCTGTCAAAAATCCGGGGATCGACGGAATTTACGCAAACGCCGAGGTCAACTGCAGACATATTTCCTGCCGTATGCTCAGTCCGAGAAAGCTGCTGCTCAAAGCACTTTTGGGCACGAAATGCGAGATCGAATACGAAAAGAGCATAAGTGCCGTAAGCGTTACCGAAAACGGCGACAGTTTTTTTAAGAAAAAGGTCATCGGATTTGACGGGATATGCGAGAGCCACAGCGAGAACCACAGTTTTTCGGAGGATCTGACCCTCAGTCAAGCCGAAAAAAACGTAGGCGAGATTGTTTTTTGCAAGGTCAACCTATCCCCCGCCCAGGTCACCGTCCAAAACGGGAGTGCCGATATCCGGGTAAATGCCGAAATCAGCGTGCTGTACGAGGGCGAAAACAGCGAGGGTGAATACATTATGTCAACCAAAAATATTCCTCTTACGTTCCCGTATACAAACGAAAAACTGGAGCCGCACAAGAAATCAATATTTGCGCTTAAGGTTACGGAAAGCGGTGCAAGTAAGGATTACGATCAATACGGAGAAAGCAGGATCCTGCGTGTTTCATTCAACGTGCGGACAACGGCGCACATTCGAGAGCCGAAGGCGTATACGGTGGCTACAGATATGTTTTCGGTAGGATCCGAGGACGTCATTACCATAGACAGGATGTCGGTTCCCGTTATATACGATTTTGGGGAAAAGAGCTTTACTGCCGAGGCCAGTCTGCCTGCCACCGAGCCGAGGATACTCGAAATCCTTTCGAGCGATGCAAGATGTGTAAGCACTCAAGCTGATATCACCGAGGAGGGAGTAAAAATATCGGGGACACTCGTTGCCTGTATTATGGGACGAACCGACGACGGTATTTACAGCTTTGACCACGCAGTGCCGTTTGAAAACCATATACCGCTTGAGACAGAGGGCATAGCCGATATCAAGGTCACCGTTACGCCGTTTGATATCATTCCCACTCTTCACTCCGACGGCGGAATTGCCGCGAGGCTTATCTGCTCAGCTTCAATAGATGCCTCCGGCCGTACAGAGGAAGAATACGTCAGTGCGGTCACTCAGCATCCCATCCAAAAAAGCAGCTCGGACGAATATTTCCTGATCTACCGTTTTTGCGACAGCAACGACACTCTTTGGGACATTGCGAAGGAATACAAGGTAGACCCCGACGAGCTCGCACAGACCAATGAAAACGCATTTGAGGGTCAAAGCATTTGCAAGACACCCATAGTTATCCGAAAGAGGTAACAAATCCGCAAATCGGCATATACTGATAGCAGACGGTTAAACACGGAGGTATCAAGGTGAAAATTGCTTTTATAGGCGGAGATGCACGCACCGTCGTTATCGGACGGCTGTTTGCGGACGAGGGCCACGACTGCTACTGCTACGGTCTTGAAAAATATCCCGAAGGCACCGAACCGATAAAGCAAGCCTGCCCGGAGGAATGTCTGCGCGGAGCAAGCGCCGTTATACTCCCCCTGCCCTGTACCGAAAAAGGAGGGGTAAGAATATTTGCGCCTTTTTCGGACAACGAGCTCACGTTGAACGATATTACGTCAAGAGCAGAGGCAGGCACGGTAATATGCGGGGGCATGACGGGCGAAAGCGGGATAACCGATTACTACGACGAGCCGCTGCAGATTCGCAACGCTATTCCCACAGCCGAGGGAGCGATAGCCATCGCCCTTGAGGAAATGCCTGTCACGCTGTGCGGCTCAAAAACGCTTATCCTCGGCTTTGGCAGGATAGGCAGATGCCTTGCCGAAAGGCTTAAGGCTCTCGGCAGCAGCGTAACGGTTGCGATGCGGAAGGAAACCGACCGTGCATGGGCCGAGAATATGGGAGTAGACGCAACCGATTTTAGGCACCTTGAGGAACGGCTGAAGCAAAGCGATGCGGTATTCAACACAGTGCCGAGCACGGTTCTGCGCCGCAGCGAGCTTGAATGCGTGAGGATGGGAGTTCCGGTCATCGACCTCGCATCACGTCCCGGCGGACTCGATTTTGGCGAGGCGGGAAGACTGGGTGTAAAGGTTATATGGGCGTTGTCGCTCCCCGGAAAGTATGCGCCCGTCACCGCAGGTGAAGCGATATTCAAGAGTATAAAAGGAATATTTTCGGATTGGGGGATAATGGATTGAAGCTTGCATACGCAATGTGCGGCTCGTTCTGCACACACAAAAACGCATTGGAAGCACTGCGTATACTCGCAAAGGACAACGAGATTGTTCCTGCGGTATCCGAGATAACCGCAGTATCCGACACACGGTTCGGCACGGCATCCTCACTGATTTCCGAGCTGAAAAGCATAACGGGGTCCGATCCCATCCGCACCATTCCACGTGCCGAGGAGGTTATCACCCGAGGTAACTTTGATGCCGTAATCGTATCACCATGCACGGGAAATACCCTCGCCAAGATTGCATCGGGAATTACCGACAGCACTGTTACAATGTGCGTAAAGGCTCAGCTGCGCTCAAAGCGCAAGGTGCTTATTGCACTTGCAACCAACGACGGGCTGAGCGGCAATCTGTTCAATATTGCGATGACACTGGAACGGAAAAACATATATTTCGTTCCCTTTGGACAGGATGCGCCGACCGAAAAGCCCAGCTCGCTGATATGCGATTTTAATCTGCTGCCGATGGCGTTGGGCTCGGCACTGGCAGGGGTTCAGCTGCAGCCGATTTTGACAACCTAAAAAAACTACTCTGCCTTTGGCGCGATATTCTCAACGAAGTATCACACGATTATGTTCACCTACCGCAAGTTATATTGCTTTGCGGCAGTGAATGAATATCCCTAAAACAAAAAAGAGAGAGCTACACGGAATCTTACTTCCACGTTACTCTCTCTTTTGGTTTTTATCCTGCGTTTTACTTAATTACGCTTTAGCTATCAGTCGCTGTTACGAGCATTGCTGAGCTCATCCTCGGCTGCATTGATATCGCGCCAATCGGAAAGCGACAAATCGGTGAAATCGGTATAGCCGAACCAGCTATCGCTATCATAGCCTTTAACAGAATCGCTTGCAACGTAACTGTTGGAGTACCAGAACACCATAGCTGCGGGACAAAGCTCAACGAGCTTCTGCTCTGCCTGGTGAAGTGTAGTTGCTCTCTGTGCACGGTCGCTCACGTAAACAATCGAGTCGATAATTGCGTTGTACTCATCGTTCTGGAAATTGGTGTAGTGAGGAGTGTAGGACTCGGCACCTACGCTGATGGATACTGCCGCACCGCTGTACTCGGTAGCAAAGGGGGCGAGGTATGCAAAAGCATCGGTAGAGTTCTCACAGATATTGATGCCGATGATATCGTAATCTCTTGCGTAGAGCGCCTCGAGATACTCATCGGGATGAAGTCCCTTAAGCTCTATGGTGTAGCCAAGCTCCTCCCAAACGCCTGCGGCGTAATCGGCAATCTTTTTGTAGTAGTTATCGTAGGTTACGTTACGTTTGTTTTTGGAAATGGTAGCCGCACTCTCGGGAATGAGATAAACGAGAGTAAGAGTGCCCGATTTTTTGGAAGCTTCCCTGATAAGTGCCTTTGCGCCGTCAACGTCGCCCGATATGTTGTAAAGGTCGCCGCCAACGGTGCGGAAATCGGTCTTGCGGTCAGTATCGAACACGCCTTTGGGAACGTAGCCGGTAGCGGCAATCTCACCCGTTCCGAGAACCTCGCTGACGAGCTTACCGCGGTCGAGAGCAAGGGAGAACGCATTACGCACCTTGGCATCGGAGAGAATCTCGTTTGCATTGTTGAAATAGAATGCAAAGCCGTTGGTGGTGGCGTTGGTGACGAGATCATAATCCTTGCCGGATGCAAAATAGTTAAACGTCTCAGCGTCAAACTTGCTGAGATAATAGATCTCGCCTGCAAGGAAACGGTTTGCCTGGAACTGAGTCTGAGTCATTCCGGTATCATACCAGTCGGTCTGACCCTCGTAGTAGTAGCAGGTTATACGGTAAGGAAGAACGTATTTATCAAGAGCATCCTCTTCCTCACGCATATAGTAAGCGTTACGCTCAAGAACAAGCTTGTATGCACCGGTTGCATCCATATCCATTGTCTGAACCTTGAATTTTCCGTTGCAGACGATGGTCGCACCGCTGGAAGCCCAGTCCTCACCCTCCTTTTCGTAACGGGTTACGATATCCTCACGGCAGGGAGCAAGGTGGATATTGGCAACGGTCTCGGCAAAAAGATTAACGTCATACTCGGTCTCAAAGGTAACCTTGAGCAGGGTATCATCCTCTGCGGCAAGGCCGAGATCATCGTATGTATCAATACCGGATTTTACACGCTTTGCGTTTTTAATGGGGTAAAGAAGGGCAGCGTAAGGGCTCTCGGTAGCGGGATCGAGAATACGACGCCATGCATAAATAACGTCATCGGCGCTGACCGAACGGTTATCGCTCCACATGGTCTCCTTGAGCTCGAAGTACATATTGTGTTCTTCGTAAATATCATCGTACTCGTAGTACCAGCTCTCAGCGAGTCCGCCGACTACCTTACCGTCCTCGTCGATGATGGTAAGAGGCTCATAGATGAGCGAAAGAATCTGATCTACATCGCTGTTCACCTGAACGAGCGCAGGGTCGAGAGTCTGAGGGTAATCGGTAAGGAAAACGCAAACATTTGCGCCCTTCTCGTCATCGTCAAGACTACTGCATCCTGCAAATGTTCCGACACAGAACAGCAAGCAAAGCATAAGAGCAAGGATCTTTTTCATATTTACCTCCGAGGGACTATAATAATTCTGTACAATTATATCACTTAAAAAGCAAAATATCAAGCACCAATTCCCTATTTGTCGGAACTCACAAAACGGCGTCAGGAATATTGTGCAAAATGCTTTTGCGAAAAGAAAAAGCACAGCCTTAGCGAGACTTCCCAAAAGGAAGTCTCGCAGTTTTATTCGCCTCATGGGGTCCCCGCAAAACATAGTTTTGTGGGGTTATCCGTTCGGCGAGTTGTATTGCTTCGCAGTTATATTATGCTTCGCATAGTGGTATTCGGCTACGCTGAGTTTGGCGAATAAAATAACACTGAAACCGCAAGGTTTCAATAACACTATTGCTTTGCAATAATATCACTCCGACGAAGTCGGAATAAAACTTGATTATTACCGTCAATTATGTTATGATAAAATGAGTTTGGGCATAGCCCAATAAAGCATTTGTGCTTACAAAAGCGATGCCGGTTCTTCTAAATCAGTTCGATAAACAAGAATTTGTAGGGAGGGTTCATATATAAAGTCAGTGAAAAAGATAGTAGTTCTTTTAGCTCCGTTGCTATTATTCGCAGTTTTGGTTGTTCCGTATAGCTGGGCGAATCAGCAATTCATTGTCGAGTGGCTTGGTTGTGGGTGCCCGGTAATAGATGAACTTGGCAATATGGTCGAAAACAATTTTAATGCCAACGACTTTACTGCTTTGTTTTGGCTGTTTATTTCTATTTGTGTAACCGCAGTATCCGTATTACTTTCCAAGAGAATACCAAGAGAAAAGTTATGGCTCAGAGTTATGTATATAATTGTTATGTTTTTGGTATCTCTTTTAATTGGTTATCAATTTTATCAAACGATGATGTGGAAGTGACAAATTTCCAATTTATCGAATAGTAAAAACACCGACAGATCTCAAAATCCGTCGGTGTTTTATTATCCTTATGAGAGCCAGCCTTTCGACCGCACTTTTTTCTACATAGAAATCAGTGATACCGCATTTCCCCAAAGCAAGCCCTGCTTGTCCTCATCCGAGAGCGAGAGACGTCCGATAAACTCAAGCACCTCACTCGGTCTGGCCCAGGGAGTGTCCGAGCCGAATAGGATGCGGTTTTTGGGGTGAAGGTCAAATATCCTTTGTGCCTGCGAAAGAGTTATACCCGTTCTCTCACAGCAAAACGCAGTATCGAGCCAAAGGTTGTCTATACCGCAAAGTATCTCTGCCACCTCGTCCCAACAATTCATCCCTCCGAGGTGTGCCGCAACGAGTCTGAGACGCGGGAACCTGTTACACACCCGCTCAATCATACGGGCAGATGCATGAACGTGTCCCGGCGAAACGGGGTCAAATCCTGAGTGGATTACCAGCGGCAATCCCAACTCACAAGCCGCCGAAACGATCGGCTCGGCTCGGGCGGAGTCAAAATCGCATCCAACGTAATCGGGATGGAATTTTATTCCCCTAATGCCTTTTTCCGCAAGCTCTGCGAGTACGCCGAATACGTTAACGGTATCGGGATGCACCGAGCCGAACGGAACAAGTCTGTCGCCAAAGCCGTTCTGTGTAGCGCAGGCAAAGGCATTTACGTTGGCAACCTGGCGAGAGTTCGTAACAGTGTTGAGGACAAACGCTTTGTCGATCCCCTCGCTGTCAAGCAGACTCACCAGTGCCGAGGCAGTTCCGTCAAAAACGGTTTTCATTCCTGCGGTCGACTCAAGCGATGCTATTGCTCTCGGTGCAAGGCTATCGGGAAAAATATGGGTATGGCAATCAATAATCACGGTTTAGAAAAGGCCGGTAATGTAATCAAAGAGGTTGAACTTGCTGAATACCGAAACGGTTACGAGCGAAATGGTGCTCATAATCTTGATAAGGATATCGAGAGAAGGTCCGACGGTATCCTTGAGAGGATCGCCTACGGTATCGCCCACAACCGCTGCATCGTGAGCCGAGCCGCCCTTGGACTCGCCCTCAATGCCGCCGATCTCGATATACTTCTTACCATTATCCCACGCGCCGCCTGCGTTACCGCAGAAGAGAGCGAGCATAATAGCACTGATGGTAGCGCCGACAAGAACACCGCCTACGAAGCCTGCGCCAAAGATAAAGCCGCAAACAACGGGGAATGCAATGCTGAAGACAGCAGGGAGACGCATTTCTTTAAGTGCGCCGTGAGAAGAAATGGTGATGCAGGTCTTGTAATCGGGGAGAACCTCACCCTCACGGAGACCTTTGATCTCTCTGAACTGACGGCGAACCTCCTCAACCATCTTTCTGGCAGCCTTGGCAACAGCGTTGATAAGCATACCGGAGAACATGTAGGGAAGAGCCGCACCGACGATTGCGCCTACGAGAACCGAAGGCTCAATTACGTTGAGCGCGATTTTATCGAGTGCACCCTCTGCAAAGTTGGGAGATTCGGGCGAGGGGGTGTAAGCAAAAATGTAGGAGGTCATCATCGAAAGGGTTGCGAGTGCGGCGGAGCCGATTGCAAAGCCCTTGCCGATAGCTGCGGTGGTGTTGCCAACTGCGTCAAGCTCATCGGTGATCTCACGAACCTCGGGCTCGAGGTAGGACATCTCAGCGATACCGCCGGCGTTGTCCGAGATAGGACCGTAAGCGTCAACCGAAACGGTAACTGCAACGAAGGAGAGCATACCGATTGCGGCAGCTGCTACGCCGTACATACCGGAAAGGAGGTAGGAGCCGTAGATTGCAACTCCGAGAACCACGCAGGGAAGCATACAGGAGATCATACCAAGCGAAAGGCCCTGAGTGATGGTGAGAGCCGAGCCCTCAACCGATGCTGCGGAGAGATCCTTGGTAGGTTTGTAATCATAGCTGGTGTAGTACTCAGCGATTTTACCGATAACGATACCGGCAACAATGCCGATAGCTGCGGCAACCCAAGGAGAAATCCATCCGATGTGGAACTCAACGGAATCAAATACCGAAAGGTTGTCATAACCCTCGATCATCATACCGGAGAACTTACCGAATGAGAAATATGCGATAACTGCGCCGAGAACCATAGTGAGGACAGCAGAAACGTAGGTTGCGCCGTTAAGCTCTTTGTGAGGGTTATCGGAAAGCTTTTTACGAACGAAGAGAGAAGCAATACCGATAATACAGGAAATAAGACCTGCAGCCGCAAATGCAAGCGGGAAATATATCATGGCCTTGAGCATCTCGGTGTTGCCGAATACGAATTTGGCAAACAACTCAATAGCGAGGATAGCGCCTGAAAGAAGTGCGCCGACATAGCTCTCGAGAAGATCGGAGCCGAGACCTGCAACGTCGCCTACGTTGTCACCAACGTTATCAGCGATGGTAGCGGGGTTGCGGGGATCGTCCTCGGGAATGTGCTCCTCGGTCTTACCGACGAGGTCAGCACCCATATCAGCAGCCTTGGTGTAAATACCGCCGCCGATACGTGCGAAAATTGCGATGATAGAGCAACCGAGCGCATAGCCCGAAAGAGTCATAGTGAAGCCTGCATCAAAGCCGAGGCTCGGATTGATAAGTCCGAGAATGCTGGTGCAGGATGCTGCGTGAGTATGTTCAACCTCGGCGCTGATTTGATCGAGTCCCACACCAAATACGAGGAACACGATAAAAATACCGAGCAGAGCACAGCCCGAAACGCAAAGACCCATTACCGAGCCGCCCTTGAAGGCAACCTTGAGGGTACCGGGAAGCGATTTGGTGGTACGTGCAGTGTTAGTAACACGAACGTTTGCGTAGGTAGCAATTTTCATTCCCACCCAGCCTGCGGATGCGCTCATTACAGCACCGATAAGGAACGCAACTGCGGAAGACCAGGAAATAACGAGAGCAAGCAAGATTGCAACTACAACTGCAACGATAGCAACGATCTTGTACTCATAGGTAATGAAGGCATTTGCGCCGACACGGATTGCAGAAGCGATTTCCTGCATTCTGTCAGTGCCTTCTTCGAGCTTTTTGACCGAGTAGAAGTTGAACGCCGCGTATGCAAGACCGCCAAGCGCTGCAACGAATACAAGGCCGAGGACCAAAGAGATACTCATAACTTTTTTCCTTTCGAAATTATTATACGGCTCTGCCGTTTACGTTATTTTATGATGCGTATGAGAACGGCCGAAGCCGAAGCCCATACTTCTCACGTTAATAATTATATAGGAAAGCGTCAACAAGTCAAGTGCAAAAGCGCAAATAATATTTTTTTGGCGTTTTAATCAAAAATAAGGCAGTCCGCGATTGACTTTTTGCTGTTATTATGGTAAAAAATACATATGTGCACAAAAAACAAAAGGAGATTTGATATGACGATTCTTCCTCAACCCAAAAAACTCAAGGAAAATGACGGCACAGTTACTCTCGCAGGACTAAAAATAGTTCTTACCTCTGCGTGTGACTACCGTATTTTCAAAGCGGCTCAGACTCTGCGTGACGAGCTTGTTGCCGAGACGGGACTTGATTTTCCCATAAGCAAGGTTCTTGGAACTCCCTGCTGCTGCAAGGGCAAAATCCTTATCGACGTATGCGGCGAGAGCGGCGAGGGCTACACCCTTATCGCAAAAGAGAACGGCATCTGCATCAAGGGCGACTCTCTTGCAGGCGCATTCTACGGCATTCAGACACTCCGCCAGATGCTCGAATCCTGCGGCGAGGATATCCCCTGCTGTGAGATTGAGGATGCTCCCGATATGACCTACAGAGGATTTTATCACGATGCATCCAGAGGCAGAGTGCCCACCGTTGACGGTTGCATGAAGCTGATCGACTTCCTTGCATATTACAAGCACAACTCCTATCAGCTGTACATCGAGCACACCTTTGCTTTTGACGAGTACAAGGGCATCTACAAGGCTTTCGGCTATATGACCGCCGAGGAAATTCTTGAGCTCGACCAGTACTGCTACGACAACTTTATCGACTTTGTTCCCTCGCTTTCGACATTCGGCCACCTTTTCAGACTCCTCGAGAGCGAAAAATACAAGCACCTCTGCGAGCTTGACAGCTACGTTCCCTACAATAATCCCTGGGTCAACACGATGCTTCACCACACCATTGATGCATCCAACCCCGAGAGCATTGCACTCATTTGCTCGCTGATTGACCAGTACGTTCCCCTCTTCCGCAGCAAGTACTTTAATATCTGCTGTGACGAGACGTTTGATATCTGCAACGGCAAGAACAAGGGCAAGGACAAGGGCGAGCTCTACCTCGAGTTCACTCTCAAGATTATCGACCACCTCCGCTCTCTCGGCAAGACCGTTATGATGTGGGGCGACGTCGTTCTCCATCACCCCGAGACAATGGGCAGATTCCCTGCCGATATGATAATGCTCAACTGGAACTATGCGGCTGAGCCTCCTATTGAGAACGTTGCAAGATTTGCACAGCACAGCTTTGGTCAGATCGTATGCCCCGGCACCTCCTGCTGGAATCAGTTCTGCGAGAACGTCGGATACGCAGAACGCAATATCTCGGCAATGGTCGGCGAGGGAGTTAAGCAGGGCGTTATGGGTATGCTCAATACCTCCTGGGGCGACTACGGCGCACTTTGTCCCATGTCCTGCACCCTTTACGGTGTAGTGCTCGGCGGCGCTCTTGCCTGGAACGGAAGCACCGAGGTCAAATGCGAGGCGTTTGACAGAGCCGTATCCGAGTCGGTTTACGGCGATCCTACTGGCGAGACGGTTGAGCTCATCCGCAAGTTCGGCAAGCTCGAGGACGTTCTGTCCTGGGGACCCTTCGTTAACGCATATTTTGACAACAGATTCTGGTATGTTGAGAATCCCGCTCCCCTGCCCACCGATTCTGCTTCTTACAAAGAGAATGCCGAAAATGCATTCAAACTCGCCGAGGAATTCCGCCGTCTCCCCGTACAAAGCGACATAACCTCCGACCTTTGTATGCAGGCAGAGGGTCTCGGAATAATGAACCTCCGTATGGTAGAGCTTATCGACGGCAAGGGCGGTCCCTGCAAGGCACAGGTTGAGCGCTGGTGTGAAAAATACACCGAGTCCTGGCTCCGCGACGACAAGCTCAGTGAGTGCGAGTACATTCTCACCGTTATGAGAGGCGAAAAGTTTGAGATCAAAATCTAATATCAGCGTTATGTAAACCAAAACGGCTGTCCGAAACGGACAGCCGTTTTTATGTCCGGTCGGCACATGCCGCATCCGACAGTAATGCTCCGGCAAGCAGGAGCACTCCTGCATTGTAATCGGAAAGCACAAATACCGCCACCGAAAGCAATGCCAAAGCGATTGACAAAAGCATTGACACAGCCGAGGCTGCCGCTTCGGCTGTTTTTTGTTCAAAACGATTGCACAGCAAGGCAAACAGCGCACACCCTCCGTCAAGACGTTTTAGCGGAAGCAGATTAAATAGGGCAAAAACAGCATTGATCATCAATCCGAAAAATGCGTACGCGTTTTCTGATCCCATATATATAACAGCCGAAATTATCGCTCCGAGCAGCGAGAAAATCGGACCTGAAAGTGCAATAGCCGCATCGTTCTTATATCCGCCGCCGTCTGATCGCACTATTACTGCGCCGATAGGAATTATGTCTACTCTCCTTACCCTCTCGCCGCATAGCTTTATTGCAGTGAGATGCCCCAACTCATGCCAAAGCGCCGACACCGCAACTACCAAAAACGGGATCGCCCCCTCGATAGCAAGCATTACGCCGAGCATCACCGGCGCAAGCAGATGTATACGCACACGGATTTTTGGTATAACGAGATATATTCCCTGCATATCACTCCGCAAGCGAAACGAGGAGCGAGAACAGGCTGCTTCCCGTGCCTGCTCCGCCCGAGGCAAAGGCAGGGAGCGCATTATCACCGCCGAAGGCAATAATTAACGCCGTGGCTGCAACAACAACCCCAAAATACATTATCATGCTTACTCTGCCCCGGATCAAAAAAACTTTTTTCAAAAAATCAAAACCCCCTTTGCGTTTGCGACAAAATCCTCGCCCTCTCAGGTCTATACTCAAAAACGGGAGGCTGAGAGTATGGGCGACGATGCAACAGTAATATATGCCGACATTCTGTTTTTAATTAACTTTTGCGTGGATTATCTCTGCCTTTTTATTACGTGCAGGCTGATAGGCAGGGCGATGAGGACGTGGAGAATCCTGTGCGGAGCATTGCTCGGCGCCCTGTATTCATTTGTGCCTTATATTTTTTCGTTGTCGGAGGTATGGCTTGCCGTTTTGCATATCACCGCACTGCTTTTGATGACCTGGATCAGCCTGGGAATACGGCCTGCGGGGAGATTTGTACTTGCGTCAGCGGCGCTTTTCGGCTGTGAAGCGATGCTGGGCGGATGCGTGACGGGGCTTATAAATCTGTCGGGCAAGGGCTTTTTCGGCATGAGCGTGTGGACGCTGGTGACCGCCTTGGCGGTATCGGGCGGCGTGACGTTGATCTACTTCGAAATTTGCCGTAAAAAGCTACGCACCAAATCGGCAAGAGTTCGCATAAAGCTCCCGGGCGCATCGGTTGACACACTCCTTTTGATCGACAGCGGCAATCTGGTGACCGAGCCATTCTCGGCTTTACCGGTGATAATTCTTTCATCCTCGGTGCTGCCTCCGCCGTACGATATGCCGTCGCCCGATATATATCCCCTGCCCCTGCGTGCCATACCGTTTCGAACAAGTACCTCGGGCAGTAATATGCTCGGGTTTCTGGCGCGGGAGGCGTACGTTACCGAGCTGGGCAAAAAGCCGAGAAAAATTGACGCTTACATAGGGATCGACACCCAAAACAAAAGTTTTTCGGGCTATGACGGACTGATGCCGTCCTGCCTGTTATAGAAAGGAGAATACGATGAAAGCAAAGCAAAAGTCAAAAAAGCAAACTCTTGTAATGATGTGGCTTAAAGAGGTTTTGGGCATTGAAAGCGAGCTTTTTTACATCAACGGGCCCCAAACGCTCCCGCCGCCGCTTACAAAGGAGGAGGAAAGCGAGCTGATAGCCCGTTCCGACACCGACATAGAAGCGAAAAAGATACTCATCGAGCGGAATCTTAGGTTGGTTGTTTACATAGCCAAAAAATTCGAGAGCACACAGGTAGGCATTGAGGACCTTATTTCGATAGGAACTATCGGTCTCATAAAAGCGATAAACACCTTTAAGTGCGACAAGCAGATAAAGCTCGCAACCTACGCATCGAGATGTATCGAGAACGAGATCTTGATGCACATACGAAAAAATACGGGCGCAAAATGCGAGCTGTCGCTCGACGAACCTCTTAACGTGGACTATGACGGAAACGAGCTACTGCTGTGCGACGTGCTCGGCACCGAAAACGACTACGTTTACAAGAACATCGAGGAAAACGAGGACAGACGTATCATTCACAGGGCTCTCGAAAAGCTTGGCGAGCGTGACAGGATGATAATCGAGCTGAGGTTCGGCATAAACCGCAAGGCGGAGGAGCTTACCCAAAAGGAGGTTGCCGATATTCTGGGCATATCCCAAAGCTATATATCAAGGCTTGAAAAGCGGATAATCGAAAAGTTGAAAAGCTATCTCGAGGATCAAAACTATTGACACGGCAGTGTGATGGGCGTATAATAAACACATACTGAGAAAGGAGGTGCGAGTTATCAGCCTGTTCAAAAGAGAACCGGCAAAGGAGACAGCATCAAGCAGTGCCCAGGCATTGCCAAAGGCTGTTGCATTCGTAGACTACGAGCATTGGTATATTTCGCTCAAGAACAACTACGGTCTTTTACCTAACATAAAAGCGTGGTTTGAGGAGCTAAACCAAAAATATAATCTCGTAGAAGTCAATTTTTTTGCCGATTTCTCACACAAAAGTCTGGCGGACGAAATCGGACGTATCCGCCTGTTTTCCAACAAGATAATCGATACCCGAAGCCCCAACGGAGTTCAAAAGGACTTCACTGACTTCATTATTCTCGACAACATGTATCAAAAAGCGCTGTCGTCGGATGATATCGGCGTTTATATACTGTTTTCGGGCGACGGACATTTTAGTTCGGTTACCTCGTTTTTGAAGAATTTTTATCACAAAGAGGTTGTGATATACGGTGTAAACGGCTCGTTTTCCAAACAGCTGCAGGAAACAGCTACCGTAGCGTATACCCTGCCGAGTGAGCAGGATATCAGCGAGAGCTTTTACCGACACATTTTCGATTATCTGAAAAACAGTCCGAGACCTACATACAACGAGGCGGTTGCCGAGGTAGTCAAAAAATCAAAAAACGCTTCGAAGCAGAAGGTAGTCAAGGCACTCAAGGCATTGATGGAAAGTGACGTTATTTCGGAGCGTGCCATCCCCGTTGGAAAGTCAAAGGGAAAAGAAAAAAAGCAGCTGAGTCTTTTTGTCGATTGGGACAAGGTGCGTGAAACGGGTCTATATCCCGAACAAGTGTGAAAAAAAGTATGTTTTTTTCGAAAATCTATTGTAATACCGTAATTTTTGTGGTATAATACGCACATAAAGGACATTAAAGTTATCAAGAGAGGGTTTGCGCCCTCTCTTGAGTCTTAGTATGGAGGTTTTAATGGCAGACAAAAAAAGCGGCGTTGCCCCGAAGGTACGCGCAGCAATCGAGGAAACGGTCATCGATGCAGGCTACAAGCTATGGGACGTTTCCTATTACAAAGAGGGCGCTGAGATGATACTCGAGGTAATGATCGACCGTGACGGCGGAATATCTATCAACGATTGCTCTGCGGTAACGCGGCTGATTGAGCCGATAATCGATGAGCTTGATCCCATTGAGGTCAGCTACTGCCTTCAGGTTTCGTCTGCCGGTACGGTACGCAACCTTACAAAAGACGAGCATATCGAGTTTGCGCTTTCGATGGGAATCGAGGTCGAGATAGGAACCTTTATCGCCGTGAACGGCAGTAAGACGCACAGAGGTGTTATTACCTCCTACGACGGAAGCAAGCTCGTTCTTTCTGCCGATGGCAGGGATATCGAATTTGATAAAAAACAAATTTCTAAGATAAATGCCGAGTTCAGCGCTGATGAGGAAGCCGACTCGGACGAACAAGGAGAACAGGAATGAACAAGGAACTGTTTGAGGCGCTCAGCGTTCTCGAAAAGGAAAAAGGAATTTCAAAGGATTATATGATCGAGAGAATCGAGGCGGCTCTTCTCTCGGCATTCCGCAAGGAAAGCGGCGGAAACGAGAACGTACGCATAAAGCTTGATCCCGTGAAGCAGGACGTAAAGGTTTACCGTCAGCTTACCGTAGTCGAGGAGGTTACGAATCCTCTGACCGAGATCTCGCACGAGGATGCTCTCAAAAAATCCAAGAGATACAAGCTCGGCGATATTTACGAGATCGAGGTAAAAACAAAGAGCTTTGGCCGTATCGCCGCACAGAGTGCAAAGCAGGTTATCATCCAGGGCATCCGTGAGGCAGAGCGTGGAAATATGATCCGTGAGTATGAGGAAAAGAAGGAAGAGATCGTTTCGGCGGTCGTTATCCGCGTTGATCCTACCAGCGGAAACGCTACTCTCGAGATCGGAAAAAACGAGATGGTTCTTTTCCGTAACGAGCAGATCAGCACCGAGAGCCTTCAGGTAGGCGACAGAATCAAGGTGTTTATAACCGAAATCAAAAAAGAGACACGCGGCCCCAGCATAATCCTCTCCCGTGTACACCCCGGGCTTGTTACACGTCTGTTTGAGCAGGAGGTACCCGAGATCAAGGATGGCAGCGTTGAGATAGTACGCGTTGCACGTGAGGCAGGAAGCCGCACGAAGATAGCTGTCAAATCCAACGTTCCCGATGTTGATCCCATCGGTGCCTGCATTGGTCCCAAGGGTATACGTAAGAACAACGTTGCTTACGAGCTTGCGGGCGAAAAAATCGACATTATTCCCTACAGCGAGGATACCGAGCAATTTATCAGTGCAGCTCTTGCTCCCGCCACGGTTGAATCGGTTACCAAAATGGCTGATTCCGACAGAGCTTACAGGGTTATCGTCAGTGACGACCAGCTCTCACTTGCAATCGGCAAAGAGGGACAGAACGCCCGCCTCGCCGCAAAGCTTACGGGCTTCAAAATAGACATCAAGAGCGACAAGAACGGATACGCAGAGGACTAATTCCTAACGAGGTGACAATTCTTGACCGAGAAAAAGATACCGCAAAGAAAATGTATAGGCTGTAACGAGATGAAGGACAAATCGGTTCTTACACGTGTCGTACGCAGTAAGGACGGTGTGATAAGCATTGATCCTACGGGTAAGATGAGCGGCAGAGGAGCCTACGTTTGCAACAGCACCGTCTGCCTTAACAAGGCTATAAAATCCAAAAGGTTGGAGCACGCATTCAAATGCAGTATTCCTAAAGAGATATACGACGGACTTTTGCAATCGCTTGCGTCCGCAGATTAAGCCGAGGAGGGTTTTGGATATGAATAAAAACACTCTTGGGGTTTTGGGACTCGCAAAACGGGCAGGCGCACTCGCCGTCGGCACGAACAACGTGCTTGATTCGGTCAGGCGCGGCAAAGCAAAGCTCGTACTTATAGCATCGGACGTTTCGGACAACACGAAAAAGAATCTGAGCGACAAATCCTCATTTTACAAAGTACAGACCGATACGGTCGATATAACCGCAGCGGAGCTCGGTAAAGCATTGGGACACGGTCCGACAGCGGCAATAGCAATAAGCGATGAGAATTTTGTTATTGCCTTTAATAAAAGCCGTAACGATAACACCAAAGGCGAAGAAAGAGGGATGTAATATATGGCAGCAGAAAAATACAGAATTAACGCTTTGGCAAAGGATTTCGACGTCAAGAGCAAGGATATTATCACCATGCTTGATGATGCAGGTCTTACCGGCAGAACACATATGGCAGTTCTTGAGGATGACGAGCTGAGCATCATTTTTGAGACAATAACGCAGGCAAACACCGTCGATATTACCGCATTCTTTAAGGAATACGACGATAAAAAGAACGCCAAAAAGGAGCAGGAGCGCAAAGCAGCCGAGGAAGCGCGCGCCGCCGCCGAGGAGGAGAAGCGCAAGAGAAAGGCAGCTGCCGCCGCGCAGAAGCCCCAGGGACAAAAGCAACCCCAGCCTCAGCAGCCCCAGAAAAAGCGTTCGAGAGACGAGGTACGCGTTGTAGATACAAGAGGAACGGCAAACGTTGACCTTTCCAAGTACGACGAGAAGATTCTCAAATACGATACTGCACCCGAGAGTCATACCAGCGTTCAAAAGATAAAAAAGAAAAACAAATATAACGATCAGCAGAAGGGCAAGAAGCAGCAACAGCAGGCAAAGAATATGCAAAAGCCCGCATTCAAGCCCAAGCCCGTTCAGCTTAAAATCCAGGTTCCCGATACGATTACGGTAGGCGAGCTTGCCTCGAGGATGAAGACTGCGGCAGGCGAGGTTATCAAAAAGCTGATGCTCATGGGAGTAATGGCTACCGTTAACGAGACAATTGATTACGATACTGCCTATCTCGTTGCCGACGAGTTCAAGATAAAGGTAGAGCGTGAGATCGTTCTCACCCTTGAGGACAGACTCTTTGACGAGACTGAGGACAGCGAGGAGAACCTCGTGCTCCGTGCGCCCGTTGTAGTTGTAATGGGTCACGTTGACCACGGTAAAACCTCTCTGCTCGACGCTATCAGACACACCAATGTTACCGCAGGCGAGGCAGGCGGAATTACTCAGCATATCGGCGCATACCGAGTTGACGTGGACGGCAAGGAGGTTACCTTCCTTGATACCCCCGGCCACGCGGCGTTTACCGCAATGCGCGCAAGAGGTGCAAACCTTACCGACGTTGCAGTGCTCGTTGTTGCGGCAGATGACGGTATTATGCCCCAGACGGTTGAGGCTATCAACCACGCAAAGGCGGCAGGAGTTACCATTATCGTTGCTATCAACAAGATCGACCGTCCCGGTGCCGATCCCGACAGAGTTAAAACCGAGCTCACAAAATACGATCTCGTTCCCGAGGAATGGGGCGGAGAAACTATTTGTGTTCCCGTTTCGGCACTCAAGCGTGAGGGCATTAAGGAGCTTCTTGATATGATCCTGCTCTCCTCCGAGATGCTTGAGCTCAAAGCGAATCCCAACAGGGCAGCCAAGGGCGTTGTTATCGAGGCAAGGCTTGATAAGGGCAAGGGCGCAGTTGCCACCCTGCTTGTTCAGAACGGTACTCTCAAGACCGGAGATATCATTATAGCAGGTACTGCTGTGGGAAGAGTAAGAGTTATGACCGACCACACCGGCAAAAAGCTCAGTGAGGCAGGTCCCTCCGTTCCCGTTGAGATTATGGGTCTTGCCGAGGTTCCCGAGGCAGGTGACCTCTTTAATGCGGTTGCCGACGAGCGACTTGCACGTGACCTTGCCGAGGATCGCCGTGCAAAGAAAAAGGAAGAGCAGCAGTCGGGCACCAAGGTATCGCTTGACGACCTCTTCTCCCAGATCGAAAGCGGGGTCAAGAGTCTTAATATCATCGTCAAGGCCGACGTACAGGGCTCTGCCGAGGCTGTTAAGGCGAGCCTTGAAAAGCTTTCCAACGAGGAAGTTAAAGTCAGCGTAATCCACGCCGCCGCAGGCGGAATCACCGAGAGCGACGTTATGCTTGCAAACGCTTCCGAGGCTATTATAGTAGGCTTTAACGTACGTCCCGACAGGAATGCTATTGATATTGCGGCAAGATCCAAGGTCGAGATCCGCACCTACCGTGTTATTTACGAGTGCCTTGAGGAGATCGAGGCAGCACTTAAGGGTATGCTTGCTCCCACCTTCCGTGAGAACGTGCTCGGTCACGCCGAGGTACGTAACGCTATCCGAGTTCCGGCAGTCGGTACTATTGCAGGCTCTTATGTGCTTGACGGTAAAATTGCACGTAACGCTATGGTGCGTGTTGTTCGTGACGGTATTGTTATCGCCGAGGATAAGATATCCTCGCTCAAGCGCTTTAAGGACGATGCACGTGAGGTGCTTTCCTCCTTTGAGTGCGGTATAGGACTCGAGAAGTTTGGCGATATTAAGGTCGGAGATATCCTCGAAGCATACGTTATGGAGGAAGTAGAGAGATAATGTCTCACAGACAGGATAAACTCAACAATGCTATTTGCATGGAAATGGCCGAGATAATCCGCACAGTTAAGGACCCACGTGTTTCGGACAGCTTTGTATCTATCGTAGGTGCTTCGGTTGCGCCCGATTTATCGGTGGCAAGGATTTTTTACAGCGTATTCGGTGAGGATACGGGTGTTCAGAAGGGGCTTGAGTCGGCATCGGGCTATATCAGGAGCGAGCTTGCAAAAAGGCTCAACCTGCGTATCACGCCCAAGCTGACCTTTATCCTTGATGATAATACTGTCAAAGCAATGAACATTTCCAAAATTCTTAAGGACATCAACGAATAATGATTGATATTTCGCTCAAAGAGGCTTGCAGACTGCTATCAGAAAACGATAACTACGTTATTTACACTCACGCAAATCCCGACGGCGACACGATTGGCTCGGGATGTGCTCTTGCGCTCATTCTCAGGAGCATGGGCAAGAATGCGGTTTGTACCTGCTTTGATGCTATTCCAAAAAGGCTCTCGTTCCTGCCAACCGAGTTGTTTGTTCCGTTCCCTACCGATTTTTCGGATTTTACTCCTATCAGCGTGGATATTGCAGGTCCAAAAATGCTGGGCGGTGACGCACCCGAGTTTTTGCTTTCGATCGATCACCACAAGGTCAATACAGTGATGTGCAAGCACCGTCTGCTGATGAGCGAGCTTATTGCCGCAGGCGAGATAATCTATATGCTGATGGATGAGCTGGGCGTTGCTCTTACAAAAGAGATTGCGCTATGCCTCTACACCGCAATATGCTCGGACAGCGGCGGCTTCCAATACGACGCCACCCGACCCGAGACGCATATTGCCGCCGCAAGGTGCATTGAAACGGGAATCGATTTTGCCTATGTGAACAGAATGCTGTTTGAGTGCAAAACAAAGGGTCAGCTTGCGTTGGAAAGAATTGCCTACAACAACCTCACCTTTGTTTGCGGCGGAAAATACGCTTACGTATTCGTTACCGAGGAGGAGTTCAGGCAAAGCGGTGCCGAAGAGAGCGATTGCGGCTCACTCAACAGTATTCCCCGTCAGATCGAGGGAGTGCTTGCATCGGGAATGATCAGGGTGAAAAACGGTGTCGTTAAGATATCCCTGCGCTCAAATGTCGATATTGACGTTGCCGCCATTGCCGCTTCTCACGGAGGAGGAGGCCATTACCATGCGGCAGGGTTTTCGCTCAACACCGGTATGGACGAGGCGAGAGCAGTTATTGAAAAAATATTTACGGAGATAGGCTGATGCGAGGAGTATTAGTTATCAACAAACCCAAGGGTATCACCTCGCATATGGTGATTTCAAAGCTCCGCTATCTTCTCGGAGAACGAAAAATAGGTCATTGCGGCACGCTTGATCCCATGGCAAGCGGTATTCTGCCCATTATGGTAGGAACTGCGGTAAAGGCAAGTGAATATCTGATGGATCACGATAAGCGATACATCGCAGGCATAAAGCTCGGAATCACGACCGAGACCGAGGATATCACGGGCGAGATTACCTCTACCCACGTGGGCGAGCTACCCGATTTTGAATCGTTTTCAAAAACAGCAAAGGAATTTGAGGGGGAGATAATGCAGATTCCTCCTATGTACTCGGCGCTCAAGGTGGGCGGAATCAAGCTGCTCAACCTTGCACGAGAGGGTATTACGGTCGAGCGTCAGGAAAGGGCGGTTAACATTTACTCATGTAATCCGTTTGAACGGGACGGTGAGTTTTATCTCGACGTTAAATGCTCGAAGGGAACCTACATACGCACTCTCTGTGCCGATATTGGCAGGGAGCTGGGTTGCGGAGCGGTTATGTCCTCGCTCGACAGAGTTGAGGTGGGCGGCTTTACAAAAGATGACGCCATTGAGTTTGACAGTCTCGGCGGTATGACAAGGGACGAGATAATCGAACGGATTATACCGATTGAGCGGATGTTCAATCACCTGCCTACCGCAAGGCTGACGGATTTCTTTGAGCGACTTTACAAGCAGGGACAGCATATCGAGGTACGCAAGCTCCGTGCTATTAAGCCCGAGCAGGGCACACTTTGGCGGATTTACGACGAAAACGGATTCCATTCGCTCGGCGAGGTGCACGAGAGAGACGGAAAGCTGTATTTTCATATGAAAAAGTTGTTCTGACGACCTATTGCAACACAAAAAGACATATAAGATGTGGTAATATCTGTTACCGCATCTTTTTTTGTTCCCGCAACACTGAGGAGGTCGAAGAAAATTGAAGCCGTACAAGCCAAGAATCGTTATGCTGTCCACCGAAAAAATTATCACCTCTCCCCTGCACCCACGCAAAGAATTTGACGAAATCGAGCTCAAAAACCTCGGCGAGAGTATTAAACGCTTTGGGATGATAAGCCCTATTCTCGTGCGCAAGACAGGCAGACTGTACGAGCTGATATGCGGTGAGCGAAGACTGCGTGCGGCGAAGCTGATGAATATAAAAAAGGTTCCCTGCTCGGTAATAAAGGCAGGGAATGCAAGAGGCATCTTACTGTGCCTGACCGAAAACGGGATATCAAGGGACTTGGGATTCTTTGAGCATGCCGAGGCGCTGAGCAATCTGATCAGAATCACAGGCCTTCCGAAAAGCGAGATTGCCGCAAGGCTGAACATACCCGAGGAGGAGATAGAAAAAAAGCTGTCCCTACTATCGCTCAGTGAGCGCGAAAGGCTTTACGCCATAAACAATCGGCTGACGGAAAGCCATTGCTATTACATTTCATCGCTCGACGACCCAAAAGCGAGGCTGCGCTTACTTTTCGGCATTGCAAAGGGACCCGAGAAGAAAGCCTCCCTCCCTCTCAAAAGCGTTAAAACTATCGGTGCAATCAAGGACGTAGGCTTTTTTTACAACATGCTGAGCAGGGCGGCCGCTATGATGAATAACAGCGGATATGATACCGTGTGGTCAAAGCAGGAAAGGACAGGTGAGGTTGAAATAAACATAAAAATCATCTATCCCAAGCAAAAAGAAAGAGCCGATTGACTGTAACATCAATCGGCTCCAAAATTACTAAACCGAATTATTTCTTTTTGCTGACAACGATGATGATAACTACAACTGCTACAACTGCAACAACTGCAATTACGATCCAGAGCCATGCGTTGCCGCCGTCGGTCTCCATCTCAGAGGTGGTGCCTTCGGTCTTGGACTCGGTCTCAGTTTTGGACTCGGTCTCGGTCTTGGACTCTTCCTTGGACTCCTCGGTGGATTCCTCGGTGGATTCCTCTACGGACTCCTCTACGGACTCCTCGGTAGACTCGTCAGTACCTGTGCTTGCACCGAGATCTGCAGCCTCGTCAGCAGAGAGAACGGTGAAGGTACCGCCGCTGGTAGTACCTGCCTCGAGGTCAACGTTCTCGAGAAGCATATAGTCGCCTGCAACGAGTGCGAGAGCAACTACCTTCTGCTGCCAGTTGGGGTAGTTGGATTCCTGGGTAGGATTACTGGTGGAAGAGTGAGCGATGAAAACGATCTCGCCGTCGCCAAGAGTGATGCCTGCTGCTTCGGCAGAGCCGGGAGTAGCAACAACCTTGATTACCTGATAAAGGTTCTCGCCAACGTTTTTAAGATGAACGTTGATAGCCCAGTTAGGGTTAGAAACCGCAAAAGCCTCATTGGTAGTGATAAGGGTGGTGTCCTCACCGTCAATCTTGCCGTTTACATCATCAACGGTGAACACATAGCCGATAGCATCGCTGTAGCTTGCGTTGCCGTCAGCGCCGATCGTCTGCTCTGCATCAAACTCCTCAGCGAATACGCTAAAGGAAGCGGTAAGACAGAGAACGGTTGCAAAAAGTACTGCTAAAAACTTTTTCATAATATCCTCCAAATAATTTGTTATTGTTATTATAACACTTTTTGTTGATTTGTCAACAGTTTATGCCATAGTCGCAAGCATTGCCTGCGTAACCTCGGTGCGGAGAGTTCCGTCCTTGATAAAGCTCTCAAGCTCCTCGCAAACGTGCTGACCGATTTTTTTGAGTCCGTTGTTTGCAAGTCCTGCAAGGTGAGGAGTCATAATGCAGTTTTTGAGGGTGCGCAAGGGATTATCTGCTGCGGGAGGCTCGGGATCGAAAACGTCGAGACAGGCGTATTTGAGGTTACCTGCCTTCATATGCTCATAGAGCGCCTTTTCATCGATAATACTTCCTCGTGCGGTGTTGATAAGGACTGCATCCTTTTTCATCATAGCAAGCGTCTCGGCATTGAACATATGACGGGTAGAGGGAATCTCAGGTGCGTGGATAGAAATAATATCACTATTCCTGAGCACATCCTCAAGCGATGCCTTTTTTACACCCATTGACTCGGCCTTTTCCTCGCTGACAAACGGATCATAGAGCAAAATATCAACGTCAAATGCCTGCATAAGCTCTATGTAATGCCTGCCTGCCCAGCCTGCGCCGATAACGCCGACAGTGAGATCGTACAGCTCGCGGATATTCTCCTTACCCTCTGCCCAATTACCTGCGTGGAGGCTATCGTTAAGGTTAAAGAAATTTTTACTTGCGGCAATAGTGAATCCGAGTGCAGTTTCCGAAACACCCATACTCAGCACGCCCGCACAGGAGGTGACACGCACTCCTTTTCCCCAAAGCGCATCCGAAACGACAGGCTTTACGCTGCCTGCGGCATGGAGAAGGATTTTAAGATTGGGGCAGAGCTCAAGTGCCTTTTCGTCGATAGGACTGTTTCCCCAGGAGGTGACGATTGCATCAGCCGACTCGATAAGAGGCTTGACCGAATCAAAATCGGTGCCTCCGTCGTTGATAACGACCTCGCCCGACTGTGCAAGACGGTTTAGACATTTTTCGTTGAACACCATATTACGGGTGCCGGCATTCATAATAACAGCTATTTTCATAATTACTCCTTTCCGTTTATCACGGATTTCAAAACATTTTTATATATCCGTTGGGATCAAACAGATATCCGCCCCTGCTATAATAATCACGGTTCAAAACGATTTTGCCCTTTGGACAGGCATCAAACGGCATACCTGCCGGGATCATTTCCCCGAGCGCATTCCAATTAACATAGTTCTGGTTGCCGTTGATTTCGATCGCTCCGCAGTTCATTCCGCCAAGCGGCGCAATACGTGCAGCAAACTGCTTGTTCCACTCGGCAAGAAGCGGTACTACCGTCAGATCGGCGCAGAGACACCCGCCTCCCGAGCGTGCCACCTCAGCCGCCATCGCAAACGAAACCGACATGGTTTTTGCAATCGGCTTGAGGGCAACGGCTCTGTACCCCTGCGAAAGCCTTTTTTGCACGTCCGCAAGTGAATGGGCCGATTCATCGGCATTTATCACTACAGGCAGATCGGCAACCGAGCTCTCGTCATCGGGGGGCAACGGCTCCTCGATAAGCTCAATACGGTCAAGCGCACCTATCTTATCGGCAAAATCGAGCAGCTCGGTAACACGTTCAATACTATCATAGCGGCCGTTTGCATCGAGGTAGTACCTCACCGTACCCGTTTTTGTAAGCGGGGTACTATATTCCTTTGCGATCAAATGGATGAACTCAAGCCGTTCTTTGTCCCATTCAAGCATCGACCGCATATCCTCCTCGTGTGAAAGAGAAGCACCGCTTCCGTGACCGATCTTGATTTTCAAAAGCGCAGTGCCGTTATCAAGCAGGGTGCGAAGCTCGTGTTCGCCCACCGCATAGCTGACAAGCGGGATATGTGCGAGTCCGTCGTAACGGGAGCTCATAGCCGACCTTGCGTAGTCCGGGATTATCCCGTCAAAATCGGTTATCCCGTTTTCGAGAGCAAAAAGCGTCCAAAGCGCATAGTCGACACCAACGAGCGAGTTAAGCACAAACGTCTCGGCAACGCATCGGTTACAGATTCTGTCGGCATACTGCTTCAGCTCGGGCAAAATTTCATACAGAAGCTCATCGGGACGGGTAAAATGCTCACCCTTTATCATATCGAGGGCATAGGCGGTGACATCACGCATCAGCGCACTCGACTCATCGGGGGTATGCTCGGCAAAAACGTTTCCGTCCGACCACAGCACGCTTATCGTGCAGGGGCAGGCGGCGCAAAAGCTATCGCTCTCGATATACGCAACAGTCTGCCACAGCTCCGAAAGGTATTTGCCCTTGAATCCGAATGGACTCAACAGCGGCTCACGGATAAAGCGAATGTCGGTATTTTTTATGCGAATACTTTTCATTTACACTCACCCATCCACCTTTTGTATACCGCAAGTGCAGGCTCGGGAATAATACCCTCGAGCGACTTGCCGTACTTGATCATCTCACGGGCATAGGTAGAGCTGATATGGTCGAGCCCGCTACGCGCAGGCAGGACTATGCTCTCGTGCACGCCGAGCCTTTGGTTGATAATATACAGCTCACGCTCGTAATCGAAATCACTGCCGTTACGTGCACCGCGTACGATGACGGGATTATCGTATTTTTGGCAAAAGGCGGCCAGAAGTCCGTCGCACTCGATGGCGGTGACGTTACCGTACTCAGATGCCAAAGCATTAAGCGCCTCGATGCGCACCTCCGGTGGAAAAAGACATTTTTTCTCAGCGTTGACCGAAACAGCAACAACCACCCTGTCGAAAAGCGCGCTTGCACGCCGAATAATATCCTCGTGCCCGACCGTGACGGGATCAAACACACCCGAAATAATAGCTGTGTTCATATTATTCATCCCCCACTCCAAAGCGAAGTATGCTGACGTAGGTCTTGCCGTAGCGGTACAGTTTTTGGGAAATACCGTCGATAGGCGCAGGCACGCCTGTTTTGGATGATTCGGCAATAATTATTGCATCCTCGGTGAGTATATCGGATTTGATAATATATTCAATTATCTGATCAAGCAGACCGTCGGTATAGGGAGGATCGAGAAAAACGAGTGAAAATTTTTCCTTGCCCGATGCGCTTTTTACAAATTCCTTCCAATCGGCGCAGGCAACACGACACTGCTTGATGAGCTTTGTCTTTGCGGCATTTTCCTTAATAACGTTGACGGCACTGCGTGAGCTGTCGACCATAACCGCCGACTCGGCGCCCCTCGAGAGCGCCTCGAGCGCCATCTGACCGCAGCCCGAAAACAAATCAAGCACACGGCGATCACAAATATCAAACTGAATGGCCGAGAAGACCGCCTCCTTGGTGATCTCGGTAGTCGGTCTGGTATCGAGTCCGGGGAGGGTATGGAGCTTTGTGCCCCTGGCTATTCCTGTAATAATTCTCATCCTTTTTCCTTTCCGAAATAGGCAATTATCTCGTCAGCATCCCTATCCGAAATGCCCTTTACTGACGTAAGCTCCTCGTGGGTAGCATTTTTAAGCGCAGACAGCGAGGAAAACGCCGACATAAGATCGCTTGCCTTTTTCTCACCGATTCCCTTTATCTCTGTCAGACTGCTCTTTTTAACGGCCTTACGCCGTTTTGCATCCATCAGCGATAGCGAGTAGCGGTGTACCTCCTCCTGAATTTTGTATACGAATACAAAGGCATCCTGCCTTGCCACGAGCGAAAGCTCGCCGTATCCGTCGGTAAGCGTACGTGTTTTATGATGCTCGTCCTTTATCATTCCGAAAACGGGTACGACTATCCCCTTTTCTTCAAGCACGCCCCTGACAGCGCCGACCTGGGCAACACCGCCGTCAACGAGAATAAGGTCGGGATACTCCCAGCCATCCTCGTCATCCGAATGCGAAAACCTGCGGGTGATTGCCTCGGTAAGCGAGTCGGTATCGCTTCCCTGAACCGAGTCACGGATATTGAAGGAGCGGTACTTCTTTTTGACGAAAACGCCCTTTTCGAGCACTACCATTCCGCAGGTCGAATACTCGCCGCCCGAATGCGAAATATCGTAGGACTCGATCCTGTCGGGAACGACCTCAAGCCCTAAAAATGATGCGAACGAGGCAAGAAAAGCACTCCGCCTGTCCTCACCTGCCCTTTTGTGGAGCAGAAGCTGCTTTGCGTTATCGGATGCCCGTACGGCAAGAGCCTTGAAATCCCCCTTTTTGGGAACGCTGGCCGAAATTTTATAGCCCATTTTCTCGCTCAGCCACTGCGACAGCAGATCGAGATCGGATTTTTCAAAATCAAAATCGACGTAAACCTTTTTGGGTACAAATCCCCTCAGCTCGTAATACCTCTGCAAAAACGATGTGAGCGAATTGCCCGAAATAATCTCGCTTGCACCGAAAAAGAAGTTCTCCCTATCGACTATTGCGCCGCCCCGTACGAAAAACAGCGTTAGCGCACTGCCGAGGTCGTCCTGATAAACACCCAGTATATCCGCCTCGACATCGGGCGAGCAAACGATTTGCTGACGGTCATTGAGTTTTTTTATAGCGTAAATACTGTCACGTAGCTTTGCCGCCAGCTCGAAGTTGAGTCCCTCGGAGGCGAGCTCCATATCCTCGGTGAGCTTTTGAATGAGCTTTACGCCGTCACCCTTCAAAAACGAGCAGGCGTTCGCAACGAGCTTTTTGTACTCGGACGGGGACACGTTACCCTTTACGCAAACACCCGAGCAACGTCCTATATGATAGTTTAGGCAGGGTCTTCCCTTTCCGATATCGGACGGGAACTTTTTTGAGCAGGTGGGAAGCGAAAAGGCTTTTTTGACCGTTTCAACGATATTTCTTGCCACCCGTGACGAGGAATAGGGTCCAAAATACTTATCGTTCCCTGCCGTCCTGCGGTATGCAACGCTTATATCGGGGTAATCCCCCTGTGAAACCTTTATATAAGGATAGCCTCCGCCATCCTTGAGCTTTATATTGTAACGAGGCTGAAACTGCTTGATAAATCGGTTTTCCTGTACCAGAGCCTCAAGCTCGGTCATAGTGTAGTATACCTCAAAATCGTTTACCGAATCAACCATACGTTTGGTTTTCCCGTGATGGTCGGCGTAGGGCGCAAAATAACTTGACACCCGGTTTTTGAGTGCCTTGGATTTGCCAACGTATATGACCTTTCCGCTCTTGCCGTACATAATATACACGCCCGGCGTGGCAGGAAGCAATCGTGCTTTTTCGTACAGCTCTTCCCTTGTCATTGCTCTACCTATACTCACCCCAAGAAACCTATCGGTTTATTGGGGGCCCCGACAAAAAATGCCCTGTGCATACGCTCAGGGCTGTTTTTTTATAAACTTATTCACCAAAGCCGGCGAGCACGAGGTTGACAAGCCCGTCAACTGCCTCGACCTCATCGCTTCCGTCGGCAAGTATCGTAATCACATCACCTTTTTGGATACCGAGAGAAAGCACACCCAAAAGACTCTTTGCGCTGGCTCTGCGATCGCTGTTCTCGATCCAGATGGAGCTGCGGTAAGAGTTTGCTTTTTGGATAAAATATGTTGCGGGTCTTGCATGAAGACCGACATTATTCTGTATCTCAATATTCTTGATGGTCATACGAAATACCTCCGATTGTAACTATTATAACAAATTGATTTGCACAAATCAATACCCGAAATAACAAATTTAGTATTTATATGGGAGCCCTTTTTGGCGATAATATCTATCAACTCAAGGTACCCGACACGTTGACCGCTGATATAGTACCGCTTAGTGCGGCATCACCGTCGGAAACACCGCAGCTCTCGCCCACTGCGAGCTTTAATCCGCTTTGGGCATAGCTGCTGTCGTCACGGTAATAGCTGTCGAGCGAGAGCACAAGAGTGATATCGTACGTTTGAATGTTGGAATTCCGCTTATACTCACAGGAAAGCACGGTGACCTCCTGCATACTGCTTCCGCTGATAAGGTAGAGCTTCTCACCGCCTACGTATCTGCCGAGAATTTTATCCGTAAGAACAGCGTTTTCAACACCAACGGTGCAGGTAGTTTTGTAATACTCGTGTACTCCAAAATATTCGTCTATAATATCGTGGAATATAAGCACGGCAATTATACACAGCAATGCAATAACGATGACGAGGTCGAGAGTGTTTGTTTTACGTTTGCGTTCTGTCATTTCTTCACCTCCGTCAACCCACTTCAGAATGTCCGGAAATAACCGCAAAGCAGGCGTTTCCGTATCCGATAACGAAACACAGGAGAGCTATCACGCGCAGGTCGGCATAAAAGCCGCCTATGACAAAGCAGCAAACCGCAATTGATACGACCGATGCAACAACGGCTCCGCAGAGCGCAAAAATATCCTTCTTTTCGGACGTAATAATGCTGCTGAACATTTTTTGCACGGTAAGCAACAGACAAATACCGACCAAAATGACGGGTATTATACCGCCGTTAGCCAAAAATCCGTTTGCAATACCGCTATCGGCCAGTTCCTCTCCCATACCTCCTATAATGCCGAGATGCGTAAGCATCGCTGAAACAGGACTATGCAGGAAAGAGAATGCGGGTATCATCACTGCAGTGAAAAGAGCCGCACCGACAGGTGCTTTTTTGCCGACGGCAATATAGATAGCCGCCGAAACCACCAACAGATAACAAGAGATTGCTATGTCCGCAATAACAATACTTGCGAGCGTAAGGACAACCGTAAACACCGCGGCGGGAAGACGTTTCTTTGCGGCATACTGCGAGAAGACAAAGGGTATAAGAATAGCCGTGAGAAGTCCCATAAACGAGGATCCGAGCGAATAATCGGTAAATGACACAACCGTATTACGCAGATACTCAAAAGGAATATGATGGGCAAAATGTCCTCCGAGATAGAACGCCATTCCGACAACGAGAGCAATACAAAGCGTACTGTTTGCCTGCCTGATAAGGCGCTCGGTGTTTAGCATATTTCTTGCCAGAAAATACAGCATCGAAAAGCACATCAATGTTCCCGCATCGACACCGATCGCGCTGAAGGCAAGAACACCCACCATACAGATATCCACTACACCGAAATAAAAATTCCTTTTCATACGGATGCATTTTATAATATAGCAGATAGCCGTATATGCAACGGCGGTTTTCAAAAAGTCAGTGCTTACGGCGGGAAGCACCGCAACCGATGCCAAAAGACCGAACTCGGGAATAAAGAAGACCGTCAATGCCAAAAGAACCGTCGCCACAACCTTGAGTACAGCGATCGGCGCAAAAAACAGAGTGGATATTCCAAGCAAGGTTCCTGCCAAAAACATTGTTCCGGTACGCGGAACCGCCGCCTCTCTGTTGCGGAAATACGCCTCGTTAATCCCGAAAGAATCCATTATATAGCCTGCACACCTTCCGTTTGCGAGTGCGGAAATAAGACTTTTATCCCCGAAGAGTGTAAGTATAATTCCCACAAGCAAAACGATAGCAGAGGCCGAAAGATCATCAGCGGTGGAATTGCCGAGCCTGATATTGGCAAAAATTTTCAAAAAATATATTCCTGCGGCATACAAAGCAAAGGTTAGGAAAAATACTCCGAAGGAACGGAGCGAAACCGACAGGAATCTGGGGATAACAGCCGTGACCGCACGTGAAACGTGGTTATTATCGATAATTCCGGAGACCCATCTGCGTGTCGGGTCCAGAACGTTCTTACGGAAGCCTATATGCTTCTCAAGCGGCTTTAACACCTTGTTAGGAATAAACGAGTCAACCTTTTTTGCACTCAGAAAAAGCCTCGACAAAACTCCCGTTTCAAAAAAGCTGACTATCTTTTTGGATATGTGTGAAGGGTATGACAAAACAGAGCTCTTTTTAGGGAGCCCTTTGGTGTTTTCCAAAGTTTTCTGCTTTGATTTTTTACTCATTATTCTGCTCCAACAGGTCGGGCCTCTTTTCGCGGGTGCGTGCAAGGCTTTGCTGATACTTCCACTCACGTTGAAGTGCGTGGTTTCCGTTGATCAGCACCTCGGGCACCTCGAGTCCCTCAAAAACTCTCGGACGTGTGTACTGGGGATGCTCAAGCAGTCCGTCGGTAAGACTTTCCTGCTCAAAGCACTCTGGCGAGGGCAAAACACCCTCAACGAGCCTTGATACCGCATCCACAACGATTGCGGCAGGGAGCTCGCCACCCGTAAGGACGTAATTACCTACGGATATTTCCTCATCAACCTCGAGCTCGATAATACGCTCGTCGATCCCCTCGTAATGTCCGCAAAGCAAAATAAGGTTGTCATATTCCAGCAACCTTTTCGCCGTATCCTGAGTAAACAGGGCACCCTGCGGTGACATATATATAACTCGGGTACTGCCTGTACAGCGGCTCTTGACATCCCTGATGCAGTCGACAGCCGGCTGGCACATCATTACCATTCCGTATCCTCCGCCATAGGGAGTATCATCCACCTTACGGTGCTTGTCGAGAGTATAATCCCTGATATCGGTACAGTTCACGCCGATAATCCCTTTTTCTCTCGCTCTGCCGACAATACTCGATGAGAATATCGGTGTCAGAGAATGCGGAAAAAGCGTAAGTACTTCAAAATTCATAATTACGCCTCAAGACCGTCTGTATTACGGACGGTTATTCCGTTGTTAATGTCTTTTGATACTACGAACGCATCTACGGCAGGGATATAATAGTCCCTATCGCCTTTGACAAAATAGTAATCCGATGCAACTCCCTCGTCTATCCTGCTGAGAGTGCCGAGTCTGGCGCCGCACTCATCAAACACAGGAAGACCGATGAGATCATCGTTATAATACACACCCTCGGGGAGAGGAACCTCCTCACGGTCGAAATAAACCGTCCTGCCTGTAAGACGGGACGCCTCGGTCCTGTCCTCATAGCCGACGAAAATAACCGTG
>JAZNCU010000022.1:0-14764 GCA_045587745.1 Eubacteriales bacterium | reverse complement strand
GGACTATGAGATAATAAAAGGAACGCTTGATGACGTTTTCCTTGCCGCAACAGGCAAAAAGCTCGGAGGTGATAACAAATGACGGGACTTAATGCACTTATAAAACGAAATACCAAGCTGTTTTTCCGTGATAAAGGGCTGTTTTTCACCTCGCTTATCACCCCTGCCATACTTCTCGTGCTGTATGCGGCATTCCTCGCAAAGGTCTACCGTGACAGCTTTACTACCGCTGTTCCTCTGTTTTTGGAGTTTGAGGAAGGCCTGCTCGGCGGAATGGTGGGGGGACAGCTCGTTTCCTCGCTCCTTGCGGTCAGCTGTGTAACCGTGCCGTTCTGCTCGAATATGCTTATCGTGCAGGATAAGGTAAATAAGTGCCGCGGCGACCTTGCCGTTACCCCCGTAAAGGGCTCGGCGCTTGCGATAGGATATTTTGCGGCAACGCTGATTTCTTCGCTGATAATATGCTTTGTTGCATTCGGGCTGGGTTGTATATATCTTGCCGTAGAGGGCTGGTACCTTACGGCAGGCGATATTCTGCTCGTTTCCGCCGATATTTTACTTACCGTAATGTTCGGCACGGCGCTTTCATCGGTTATCAACTTCTTTCTTTCTTCGCAGGGGCAGATCTCTGCGGTTGGAACGATAGTCAGCTCAGGATACGGATTTATTTGCGGAGCGTATATGCCCATATCGCAGTTTGGCGAGGGACTTCAAAGAGTAATATCCTTCCTTCCCGGTACCTATGCGACCTCGCTTTTCCGCCGGCATCTCACACAGGGCGTGCTCGATACAGTTGCCGATAAGGGATTTCCCGAGGAGTCGATAACAGAGATGGGGGATGTTTTTGATGCAAACCTCTACTTTTTCGGAAACGAGGTTGGGGATGGCTTAAAATTTGCGGTCGTTATCGGAACAGTAACTCTGCTTTTGGGTATTTATATCGCCCTCAACGCCTATCGTGCGGGGAAGGCAGGAAAATAACTTGACAAACATCCCATTTTGGGATATAATGACGGCAACAAAAAAAGAGCTGTCACGGATTGCATCTGTGACAGCTTTCAAAAACAATTACATTTCAAGCTCGTATTCATCGGTTCTGCCGAGCAGATAGTCCACCGACACCTCAAAATAATCGGCAAACCGTATAAGCGTTTCGTAGTCAGCTTCTCGCTCCATATTCTCGTATCTGCTGATGGAGTTCTGGTTCATATTCAGGTCAAGCGCCAGCTTGAGCTGTGATATACCGTGTTTTTTTCGCAGTTCCTTGAGCCTGAATTCCAAAAGAAACAGCCACCCTTCATCAAAACAGAATTATTACATAATTATTATACCGTTTTGGTATAAGCTTAATATCCCGTATTGGTATATTACCAAAGAAAGAAAGGAACAAAAATGAGAAAAACTCTGAAAAGATTCGTTGCGCTTTTGCTTGCGGCTATGCTTGCGGCAATCACGCTTCCTGCCGTGCTTGTCACCGCCGACGTGGATTACTCCAGCCGTCTTGCGTACTCGAACTACGATGACGAGCAAAATACCTGCTATATCTCGGGAATAGGGGATTGCACCGACACCGACGTGGTCATTCCTGCGGTCAATCCGGAGGGATACGAGGTTATTGCAATCTCGTTCAGCGCATTCCAAAATTGCACTAATCTTACGAGCATAGTTATTCCCGAGGGTATTACGGTACTTCCGACCAACGTTTTTGACGGATGTACCTCGCTTACGAGAGTTTCGCTCCCCGAGAGTCTCGAGAGCATTAACGCCTGGGCGTTCAAAAATTGCGGCGCACTCGAGGAAATAACCATTCCCGACGGGATGACCTCGATAGGTAACCAGACCTTTTATAACTGCGCTTCCCTTACCGAGCTCGAGCTCCCCGATTCGCTCACGAGCGTTGGCACCGAGGCGTTTTACGGATGCTCGGGTTTGAAAACGATTGCTTTGCCCGAGGGCTTTACCGCTATAGGACAGTCCGCATTCGGACGCTGTGCGGGACTTGAGGAAATCGAGCTTCCCGATACGCTTGTCAGCATAGGTATGAACGCCTTTTACGGCTGTACCTCTCTTACCGAGATATCTCTGCCCGAGGGATTTAACTCACTCGGATACCAGAGCTTCCGTGGATGTACCGCTCTGAGCTCGGTCAGCCTTCCTACCACGCTGACCACCATCGGCGCACACGCATTCGAGGAGTGCACCGCTCTTACGAGCGTAAGCGTTCCCGAGGGAGCCGAGGTGATTGACGCCTGGGCATTTTCGGGTTGCACCTCGCTTGAAACGCTTTATATTCCCTCCACGGTTACGCATATAAATATTTCTGCTCTTGAGAGCTGTACCGCTCTTACCGAGGTTCATTATAACGGAACCTGCGACGAGTGGCATGAAATATCGGTCAATTCTGATTGGAATAAACAGGCAGGAGATTTTTATATCTACTGCAGTGACGGAACTCTCTATCCCAACGGCAATCCCATACACGGAAGCGAGGGACTTATATTCTTCTCCAATGGTGACGGCACCTGCCGTGTTGCCAGGGGCACCTGCAACGATACCACCATATATATTCCCTCGGTCAGCCCCGACGGCGAGGTAGTCATGGGTATTAAATCTTACGGATTCAGATACTCTGTAAATATCGAGAGCATCGTTATCCCCGACAGCGTTACCGCTATTGGCGAATATGCATTTGAAAGCTGTACCTCGCTTACAAGCATAAACATCCCGAACGGTGTTACGGGAATCGGCAATTACGCCTTTGCGGAATGTGAGTCGCTTGTCGAAATCTCGCTCCCCAACAGCGTTACCGAGATGGGCAAATACGTTTTTGATGGCTGTACCTCGCTTACAAGCGTCAGACTTCCTGCCGGAATGACCGAGATTTACGAGGGTATGTTTTACGATTGTACCGCTCTGCCGAGAATCTCGCTTCCCGACAGTATGAAAATCATCGGACACAAGGCGTTTGAGGGATGCACCTCGCTGAGCTACGTGTATATTCCGCGCGGCGCCCAAGAAATCAGCAACTATGCCTTTGGATCATGCGAGTCGCTCGAATCGATAAATATTCCCGACAGTGTCACAACAATCGGTTATTCGGCGTTTGGCGAATGCACAGCTCTCAAGCGTATCACTCTTCCCGATAGCCTCAGCTTTATGGACGAGTGGGCGTTTGGTGAGTGCACCTCGCTTGAGAGTGTAGTGATTCCCGAGGGTATAACCGAGATTAGCTACTGTGATTTTTATTACTGTACCTCGCTTGAAAGCATCAGTATTCCCGTTAGTGTTGTCTCGATTGAGAGGGCGGCGCTCCAAGGCTGTTCCTCGCTTAGCGCAATCAATTTTGGCGGAACCTGTGCCGAGTGGCTTGCGATAGAAAAAGGACTTTACTGGGATACGAACACCGGCGATTACACCGTTTACTGCTCCGACGGCACCGTTTCAAATGATGGCACCGTAACGGGCACTTCGGTAAGAGGTGACGTCAACGGCGACGGAGACGTAAACCAGACCGACTACCTTATGCTAAAGCGTGCGGTTCTCGGTACCTATTCGCTGTCTGGTGCTCAAACGGCTGCCGCCGACATCAACGGTGACGAAGATATAAATGGCACCGACTATCTTATGCTCAAGCGCGTTGTTCTCGGCACCTACACATTAGGCTGATTATTAAGCAACAAAAAAGAGCTGTCACGGATTGCTTCCGTGACGGCTTTTTGATTTTTGCAGATTTTGATATCAGCCGACGATCTCGTAATCGGCGTAGAACAGATAGTGGTCGGAGTGATTGTTCTCACGCATAGCTATCGACTCCTCTATGAGAGTAAACTCCTCGGAAAAGAGGATATTATCGATCATACGGGCGGCATCGCCGTCACCGGGATAGGTCGTAAAGGGATGATCGTCGTTATTCGTGGTCGCAAGGGGTGCGAGCAGCTCAAACTCATCAAATCCGTCTACGTTAAAGTCACCGGTAAGGATGCAACGTTCAACGCCGGCAAGGGCGGAAGCGATTATCGGAAGCTCGTCGTTTACACGGATGTCGTCACGGTGAACGGTGAGGTGCGTGTTGTAATAGTTAATCACCGTACCGCCCAAATCGATCTTTGCACAGGCAAGCACACGTCTTTCAACCTCGCTTCCGTCGTTAAGCTCAACGTCGGAGGTCTCGATAATCGGATATTTTGAAAGAATACAGGTGCCGTACTGACCGCCATCGTAATCAATGCATCTGAAAAACGCATAGTATTCGTAGCCGCTGAGCTCGGCAAGTATTTTTGGAGTATCCTGATTTTTGCTCCTGTTGCAGTTGACGTCAACCTCCTGGATACCTATAATATCGCAGTCGGCCTCCTTGATATCGTCGGCAAGAATTTGAAAATCGTGTGCAACGTTACGTCCGTTAGCGATATTATAGGTGCCGATTCGGATAGTGACAGGCGCATCTTCCGAGCTTTCTGCCGAGGTATCAACGCTCTCAGCACCGGGCTCGTCTCCCGAGCACGCAGAAAAGGCAAAAAGCATGATTATACAAAGAAGAACAGCTAATAATTTTTTCATTACGATGGTCTCCTACCGTTAAGATTTTTAATAACGCAAAAGCATTATACACTCTCGGGCGGGTTTTTGCAAGAGAAAAGCGGTTACAAGGTTGAAAAACATTGTTCCTTGGTGTATACTTGCATATAAACATGTAAAAAGAGGGACATATCGGTTATGGAAAGCAGTTTCGGTCTTACGTTGAATAAAAGCAGGGACGGAATAACTGTCTGCGTAGATGCACAGGGGGCAGATAGCGGATTTCTGACCGTTTTTTATGCCGATAAGCTCGGAAACATACTTGACTGCTGTGACGAGGTTTTTTGGGCTCCTACCGTCAAAAAATGCGAGTTTTTAATTCCCGAGCATTGGCATATTCCGCGCTCGGCAGGCGGGCTTGCGCTTTTTGTATCCGAAAAACGTCTTTTTGCCCCGCCAAAAGGCACTGCCCCGGTTGCGTTTGCTCCGCTTGAGGCGGCAGACAGCGAGGACACGGCCTGTTTTACCTTTGCTGCAACTGCCGATATTCATATGAATTTTGAGGTTCACGCCAGAGGGGCCTATAAAAAATGGGAGAAGGCTCTCGATTTTTACAAAAAAAGCGGTTGCCGGCTCGTTGCCGTATCCGGTGACATTACGGGTGACGGGGACGACGGGCTGACCGTTGAGAGGGAATATGAGATCTACTCCGAGATAATTAAAAAAAGTCCCTTTCATCCCGACGAGGTTTTTTGCTCTATCGGCAATCACGGGAACTCATCCGAGGGCAGGGCAAGGTTTGTAAAATGTACCAAAAAGCCTTGCGAAACAAGACCTTTCGAGGATTCTCCCTGGTTTTTTGTCGAGCGCAGTCAAGGCGACAGACGGGTTTTGCTGGTTTTCCTCGCACAGGAGATCTCGGCATCCTACCTGACCGCAAGCGAGGATAATTTCTCATCGCTTCAGCTCGATTGGTTTGAGCAGGTAATGAAGGAATATGATGATGGAAGAACAAGCATTTTCGTGATTGAGCACGCACCCTTCCTTGAGTTTGGGGTAGGCGACCGCAAGCCGGGCGGCTATCGCGGCTGTATTGCCACCGAAAAGGGATTTTTGGGCAACAACCGCTACGTGCGCATACTAAGGGAGCACCCGAACGCAATAATGCTTTCGGGACATACACACCTCTCGCTTTACGAGGGCAGAAATTATCAGCCGCAGGGCGAGGCTTGCAGGATGATCCACCTCGGCTCGGGATGTCAGAGCACCGCATATAACGAAAAAGGGGAGCTGATCAGGAGTTGGGACGGAAGGTACACCGTTACTCCCGAGTACGGAAGCGAGGGACATATCCTAAAGGTATTTGATACCAAAACGGTGATTCTCGGATATAACCTTTCAACAGGCAGGATGATACCCTGTGCCTGCTTTGAACTGCCCCATATATAAGGAGATCTGATTGTGGAACAAAAAAAGAGAGTTTTTTATTCCGAGGCCGCATACGTGATAGGGATTATTTGCATACAGATCAGTATTTCGCTGATGGAAAAAGCGGATTTTGGGCTCAGTATGATCGTTGCGCCTGCATACCTGCTGTACCTCAGAATATCCGAGTTTTTGCCGTTTTTTACATTCGGAGTTGCGAGCTACACAATGCAGGGCATAGTGCTTTTGCTGATGTGTCTTATACTCAAAAGGTTTAGAATATCCTATCTTTTCTCTTTTGTCACGGCAGTTGTCGGCGGTTATATACTTGACGGATTTTTGTATCTGCTGTCGTTTTATACCTTCGATGCGATGTGGTTGAGGATCGTGATGTTTGCGGCAGGAACGGTGATATGCTGCATAGGCGTTGCGTTTATGTTCCGCACCTATATTCCTCCCGAGTCATACGATCTGTTCGTCAAGGAGGTGTCCAAAAATTTCGGTATCCGGCAGGACCGCTTCAAGCAGGCGTACGATTGCACCAGCTGTGTTGTTTCGGTGATTTTTTCGTTCTGCTTTTTCGGGTTTGGTCATTTTGAGGGAGTAAAGCTCGGAACGGTTGTCTGTGCGCTTGTCAACGGTCCTATGATAGGGCTTTTCGGCAGACTTTATGACCGTTATTTCCGCTTTGAACGGCTTATCAAACAAAAAATTAACGGATAAACTAACCGGCATCGCATTTGTAAGCACAAACGCTTTATTTTGCAAAGTAATAAAACACCTTGGGGCTCATTTTCATTATCATATCACGCTCGTTATCGAGGCAAAGCGGAATATTTACCGCCGCCGTAAGCAAAACGAGCGCTACGGCAACACCGAAAATAAAACTGCAGCTCCTGCCGTTTTGCGTTCTGTTCGACATCAGCTTTAGCAGCGAGAGCGCACCGAGCAGGGAGAGAATGAACATGATATCGGCGGCATACCGTAAATGTACTCCGCCAAAGCAGGTGTTGAAATATACCAAAAACACAGCCGAGACGACCGCAATTGCGGCTGTCGCTCTCAAATAGGGCTGTTTTTTTGTTGCCGAGAGCGTAAAAATGCTTCCCCAAGTAACAGGTATCGACAGCGAGCCGATAGTGTTGTAGAGATAGGGCAGATCCGCCAACGATTTTAGCCGTAAAACGCTCGGGTGCAGATAGGGGAACACTCCGTCCCACGAGGCAGGCTGAGCAAAATACCAGTAAAGCGAGGGAGCAAAATACTCGCTTTTGAAGGTGTAAAGCGATACCTCGCGGATAGTAAGCTGATAGTTGTTTCCGAAATCAAACGGAGAGCCGAATCGGGAATGGTTGTAAAACATCAAAAGTCCCGCGCAAACGAGCACCGGCAGAGCAAAAGCGGTAACGTCGATAAGCCTGCCGTTCTTTTTTTCACGCAAATAACGAAGTGCAAGCGGAACAAGAACGAGCACAAAAAGTACAAGCGTCGGTCTCGATGCCGCCACGCCTCCGAGAGAGAGCCCTGCCAGCGCAAACAGTGTTCGGCGTGATATGGCAAGCTCGCATCCCGTGCCTCGCAAAAACAGGTAAAGCAGAGCCGACGTGAAGAATAATGCCGACAGCACCGCTATATGGTAAAAATTTGCATTGGTGAGCGTTGGGAGCAAAAGAGCACCAAACGGCACCGATAAGGCAAGCATACACACCGCCGCAAACGGAGCCTGTTTTGCATACTGCCGTGAAAACTCCCACACGGTCAGCATCAAAAACAGACCGGCAAAGATCGCAAGCAGGAGGGACGCAAACGCATCCGAGGGGATAGAGCCCGTAATAAAATAGATAGGAAAATAAAGTAAAATCACGGGTGCTGCCCCAAAATAGGAGTACAGCTTTCCGCCAAAATACGCTCTGTCCCAAAAAACACCGTACCGTTCGCCCGTTGCAAGGTAACGCTCGGTCGGGTCATAGGGGTTTATCGTCTCAAAAACCGAGAGATCGTACTCGGTGTCTATGTTGGTCTGACCCTTCATAAACGCATCAAAAAGCTGGGGATAACAGCCGTAGCCGTCCACCGAGGACAGGGGGTACTCGTACAGCATACCTCCGTCAACCGAAAAAGCGTATATAAACACCGAAATCACGGCAAAAACGAGAATCAACGCTCCAAAAATACCCTTTTGCTCCCTGCTTTTCGGATCAAAAATCAACCTGTGCCACTCAAAGCACCAACCTGCGCACAAAAACAGCCAGATGAGTCCGAGTGCAAGGATTGAGAACACGGGAAATCGGTAGCCATAGGTGCGGTTGTACGTTATTTTACCTGCCGTAAACTCCTGTCCGAACATAACTGCGGCAGTGTCATAGCCCTCGGAATCGAGAGGGATGCATAGATCCTGCCCCTTGCAGGCGTAAAATATTTCTTTTTTATCCGAGAGCGAGCCTTTGCGGTATTGCACCGTTACGTTAAAAACTTTTGCCTCGACATCAGGCGAGCCGCCCCATTCAAAATATACGGATTTATAATCCTGCACGGGAAATACAACGTAACCGTCCTTGTGTATAACCGTCGTGCCGTCCGAGAAATAACCGTTTTTTATATCGTCGGTGCCTATCTCCGCCTCTGCCTCGTCTGCTCCGATGAGCAAGATGGCAAGGGAGTTCCCGCATACGAAAAGCAATACGAAAATCAGCAGGATTCCGAGAAAAAAAGCGGAAAGTGATATTTTTTGTCTTTTAGTCATTCCTTATCACCTCCCAACACACGCTCGTAGTGAAACAGGTATTGCTGGGCAATTCCTGCGTATTTGCCGAGTGCCGACGGGTCAAAAGAGCCGCCGTAATATTTATCAATAATGCGCTTTACCCACACGTCGATAGGGAATGCGCCGTATTTCCGATATCCGAAAAGCAGAATGCAGTTGGCAACCTTGTCGCCAACCCCTTTTATTTTTTTGAGCTCGGCCAGAGCCGAGTCGTAATCGAGCGAGTCGATATATTCGGGTGTAAGTCCCGAGAGAGTCATTTCCGCCGCCGAGACCAAATATTTTGCCCGGAAGCCGCTTTTGATCGGCGCAAGCCCCTCCACGCCCAGCGCAAGTATATCATCGGGAGTGGGGAATGCGTAGCTTCCGTCGGGATTTTTTCTTCCCACCAGCACGCAAAGCGACTCGATTATCTTTTTGATTCGGGGAATGTTATTGTTTTGCGAGATAATAAAGCTGACCGTCGTTTCCCAGGGGTCCTGTCGGAGAATGCGTATTCCCCTGCAGGCATTTGCGGCTCGGTAAACCACCTTGTCTCCCGCAAAGGACTCGATAATGCTATTATAATCACGCCTCAGATCAAAATAGTCTGCCCACACGCTCTCAAAGTCCTGCTCGCTCACGTTTTCAAAAAGCCAGCCGCCGTCACGCTCGCTGATAACCAGCCTGCGGCCGCAGGCAACGAGCGAGTAGCCGCCGCTTGTCCTTTCAAAACGGAAGCACTGGCCGCTTTCGAGACAGGAAGGTACGTCAAAGGTATCGATATCTGTCACGAGTATTCCGTTTTCGGTTTTTTTGGTTATCATTGTGTACCGCCTTGTAATTTTCTTGAAAGTGTGATAGTATGTAAAAAAGGAGTGTGGATATGAAAGAGAGAATCTATACAATTCCCGTAAACGAGGCGTTTGACCACCCCGACGGATGTCCGTTTTGCAAGCTGTACGCCAAGCTCGAGAACGACGAGCTCGATATTATCCTCGGGGCATCTATGATGGAGCCCGAGATACGTATAGCCACCAACGAGCAGGGCTTTTGCAACAGGCATTATCACAGGATGTTTGAGATGAAAAACCGTCTCGGGCTCGGGCTTATGCTCGAAAGCCACCTCGGTGCTCTCAAAAAGGAGCTGTCGGCAGGCAACGTCTTTTCACGTGATATCGCCGCAAAAAGCGTCAGCCGTGTCGAAAGGCTGGAAAAGGATTGCTACGTTTGCGGAAGAATAGCCTCGAAAATAGGCAAGATGTTCGAAACAGCCGCCTACCTTTATGATGAGGAAAGGGATTTCCGCGGTAAGTTCGACGAAGTAAAATATTTTTGTCTGCCTCACTATAAAATGTACCTCGAGGCAGGCAGGGGAGTTTTGGGCAAGGAGAGCTACAACGCATTTGCAAAGGCGGTCATCGCCAAAAACAGCGGGTATCTTGCCACGCTTTCCGAGGAGGTCTCCTGGTTCTGCAAAAAATTCGACTACCGCTACGAGGCTGAGCCCTGGGGCAACTCCCGTGATTCGGTCGAGCGTGCTATCCGCTTTCTGGGCGGCGAAAACGCACTTCCGCAATCGAAAAAATAAATCAAAAAACTTATTCCCGACAGCCGTTTCTGTCGGGAAATTTTTTTGCAAAAATACAACCGTTTATGCACGAATAAGTTGACATAACACAGCGGAAAAAATAAATTATGACACCGAGTTAGCCACATTTCCACGGGGTTTTCCACAGCCAAAAAAGCCAAATGCCTTGATTTTCGGTTTTTCGAGCCTTGATTATCCACATTCTCCACCGAGTTATCCACAATTCGGGCGGAAAATTATGTTTTATACATTAAACCGATTTTGTTGCATAAGCATTGAGATTAAGGTCGGATTTTACTCCTACAAGATGCTCAAAATAGCCCTGTGAGGCGATCATAACCGCATTGTCTCCGCACAGTGAAAGGGGAGGTAAAAACAGTCTTGCGCCGTATTTTTTTGCGGTCTCGTCAACCGCCCTGCGGAGATGCGAGTTGGCGGCAACGCCGCCGGCGAGAACGATATTGCAGCTGCCGTTGTTCTCAAAATAAAGCGAGAGCCTGTCGGTGATGGTGCGTACCAGCGCCGAGGTAAAGGAGGCGGCAATATCGGCACGGAACTCGTCGTCAATAACTCTGCCGCGGGAAACCTCGGTGTGAACGAGGTTGATGACCTGCGTTTTTAGTCCCGAGAACGAAAAATCGTACTCGCAATCGTCCACCTTGCTCACCGTGAAGCGGTATTTTTCGGAATTTCCGACCGTGGCCAGCCTGTCCATAGCCGCACCGCCGGGATAGGGAAGTCCAAGCACACGGGCGCATTTGTCAAACGCCTCGCCTGCCGCATCGTCACGGGTGTGACCAATGAGCGAGTAGTCGGTGTAGCTGTCCACCTTCATCAGCGAGGTGTGTCCGCCCGAAACGACCAGGGCAACGAACGACGGCTCAAGCTCTTCGTGAGCTACGTAATTTGCGGCAACGTGTCCCCGAATGTGATGAACGGGGATGAGAGGCTTGTTTGCCGAAACGGCAAGTCCCTTTGCAAACGAAACGCCTGTAAGCAATGCGCCTATAAGCCCCGGTGCGTTAGTCACGGCGATGGCGTCGATATCTTCTATAGCGAGCCCGGCCTCCGAAAGCGCCGATTCCACCACACCGCAAATCGACTCGGTGTGCGCTCTCGATGCTATCTCGGGCACAACTCCGCCATAAACCTTGTGAATATCAATTTGTGAAGCAACCCTGCTTGACAGCACCTTTCTGCCGTCCTCAACCACCGCTGCGGCGGTCTCGTCACAGGAGGACTCGATTCCGAGAATTTTCATAGCCGTTTCTCCATCGTATAGGCGTCGCTTCCGTGATAAAAGCCCCGCCTTATTCCCACGGCTGTGTAGCCGTGCTTTTTATAAAGTGTTATTGCGCCCGTGTTGGAAACATCCACCTCGAGCGTTATTTTTTCGTTACCCGACCTGCGTGCAAGCTGCTCGGCAAAGAGCAAAAGCTCCCCTGCCGCACCTCGCCTGCGAGCCGACTCCGTCACAGCAAGATTGTTGATGCTCGCATCACCGCAAACCGAGTAAAAGCAGAGTATACCTATCGGCTCTTCCTCTTCAAGCGCAACGAGATAGCAGGCGTGCTCGTCCGAGCAGGTATCGAGTATCTGGCTTTCGGTCCAGGGGGTCGAAAGACATTCCCTCTCGATCTCGGCGCATTTGGATGCCCATTCGGGCACAAGCCGTTCTACCCTCATCAGCCTACCATCCGAGCCTTGACGTCGGTGGGGCATACGACGGTTTTGTCGGTTGCTCTGTCCCTGAGATAGTATCTTCCGTTCACGTCTCCAAAGAATATTACAACGTAGTAAAGCCCGGGGAAGTCCTGCGAGTAAAGGCGGATAAAATATACGTCCTCCGAGGTTATGTCGGCATCGTTTACGATAACAGACTCGTCCTCGGTGAGTGCGCTTGCAATGCTTTGGCACAGCGAGGTGTCCTGCGAGGGGTTGAGCCCCTGCTTGTCCTCGGGAAGATATTCGTCATCGGCGTAAAAGTTAGTAACAAAGGTGGAATTACCTACAAAAACTCCTGCCGCAATCGGGTTATAGTCGGTCAGATCGGGTTCCTTTACCGACACCTCACGGTAGAGCAGATACTCGCCGCTGTCCTCAATGCAAAGAAACCTCTCGGGCTCCTCAAAAGCAACTGTATATACCACCGTGTCATCGAGCTGAAGATATGTCTCGCCCGTATTGCCCGCAAAAAGCGTAAGTGTGTTGCAAAGCACGTATTCTTTTCCGTTTCGCTCGTCCTTAAATCCGTCGGGAGTGCTGACAGCACGGTGAAGCCTGTTACAGCCCGCCGAGAAAAGACAGGCAAAAACAACCAAAACGCAAATAAATCTTTTCATAAAATAATCAATATCCGATCTGTCCGAGACTGTCATCGTTTTCGATCCAATCGTGAACGTTATAGATGGTGTAGGTATCGGCAGTCTCACGCACGATCACGCGTGAGATTCCTGCGTTGATAACGAGCCTCTTACACATCTGACAGCTTGTCGTGCCGGGAACAATCTCTTCCGTAACGGCGTCAATACAGGCGAGGTAGAGGTCTGCGCCGAGCATTCTCTCACGGCTTGCCGAAATAATAGCGTTTGCTTCGGCGTGTACCGAGCGGCAAAGCTCGTATCGCTCACCGCGGGGTATGTTCATCTTGTTGCGGAGGCAGAATCCAAGGTCGCAGCAGTTCTGTCTGCCTCTCGGCGCACCTGCATAGCCCGTGGATACAATAACGTCGTCCTTTACGATTATTGCGCCGAATTTTCGCCTCAGACAGGTGCCTCGCTCGGTAACCGTCTGCGCAATATCAAGGTAGTAATTGAATTTGCTTTTTCTTTCCATACCTCAATTTCCTTTATCTTGTTGTTAAAAAATCCGCCGGGCTGTTTATGCCCGGCGGATATAAGCTTAATCAGCCAAATAGACTATTTTAGTTACAACAGGTAATTATTTCTTCTTTTTGATGATGATAACAACTACAACTACTGCTGCAACTGCAACTACTGCGATAACGATCCAGAGCCAGAGGAGGCTGCCCTCTTCGTCGGTCTTGTCGTCCTCGGAAACAGCGGTGGAGGTAGCGGGTTTGGAGTCATTGTCGTCCTCGGAAACCACACTGGAATCATCCTCGGAAACAACATCGGACTCGTCATCAGAAACTACATCCGACTCGGTGTCGCCGCCGGACTCAGCTACGGTGTAGAGCATAGCATTCTTGAATGTCTGCTCGCCTGCAGCGATGTCAACACCGAATACGTGGAGCTCGGTATCAACTACGAGAGAGGAAACGATGGTCTTGCGGATGCCGGCATCGGTAGTCTCGTCATCAGCGTGAGCGGAGAGAACGATCATTCCCTCGGTGATCTCGCTAACGAAAGCAACGGTGTCGCCCTGTCCCTGGAGAACCTCAACAACCTTGTAAACGTTGGCAGTATCGGTGGGAGCAAGAAGAACGTTCATAGCCCAGTTGGTGTTGTAGTTGCCAAGGTTAGCAACGTCGGTGATAAGGGTGCAGGAATCGGTAACGATAGCGAGGTTAACGGTATCGAGACCGATGGTAATAGCGGTATCCTGATCGTAGTCAGAGGGAAGGGTGCCGTCCTCAAGAGCAACACTGGTATCAACCTCAACGGAGGTGATGTCCATTTCCTCGTGACCGGTAAGAGTGATAACTGCTGCGTTGTCAGCGTTCTTGCCGCCAAGACAAGCATCGGGCCACTCGAGCATCATCGAAACTCCGCCTGCATCAGCGTGAGCTTCCTGACCTGCAACTGCATAAGTAAGACCAAAGGTAGCCTCGTTACCGATAGCCTGAACGCCGGTCTTGTTCCAGGGAATACGTACCTCGTAGGTGGTAACGTCGCCGTCACGAACGATAGCGCAGTCCCAATCCTCGGGGGAAAGGAATGCCGAAACAGCAGCGGGTTTGGACCAAGCGATCTTTACAGACTCGCCGTCCTCGTTAAGGCAGAGACCGCCCTCGAGGTAGTCACCGGACCACTGGCTGGTCTGGTACTGAACGATTTCGTTGTCGGGAGCACCGGGGGTGAGGATGAACTGTACGCAGGAGTACATCCACATGTTACCGGTCTCGGTGTAGTACTGCTCGGGAAGGGGACCGAAAACGGGAGAATCAACTACCCATGCCATGTGAAGGTCGGTCTCGGTCCAGCAAGCGTAGAACTCATAGTTCCAATCGTTGGACTGGTTGTGCTGCTGATAGTCAGCGATCTCGGGGCTGGTACCATCAAAAGCGTGAATGGGGAATGCGTCAACGTACTCACCGGATTTAACTTCGCCGTCAACGGTGGGTGCAGTCTCAGCAAAGGGGAAATCCTGAGTCTCGTTAGAGCCTGCGGAAGCAGGGATCACGAAGAGTGCACAAATAAGTGCGGTTGCGAGAAGAAAAGCAGTAATCTTCTTCATAATGGTGTTCTTTCTCCTTGAATTAATGTTTTTAGGACATATTTATCCTTATAGCATTGACCATTATA
>JAZNCU010000021.1:0-17532 GCA_045587745.1 Eubacteriales bacterium | reverse complement strand
TGGGGTCACGGGTAAGGAGACCTGCTTTTTTGAGAGGAGCACGGTACTCGTCGCCTGCCTGAAGAAGAGCACGGGAGATGCCGTGTCTGATAGCGCCTGCCTGACCGGAGATTCCGCCGCCCTTAACGGTGCAGATAACGTCGAACTGACCCTCGGTCTTGGTAATGCCAAAAGGCTGGTTAACGATGAGCTTGAGGGTATCGAGACCGAAATAGTCATCCATTCCTCTGCCGTTGATGGTAACGTTGCCCGTACCGGGGATGATGCGAACACGTGCTACCGAGCTTTTTCTTCTACCTGTTCCGTAAAAATACGGTACTGCGGACTGATAGTTCATCTTGTTACCTCCTTACTTAACTTCTACGACGGTGGGGTTCTGTGCCTGATGCTTGTGCTCAGCACCTGCATAGACCTTGAGTCGGCCAAAGCTTGCATCACCGATCTTGTTCTTGGGAAGCATGCCTTTAACTGCGAGCTCAACAACCTTCTCGGGCTTGGTAGCCATAAGAGTGCGGTATTTAACCGATTTGAGACCGCCAACGTAACCGCTGTGACGGTAGTAGTACTTCTGGTCCAGCTTTTTGCCGGTGAGAACTACCTTGCTTGCGTTAACAACGATAACGCACTCGCCGCAGTCGATGTGAGGAGTGTATTCGGGACGGTGTTTGCCGTTGAGGATAGTTGCTGCGAGTACTGCTACCTTACCGAGAGTCTTGCCTGCGGCATCGATAACGTACCAATTGCGAACTACTTCCTCTTTTTTCAACATAGTAGTAGACATTGATAGAGTTGATCCTTTCGATTGCTTTCTTTTTTCGTGCCCTGCTATTATAACACACAAAAAACGGATGTCAAGTACTTTTTCAAAACTTTTTTGGTTTTTGAGGGTATTTTTTCGTTATTTTTGCGTTTTTCTTCGATTTTCTCAAATATCGGGAACGACAATAGGCTCCTGCTCGTCAACGCTCTCGTCCTCATCGGTGATATTGACAGTAACCTCGTAAAAATCCGGATCGAGCGATAGCAGCAGCCTTTGCAGATCATAGCCGTAATAAACCGTTTCATCCTCTCCAAAGCAGCAGGTTACAACAGTGCCGTCGATAAAAGCATATTCGTACTCGTCCTCGACGGATTCGAAATATGTCCTCGCATCCTCAATCATCGAAAAATCAGATACCAGACGAACACCTATAACCACCTTTTCGGTCGGATCATCCGAAAAAAGCTGATCGATATAATCAAAATAAAAGGTGTACTCATACTCCGTGCCATCAATACCGACAGAATTTGCAACGACCGTATCGGCCAACGACAAAAATTCAACGACCTGCTCGGGCTGTACCGATTCCTCGCTCGACTCATACAGTTCCTCACTGCCGTCACTATGCAGGGAAGTGACCTCCCGGGTAATATTACAGGAACATAAAATAAGACAAATTATAACAATCAATGTGACAAGAAAGCTATTGCTCAAGACACGAACCTCCACGAATTTACGGTTATTGTATATAGTTGTACAGAAGGCTGTCGTAAAGCCTTAAAAAAGGTCGAAAACTCGTTGTTGACATTTGAAAATCGGGGTGCTATAATAATCTATACCGAACAAATGTTCGGAACGACAGACGTCGGACAAGCGGTTTTGCTCCATCCGCCCCGACGGGGAGATGAAAGATGAATTTTTAAGAAGAAAGGTTAAAAAATGGACTACAGAGAATACGCAAAGGATCTGCTTCGCAGAAAGAATGCCCTTTCATCGGCATACAAGGTTATCTGCGGAGAGCTTGAGAGCCTTGAACAGGAACGCTCCTCCTGCAAGGCGTCAATGATGAACAATGATGCCGAAAGCCGTCGTTATGAGGAATTGCTTGTCAATATTCTTGCACGTATTGAGGACTGCCGCATAAGGCGTAAGGTCGTCGAGCGTGAGCTTATGATGATAGAGCAGGGGATGAACGGACTTTCCGACTACCAAAAGGACCTTATTGAGAGCTTTTTCGTCAGCCGCCATATGGGCGTGTGCGAAGAGCTTATCGAAAAATATTTTCGTGAACGAAGCGGTATTTACCGTGACAGAAACCGGGCGCTCGAGCAGTTTACTCGCTCTGTATACGGAGTTTTGCAGCTGTAAAATCTGTTTCCGACAGCCCGTACTCCTTTACCAGCCCGTCACGCTGTGCGTGTAGGGCGATGAATTCCCGGGGGCTGTGAGCATCACTGCCCATAAAAAAGCAGTTGCCCGCTTCCCTCGAAATATCAAAAAATCTTTTATAGCAGGAGGTGCCTTTTACGCTATGTGCCGATGCGCAGCAGGACAGATTAAACTCCAAAAGCACATCGCTTGATTTGGCGGCTTTTGCGCACTCGGCGAGCATATCATCGGTAATATACGAGTATATTTCTTCTATCTGCTCATAGCTTTTGCCGACCGGATACATCGGGTGCGCAATTCCAAAAAACAGCCCTCTGTCTCTATGACCGCACAGCGAGACAAAGCTGTTAGCTAAATATTCAGCGTGTCTTTTAGGATCGGCGGCGTCACCCTCGGATATGACGAGCCCCCTCATATGAGTGTGCGAGTGTGGCACGATAACGTAATCGGTGAGCGCTCTTCCGCGCTCGGTCAGTGCAAGAACGCCGCCGGCGTACTCGGACTCTGCTCCGAACAGAACTCTTACCGGAAGCATTGAGGTATATTCCTTTTTACGTGCTGTAAGACGGTCAAAGTCCTGCCTGCCATACCACGGACTTGCGCCTTTTACCGAGCTGTCCCATGCGTGATCGGCAAATCCGATCAGCTCTATTCCCAAACGGTGTGCCTCGGGCACGTAATCATCTATGTGTGCATCTCTTGCCGCACAGTCCGAAAAATGAGTGTGGACGTGAATATCGTAGCTGATCATATCTGCTCCCCGTACGTTACTTTATAATATTATACACCAAAAAAATCGGTCGGACAAGACGTCCGACCGTTTTTTATTATTTGATTATTCGTAATAGTGGTAAAACAGATTGCCGTCGATAAAGTATCCGCCGTTATCGTAGTTATATGCGTAGCTGAACTCATGCTCCGATCCGGCAGGAGTGTAAATTATCAGAGTGCCGTCATCGTCAAAGCTTGCGGTATAATCCTCATACTCATAGTAGAAGTCGGTATAAACGTAAACTACCTCGTAATCGGGGTAATAGTAGAGGTTTACAATATAATATTCCTCAATATCCTCATAGGGATAGTAGGTGTAAATATCGTAGTATTCGCATTCGAGATCGTAATCGTAATAGGAATCTACGTAATACTCCTTGCCCTCGATAGTCATATTGCCGTCGGACAAATCGCCCTCGTTAAAATCGATCTGGAGCTCCGAGCCATCGTGCATAAACTCAATATCACAGCCCTTGCTGTCCCAATCGTTTACGTATGCATAGTAGCCCATCGAGCCCATTCCGTACTCGTCGATGTAGAAATAGTTGCCGTACTCATCGTAGAGCTCACGGTATTGAACAGCCGAGCCCTGATTGCCGCCGATCGAATCGAAGAAGCTCATAATGTTGGGATACTCCTCATAGAGCTCATATTGGAGAGACTCAAAATCGTATTCGTTGAAATCAACAGCATTCTCGGGAGCCTTGACGGCGGTGTCGCCGGCGGGCATACTTGAGATGTTGATATTGCCTTCAACGTCAAACTCGCCTTCAACGCCAACGTCAATATCCATATTTATATCAAACAGCTCGCCTGTGCACGAAACGGAGAAAACAACGTCGGTAGGAACAATCACCGAGTAGCTTACGGTATCGACTCTGAACTCGTCTATCTCAATAACCGACTTGCCGTCCTTGTTGTACAGCTTATAACCGATGTTGAGGGTTGTATCATCCTCGTAAACGGTGAGGGAAACGGTGCCGTCAACTACTCCGTCGGCAGTAGTAGAGCTGATTGCTATGGTAACAGCCTTGTCGCCGTCGGAATATCCGTCAAAGGTCATATTATAGCTGTTCTCACCGAGAACACGCTTGTATTCGAATACCTTATCGCCGTCAACCGTGATGGCGAGATTGTCTGCCATACCTGCCTCCTCCTCGTCGTAGGAGTAGGTAGCGAGAATACCTTCCTCATCGGCGGTCATATCAAACTTTGCGGCGGTAACCTTGTCATCGGTAACGGTAATGTCGAAGGTCAACACACCGTCCATTTCGGCGGTGTCCTCGTCGTTGTCAACGATATCAAGGTCCTCCTCGATCGAGCTGCCCGTCTCGCCTGCAAACATCTCGTAAATGGCTTTAACGTGCTCGTTACCAATGATAAACGCCTCAAAAGCAACAACTATCTCGTATAGCTCTGCCTCGGTCACCTTAAAGGTATACACGGTGCTGCCCTCAGTCTCGCCCGACTTGGCGGAGAAGTATTTGTCGCCGAACTGATTGCTGAAGAAATCAGCCGCATCGTCAACAAGACCCTCAAGGTGGGGGAGAAGCTCGGCGTAATCGCTTGCGGCACCTGCCTCACCCATCATCTCGGACATATCAAGATAAACGTACTCGTCCATAATGTCGGACAGCGTCATATAGATCTTCCTGCTGTCTGCCACGGAAATTATCTCGCCCTTGATGGTATCGCCAAACATGCTGAGCTCTAAGTTACCTACGGAGTTGACACCGTCGGCCTTTACACCCATCTCAAGCTTGATGCTGCCCGATTCGCAAATGTCGGTATCGCCGAAAAGAAGCTTTGTAAACTCGGCGCTTATAACACCGTAATTATGGGAGGCCGCATTTGACGTATCGATATTTCCCAAAGCGGCAGAATATCCTGCATCGCCCGAGAAAATATCAAGCTTCGAAAGCGCATCTAAAAACAGCTCTTTGTCTGTTTTGGGAGTCTCGGAAACCTCATCCTCACTGCTTGTTTCGGGATCCTTGTTACAAGCGCAAAGACAGGTAAGCACCATAACAAGCACAAGAAGAATAGCGGTTAGTTTTTTCATTTCAAATACCTCCGGTAAATGATATTTGGCGGTCGGTACGGAAAAACCGGTTTTGGTTTTGCCGCATCGTATCGCTGTATATTATAATGTTTAGTATACGACCGCCTTGGTTGGGGACATTATGACACGACGTATTGCAAATGTCAATAGATTATTTGTAAACAAGGCGATTGCGTTATCCAAGGCACAAGCGTTTAACGGAAAATCTGTTTACGCCTTGCTCGGCAAATCTGTATTACAGCGCTGATAATGCCGCAGGCAGCCAGCGCACCGCCGAGGTCGATAAGCGTATCGATCCAGCTCGGGCCTCTGCCCTCGGTCATCGCCTGTATCAAAAACTCATCGCAAATCGCCACAGTGTAGCAGTAAACCGCAGTAATAGGGAAGTGGACACGTTTTTTTGCGCCAAAGGTAATTCCGCAGCCAAACAGCGAGCAGGCAAGCAAAAAGTACTCGGTAAAATGAGCAGTTTTTCGTACCACCAAGGATACCTCCGAAAACTCGGGCGAGAACCCCATCCGTTCAAGCATACCCGTCAGCAGCATCGTCAGCCCTTGACTCGCCTCGGCAGATTCATCACCCGATTTGAGTGAGTTTGCAAATATAAAAGCCGTCCACGCCATTGTCAGCGCAAGTAGTATAAAACCGTATATTTTTTGTTTTTTTGTCATTGGTTCAGTTTTGCTCCAGCAGCTCCCGTGCCGCAGCACGTACGGTGTCTGTAACGTTCATTCCTCCGAGAATACGGGACAGCTCGCCGAGTCTGCTCTCGCTATCAAGCAGTCTTACCTCTGTCTCGGTGCGGTCATCGGTTACCGATTTGGAAATAAGATAGTGAGCATCCGCCCTTGCGGCAAGCAAAGCGGAATGGGTTACACATATTATCTGCGTGTTTCCGCCATCTGATGCCTTTTTTAGCCTGATGGCAATTTTTTCGCTCGTTTTTCCGCTAACTCCCGTGTCTATTTCGTCAAATATAAGCGTTTCTATCCTTTCGCTGTCCGACAGCACGCATTTAAGGCACAGCATTATTCTTGACAGCTCTCCGCCCGATGCGATCTTGCTCATCGGCTTGGGCTCCTCGCCTTTGTTAGGAGTGATAAAGAACCCTATCGTATCGCCGCCGCTCTCGCCGTAATCCTTGCTCTCTACACGTACCTCAAAGCCCACCGAAGGCATATCAACCTCGGAAAGCTCCTCGCATACACGCTTTGCAAGCAGTTTGCCTGCGTTAATGCGTGACTCGGTAAGCACTGCGGCGCACTGCATCAGCTTTTCGTGTGATTCTTTGAGCTCTACCGTAAGTGAGGCAATTCTTGCATCGCTGTCGCAAATCCCGTCAAGCTCGTCCTGCCACGATGTAAGCAGATCCGTCAGTCCGTCGGCAGGGACGCCGTATTTTTTTGTCAGTCTCGAAATAAGCGAAAGCCTTGTTTCAATGCTGTCAAGCCTTGCGTATGCGTTCTCGCCGTCGCTCTCGGTGTATGCCGATATACATTCCGCAATATCTCTCAGCTCGGTTTTTGCGCTGTCGATGCGGCTAAGCAGCTCGTCTCCGTCGGGAATATATCCCGCAAGAGAATTAAGTGCGCTTTCGGCGGCGTCGATCCGCTCGAGAGCACTGCCGTCGGCGGCATAAAGCTCGCTGTACGCCTCACTGCTTTTCGAAATTATCTTTTCGATATTTGACAGCCTTTTGCGCTCGGCAATAAGCTGATCCTGCTCACCCTTTTTTATATCGGCATCGGTCAGCTCGGATATCCTGAACCGAAGCATATCTATTCTTTGCTCACGCTCCGCCTCATCGTTCGAAAGCCTTGCAAGCTCGGATTTTATACCGCAGTATTCTGCATACTGTTCACGGTATCTCCTCAGAGTTTCGGCGTTTTTTGCAAACGAGTCGATAAGTGCAAGCTGCCTCGCCTCGTCGGCAAACGCATAGGTATCCTGCTGTCCGTGAATGGAAATAAGACGGGACATTACCGTTTTCAGCTTTGAAACGGGAACCGATCTGCCGTTAATTTTGGCAAAAGAGCGTCCGTCTATACCGATTTTGCGTGTGACGGTAACGCTTCCGTCCTCCTCGGCATCAACGTCCAGCTCCGCAAGCAGTCTGCAAAACGATTCATTATCCTCGGGCATAAAAATGCCCTCCACCGTAGCACTCTGCTCTCCTGTACGGATAATATCTCTGTCACTTCTTGCGCCGCAAAGCAGCGAAAGCGCATCAATAATTATACTTTTACCTGCACCTGTTTCGCCCGTGAGCGCACAAAAACCTCTCTCGGGTTCAAACGAGAGCTTTTTAATAACAGCAATATTTTCGATATAAACAGAACAAAGCATAAATTTACCGTCAAAAACTATTTATTGGTGACCTCGAGGAGCTTATCCGTGATATTATCGGCTGCCTCATTTGCCTCGGCGATAATCAAAAGGGTGTCGTCTCCCGCAAGAGTACCCACTATACCTGCAAATTGCAGGGCATCAACAGCAGCTCCTGCGGCGTTGCCCATGCCCGGCATTGTTTTTACGACCACCAGGTTATTTGCCTTTGCGACGCTATGTACCGTCTGGTGCAGAATATCAAAAAACTTGTTCTCGCGAATACCGTTCTTTGATGCTTCGGGCACAAAATACTTGTAGCCCCCCGGTTTTTGCGACACCTTTGTTATACCGAGCTCACGCACGTCCCGTGAGATGGTTGCCTGGGTAACGTCAAAACCGGATTCCAGGAGCCTTCTCTGAAGCTCCTCCTGAGTGTCAATAGCATTATTTCTGATTATTTCAATAAGTTTTGCCTGTCTGATGCTTTTCATCTTTCCTCCGTATTTATGAGAGCTTTCTGTAGAGCACCTCGTAAAATGAGTCCTTTTTTAAGCGGATAAGCTCAAGTGTCTTTGAGGATTTTTCGACCCTGACCACGTCGCCGCATTTGAGTCCGGCAACGGTGCGTCCGTCGGCAATAAGTGAGTTGGCAAGCTCCTTTTCGGTAACGTTGGTTATCTCAAGCCTTGAATTGGACGAAAAGACCAGCGGCCTCGCCGTAAGAGAATGCGGACATATTGCGCAAACGCAAAACGCATCGAGCTTCGTGTCAATAATAGGGCCGCCCGCACTAAGTGCGTAGGCGCTCGAGCCTGTGGGTGTAGCAACGATAACTCCGTCTGCACGGTAGCCGCAAACCGGAATTCCGTCACAGCTCAGGTCAAGCGAGGCGATACCCTCGCCGCTGTTGCGCTCAAGAACGATCTCGTTGAGAGCGGTCTGCTGTGCAATCACCTCGCCGTCACGTATCAGCATAACGTCGGTAAGCATCCGCTTTTCGGTCTCAAGCTCCTCCTGAAGCAGCCTCAAACTTCCGAGCTCACTTATCTCGAGTCCGCTCATATAGCCGAGCGTACCGCAGTTGATGCCGAGCAACGGAATGCCGTGAGTCCAGGCGAGCCTTGATGCCCATAGCATAGTGCCGTCACCCCCGATTGCGATTACCGCATCGGCGTCAAACCTGTCGCTATTATATATTTCCGATTTGATTCCCAGGCTGTCCAAAGCGTTGCGTACCTTTTCGGTATTGCCCTCCGCATCGGGCTTTTTGGGGTTGGGGTATAACAAAACCTTTTTTATCCTACTCAAACCGTGTCACTCTTTCGTTTTGATAAAATATGCAAGATATTCGCAATTTCCGTCGCCGCCGAGAATAGGGGAGTCGGTAAATCCTTTTTTTGTAAGACCGAGTCGGCCTGCCTCGTGCTCGAGCCGTTCCATAACCTCGGCTATCAGCTTTTTGTCGGGATCCTTGACGATTCCGCCCTTGCCGATATTAGTCCGTCCCACCTCGAACTGGGGCTTTACAAGCGTGACCAGCTCGCCGCCTACAGGCAGAATGTCCGCAATCGCAGGGTAGATGAGCGACTGCGAAATAAACGAAACGTCCATCGTCACCATATCAATCGGGCGGTCAAAATCAGATTTCTTTGCATCTCTTGCATTAAAATTTTCCATAACGCACACACGTAAGTCATCGCGCAGACCGGCGTCAAGCTGTCCGCTTCCCACGTCGAGCGCATACACGTATCCGGCACCGTTTTTTAGCAGACAGTCGGTAAATCCGCCGGTCGATGCACCTATGTCAAGCACCGTTTTGCCTGCTGCATTCACTCCGAATGCGTCGAGTGCATGCTTCAGCTTCTCGCCTGCACGTGATACAAACGGCATCTCGCAGGTGATAACGATATCCTCGTTACCGCCAACGTCATATGAGGGCTTTGTAATAACCCTGCCGTCAACCGTAACGTGTCCGTCGGAAATCAGCCTCGATGCCGAGCTGCGGCTCTTTACAAGACCGCTTTGAGGTAAATAAACGTCAAGTCTCATCAAAAATTACCGTTTGTTTCAAGCATCATAACGAGCATTTTTTTGAAAAGCGATGCCGAGTCGAGCCCGAGCGACGCAAGCAGCTCGCCGTTACTGCCGTGCTTTGGAAATCCGTCTACGGCGCTAACCGAATAATTGACCGAAATCCCTCTTTCGGCAAGATGGCATCCGTATCGCTCGCCTATGCCTCCCGCACGTATTCCTTCCTCGGCAAACAAAACGTTTTTCATTCCGTATGTTAGCGCATCCACTGCGGCGTAGTCGAGCGGGACGAGGGATGAAAGCCTGATCACCCTCACGGAAATACCGTTGCCGCATAGCTTTTTAGCAGCCGCCGCACATTCCTCGGCAATACGTCCGTAGCAAATGAACGCACTGTCGGGCGAAACACCGTAATCGCAAAAATGCACGTTTTCAACCGTTTTCTCGTCCGTTCTGCACTCGCCTCCCTTGGGATAGCGGATAACAACGGGACAATCGGCGGCAAGCGCCTCGTCAAAATATCTCTCCAGCTCGTCAAAATCGGCAGGTGCAAAAACCTTTATACCCGGTATTGCGGCAAGGGATGAAACGTCAAAAAGTCCGTGGTGGGTAACGCCGTCGTTACCGACGAGACCTGCCCTGTCGAGCATAAATATCACATGGAGCTTCTGTATGGCGGCATCGTGCAGAATTTGGTCGTACGCACGCTGTGCAAAGGTGGAATATACAGCAAAAACGGGTATCATTCCCGCCGTTGCAAGACCGCAGGAAAACGTCACGGCGTGCTGCTCGGCAATACCGACGTCAAAAAATCTGTCGGGAAAACGGGACGCAAACCCGGTCAGCCCCGTACCGTCCTCCATCGAGGCGGTAACGGCAACGATCTTTTCGTTATTCTCGGCACGGTCGGTGATAAGCCTTCCGAAGGCATCCGAAAAAGTAACGGAATTACCGCCTTTAATCTCACCGCTGTCAATATCAAATCCCGAAACCCCGTGAAATTTATCGGGAGAGCTCTCGGCAGGGGGATAGCCCTTGCCTTTTGTGGTGCAAATATGGATAATACTGCATTTTTCGTCATCCATAGCCTCACGTAATACGAGCTCAAGGTGCTTTATATCATGTCCGTCAAGCGGACCGTAATAGTTGATTCCCAGATGCTCAAAAAAGTTCTGGCTCATAACCAGTCCTTTGACGGCCTTTTTCACCGTGCCCGCACCCTTTATCAGGCTGTGCCCGATAAGCGGAACGGCACCGAAGAACCTTTTGATTCCGTGCTTAAAGTTGAAATATTTCGCACTCGTTCTAACTCGGGAAAAATACTTGCTCATACCGCCGACGTTAGCCGAAATGCTCATATCGTTGTCATTGAGTACAATGATAAGCCTGCTGTGACCGCTGCAGTTGTTGAGCGCCTCGTATATCATTCCGCCCGTAAAAGCGCCGTCGCCCACTACCGCAACGGTGTAGGCATCGCTTCCTGACAGCTTGTTTGCCGCCGCAATACCCACGGCTGCCGAGATACTCGTGGAGCTGTGTCCCGTACCAAAAGCATCGTGCTCGCTCTCGCCGATCATCGGGAAGCCCGATATGCCGTCCGTTTGCCGCAGAGTGCCAAAAAGCTCACGCCTTCCCGTAAGGAGCTTGTGAACGTAGCTTTGGTGACCGACGTCAAATATTATTTTGTCCTTGGGTGAATTAAAAACTCTGTGCAGGGCGATGGTGAGCTCGACCACACAGAGATTGGATGCAAGGTGGCCGCCGCAGACCGAAACGGTGCTCAGCAGCTGCCTGCGTACCTCATCTGCAAGTACGCTCAGTTCGTCTGCGGTAAGTGCCTTAACGTCCTCGGGACCGTTGATTTTTTCGAGAAGCATATTCATTCTCCCTCCGCCCATACGGGCGGAGTCCTGTTTAACTTACTTTCTGAATCCGCAAAGGATCCTTGCAACAACCGTAACTATTGCAACGTTGTGCTTCATTGCAATACCCTTTCCGATCGCCTTTAGTCCGACAGTAAGCGACGATATGAGTGATGTCAGACAAAGTGTAATAAGCATTGCGTACCAGTAATCGAGACCGATAACCAGCCTCAGTGCAATACCTGCACCTGTCGCACCGCTGACTACTCCTGCGATATCACCGACAATATCATTGCAAAACGAGCTGACCTTATCTGCATTGTTTACCAGCTTGACCGCCTTTTGACCTGTTTTGAGCTTGCGGGCCGCCATTGAGTTAAAGGGGCTGATATCAACGGTTGCCACCGCAAGACCTATCACGTCAAAAACTACACCCAGGATGATTACCAAAAACAGTACGGTAAGCGAGATCGCAATCGGCAGACTCTCAACTACCGTATCACTGCCTGCCGAAAGGGTAAACGTGATAACGAAGCTCATCAAAAATGCCAAAATTATCCAGCTGACGTTGCTTTTCCGCTTGTGGCTTTTCCTCGGTCTACTTCGGGGAGGGTTCTTGTCGTCCATATAAAATCCTTTTCACAATCGCACAAAAAATAATGTATGATGGCGGCACATTACGTAAACTTTGCGGCTTGCGGTCAAGTAGGTTTTCCCCGTTTCCTGCTTCTCGTCGCCGATGAAGCGGTTTCCCATCAAAGGAAACGGCGGTACATTGCTGTATCCGCGACTTGATTGCCTATGAGTCCGCACTGCAATCCGTAATGTGCCGTTCTGTTCATCACAGAATTCCTCAGCCTAGGAGCTTTCCTCAATACACTCTTACCTCTGCCTAATCCTCTTTTGCAGGTATGATTTCAGTGGGGATTGGTACGGTCTTCGGTAGCTAATCTCTGACCGACATAACCCACATCCGCCATAACCACTCAAGGCAGGCTACATCTATCCACAGCGTCAAGCACCGCATGATAGGTCTAATCTTTAGCCTGTGCCGGATCGGCGGGCTCGCCGTCCACCACAGAAAAAAGCCTCCAAAGGTAGGTGGGTCGTACACCGTATGCCATTACAGGACGCCCACAAACCCATTTCCCCCAGCACCCACCCTTAACTGGGCGTTAAAAGCAAGCACCACGGGCTTCATCGATTTGCCTTTACACGTATTTTTAGGCACGCTCTCAGCAGAGAAAGTGTAACTAGGATACTGCGCCATCTATAATACTATATCATACATAAAGTAAAAATTCAATAGTAACTTTTAACTGCTCCTGCCCGGAATATAATCGCAAAAGCAGTAGAGATTTTGCTTGCTTTCGTTGCTTTCAAGATCGGAAATTGCATTTTTTGCCTTGCTGATATACTCCTGTGCAAGCTCATACGCCCTTTCGGTCCCCACGATTGATGCAACAGTGCTCTTTCCGTCCTTTTCGTCCTTGCCGAGCGTTTTGCCAACCTTCTCTGAATTGCCCTTGAGATCCAGCAGGTCGTCGGTTATCTGGAACGCCCGTCCGACGTAAAGCCCGAATCTCTGCGCCCTCTCTATATCTTCCTTTTTTGCTCCTGCCGCAACGGCACCCAGCCTGCAGGCACAGGAAATAAGCGCACCCGTCTTCTTATCGATAAGCCTGAGCACCGTATCAAGATCGGTTTTTGCGTTTTCAAAATCAAGGTCGATCTGCTGTCCCGCGGTCATTCCCTTGCTTCCGCTTGCCTCCGAAAGAGCAAGGGCTGCCAAAAGGTTTTGCCCGGCAGAGCAAAAGCGGTTTTTTGCAATCACCGAGAAAGCATCAAGGGCGAGCGCATCCCCTGCAAGAATCGCCGTCGGCTCATCAAAAGCCTTGTGGCAGGAGGGCTTTCCTCTCCTCATATCGTCATCATCCATAGCGGGAAGGTCGTCGTGAATGAGCGAAAATGCGTGTATCATCTCCACCGCACAGCCGTAGTCGAGAGCATTCTCCTCGCTTCCTCCAAGCAGAGTGCAAAATTCGTGGACAAGGTATGCTCTGAGCCTTTTTCCGCCTCCGAGCAGGGAATAGCATATTGCCGCACCGAGATTCTTTTCGGGAAGCTCACTTTTGTATCGGCACAGCTCTGCAAGCCGAGCCTCGGTCTTGATTGCAACCGAGAGCCGTTTTTCCTCAAACGTCATTATCCTTCAAACTCCTCCGAGGTAAGGCGTCCGCCCTCGTTTTTGAGCAGCAAGATCTTCTTTTCTGCCGCCGAAAGCTTTTCGCTGCATAGCTTTACGAGTGCCGTGCCCTCGTCAAAAAGTCCCAGAAGTCCGTCAAGCGGTGCGTTTCCGTTTTCAAGCTCTCTTACTATCTGCTCAAGTCTTGCCATGGCCTGCTCAAAGGTCAAATCTTTTTGTTCGCTCATTTTTTATCTCTCCTGTCGGTTTTGGATATCGCTCTTTTGAGAGCATCAAGCTCGTCTTTTGATAGGTGTCGGTATTCGCCTGTCTTGAGGTCCCCGAGCCGTATCGGGCCGAGCTCGGTGCGCTTTAACTGTTTAATAAAAATGCCGACCTGCTCGCACATCCTGCGTATCTGGCGGTTTTTACCCTCGCTGAGTACAAAGGTGAGCAGGGAGGTCTGCTCGTTTCTGCTTACAAGCCGTACCTCAACGGGATTTATCCTCTCACCGTCAAGCTCGCGTATTGCACGCAGTCTGTCAAGCTGCTCGTTTTCAACCTTGCCCTTGGCGGTTACGGAATATACCTTTTTGATGTTGCCCGAGGGGTGGGAAACCCTGTTGGCAAAATCGCCGTCGTCGGTCATAAGCAGCAGCCCCTCGCTGTTCAGGTCGAGCCTGCCGACGGGATATACACGTTTGCCGAGATCAATGCAATCGGCAACCGTCTTTCGCCCCTTTTCGTCACTCATCGTTGTGACCACGCCCTTGGGCTTGTTAAAAATTATGTAAACCTTGCGTCCACCCGAGGGATTGAGCGGCTTTCCTTTGTAAAGAATGGCGTCACGGTCGGGGAACACCCGCGCTCCGAGTGTGGCAACCTGACCGTTTACGGTAAAGCTGCCTGCCTCGATTTCCTTCTCTGCGGCTCGTCTTGACATAAGTCCGCATTTGGACACGTATTTTTGAAGCTTGATATCTTCCATTATTTTTCTCCAAAATATTTTTGATATATGCTGATCCTGTCGGGAAGTATACACGACGTTGATTTCAAATCAATTATGTAAACTATCGCTCCATCGCATCTGTAAATCGCTCTTGCAACCGTGTCGCCTGTGTTTACGGGAGCGTATACGGTACAGGGCACTATTTCAACGCTCATTTCGCTGTCGGTCGGTATGCAAAACGAACTTCCGCAATACCCCTCTGCAGAGCACAGAACCGGGCTGTTTTGAAGTACGACCTCGGTACGTATCACGCCCTCCGCCGCAACCGGCACGTAGTTGTTGAAACCGAACTCAAAAAACGATGTGTGCGTCATGGTAGGGGAGGTATCCCCGAGTGTAACGCTTATCAGACCGAGCCCGTCACGCTCGGCGTATCCCACGAGGCATTTTCCGTCCGCAATGGTATAGCCGGTTTTTACCCCGCAAGCATCGGGATAGGTCCAAAGCAGCTTGTTGTGATTGACGAGATACCTGAGCCGAGAGCCGTTACCTCCGACAGTACAGCTTTTTGTGGCAATAATCTCACGGAAGAGAGGATACTTCATCGCCTCTGCGGTGATGACCGCAAGCTCGTAAGCGGTGGTGTAGTGCTCGCTGTCGGACAGCCCGTGAGGATTGGCAAAGTGAGTATCGGTGAGCCCAAGCTCCGCCGCACGCTCATTCATCAGCTCGGCAAAGCGCTGTGTGCTTCCGGACAGCTCTATCGCAATAGCTGCTGCCGCATCGTTTCCGCTTTCGAGCAGAAGGCAGTACAGCAGCTCACGCATGGTAAGTATCTCGCCCTCGGAAAGGTAAACGCTGCTTCCTTCTATTCCGCAGGCCTCCTTCGGGATCGTAACTGCTCTGTCGGGCATAGAATTTTCGATTGCGAGCAGAGCAGTCATTATTTTTGTCGTGCTTGCCATGCCTCGTCTTGTATGAGCATTCTGCTCAAAAAGGATCCTGCCGCTTTCATCGGTAATAACCGCGCATAATGCAGGGCAGACCGTGCCGCTTTTTGAGGTAGGTAACGGACTGACCGAAAACTCGGGAATAACGTCCGTCACTTCATAAGGATATGTAAGCGGCACAAACGCAAAAATACACACCGAGATAATGATAAAAACAACCGAAGCCGCAATGTAATAGCTTTTTTTCAATACAATCACCCAATAAGCATCTTACTCGGGTGATACACATAAATATACATAATAATTTTACAGCAAAAAATCACCGTTGTCAAGTCATCCGTCATCCTTGACAAATTTACATATAAGGGCTATAATTTTGATGAACAGTTAACAATTAAGTGCTATTATTCAGTCAGTTTCGGAGGTTAATATGAGTATTCTTGTCACGGGCGGCACGGGCTACATCGGATCCCATACCTGTGTTGAGCTCCTCAACAGAGGGGAGGACATCGTTATTATCGATAATCTTTCCAATTCCAAGGTGGAAGTTGTCGATTATATTGAGCGGATCACAGGCAAAAGACCTATATTCCGCAAGGTCGATATTCTTGACCGTGAGGGCCTTAAAGGGATTTTTGAGGAGTTTGATATCGAGTCGGTCATTCATTTTGCCGGACTCAAGGCGGTTGGCGAGTCGGTAAGAATGCCGCTTGAGTATTATCACAACAACATAACCGGCACGCTCAACCTGCTTTTCGAGATGCGTGCTCACGGCTGTAAAAAAATCGTCTTTTCCTCCAGCGCAACCGTTTACGGTGCTCCCAAAAGCGTTCCCATCCGTGAGGATTTTCCGCTTTCAACCACTAACCCCTACGGCACGACAAAGCTCTATATCGAGCAGATTATGCGTGACCTGTGTGTTTCGGACAGCGAGTTCTCGGCAGTGCTGCTTCGCTATTTCAATCCTATCGGAGCGCACGAGAGCGGACTTATCGGTGATAACCCCAACGGCATCCCCAACAACCTTATGCCCTATATCACCCGTGTTGCAAAGGGAATTCTCCCTCGCCTCAACGTTTTCGGCAACGATTATCCCACTCATGACGGCACGGGAGTAAGGGATTATATCCACGTTTGCGATCTCGCCTACGGCCACGTGCTTGCGCTCAAAAAGCTCTGTGATACAGGCGCCCACGTTTATAATCTCGGCACGGGCTGCGGATACAGCGTGCTCGATATTGTAAAGGCGTTTGAATCGGCTACGGGCGAAAAGGTGCCCTACGTCATCACCGACCGCCGCCCGGGCGATATAGCCGAGTGCTATGCCGATCCCGCAAAGGCACGTGACGAGCTTGGCTTTGTGGCAAAAAAATCGCTTTCGGATATGTGCGCCGATGCGTGGAATTTTGAGCGTAATTACAAAGAGTAAGTTAAGGAGCAAAAATGTTTCGCAGATTCTTTTCGGGCAGATACGGTAACGACCACCTCGGATTCGCCCTGGTCGTGTTTATGTTCATCCTCGGTATCGTTTCGATATTTACCGAGGGTTGGGCAGGTGCAGTGATCTGGGTATTGCAGACAGCGGTACTCGTCATAGTGCTGCTCAGAATGATGTCACGCAATTTTTCGGTACGCCGCCGTGAGAACGAAAAATTTCTTGCCGTCTGGTCGAGAGTAAAGAATTGGTTTTCAAGGTTTTTCAAGCGTTTTACCGACAGGTCGCACAAATATTTCAAATGTCCCCGTTGCAGCGCAACCCTGCGTGTACCGAGGGGTCACGGCAGCATTACCGTAACCTGTCCCCGTTGCGCTCACAAATTCGATAAAAGGTCATAAATCTACCTTTCCAACCCACGTTTGCGCAGCATACATATCGCATCGAAGATGTATCGCAAATCCGGATAGGGATTTGTATCGCATTTGTACGCACAAACGCAGTTGGCAGTAGCCCAAACTCACTTAGAACAGAAAAGAGAAGATTCGTCCGTTCCAACCAGTCCTCTCTTTCTTTTTTCTGTATAGTGATATGCTGACCTTCGTCAGCGTGATATTTTTGCTATCGCAAAGGTGATATTGCAAGGCTTTGCCTTGCAGTGATATTCTATTCGCCTATAAAAAACTTGCGAAGCGAATATCACCCGGCGTTAGCCGAATACCGCTGCCAAGCAATATAACTCGCCAAAGTCGAATAGAGTTGGCGTTGTGTCCTAAGGAACACAACGCCGTGGTCACAGCCTTCTTTAAT
>JAZNCU010000020.1:0-50873 GCA_045587745.1 Eubacteriales bacterium | reverse complement strand
GCAAAGTATTCAACCACGAGTTGTCAAAAAATCTTTTTCGCTATCCAAATAGTATCTTTACAGTTGTTTTATTATATGATATACTATAGGCAAGATAAGAAGGAGGTTGAATTCATGAATTTAAATCAAAACATTGCATATTATCGCAAACTATGCGGATACACACAGGAACAGTTAGCAGAACAACTTGGTGTGACGGCACAATCTGTATCTAAATGGGAAAACGAACTTTCTAATCCCGATATCTCTATCTTACCGAACTTGGCAAAGATTCTTGGCGTTGACATCAATTCACTTTTTGAAGAAAATCCTGACGCTCCAAAAGTAGTTAAGTTGTCTGAGCTCCCCGACCTTTGCTATGACGCTATTATTTCTCTCTTCGCTAAAGCTCAATTTACGTTTTATTATGGCGATAAAAAAAATATAACGAGCGAAAAACTGAACAAACGAATTGAATCCTTAAAAACAGATTTTGGCTTTCCACAGCCCAAATGCGCTTATGTTATAGATGAAGGCGAACCTGAACACAGTTCTGTTTTTCTTTCCGATGCCCTTTCTTTCATTGATCGCAGTTATGGTAGCTCAGATTCCGCACTGCTTTTTGATCTTGACAAAGCAGGAGAACTGTTATCTGTCTTAGGCGATAAAAACGCTCGCAAGGTTTTGAAAGCTATTTATGAAAAATTAATTTCGGAAGGAGAAAGTGCAACATCGTTTTCACCTCAAATGCTTTCAAAAGCAACTTCCTTAACAGAGAATGCCATTAGTGACGCCGCCATAAAACTGCGCCATGTAGGACTGCTTGATGAAGTTGAAAGGATTCAGCAAGACGGATTCAAAAAAGAATACTGTGCTTTGTACTCAAAAGATTTTATCTTTGTGATTGCTATACTTCGACTTGCATATATACACACATCAAATATGACATATGTTACTCTAATGTATAGGGATGCAAAAAATCAACTAAATTACGATAGTGATGCAATTTAACTCAAATAACATAAGACCGCCTCGATTATTGATCGAAGCGGTCTTGATTTATTTGTGGTTTACCCCAGCGCTTTACTCATCGCCGCGCCGGTGTCCGCTTTCGTCACGGCATCGAGGTGGCTGTAAATATTCGCCATGGTAGCGTTGACCGGTGGAGCCCTTCAGCCCCGCGTTGCGAAGGTAGGTGTAGAACTCATTGTTCTCATCCCCCCACAAGTCCTTGACGGTGAGGTCGAGCGGTGTGAAGAACTCGCTGATTAGACGCCCGGTTACAGTGCGAACTGTAATGCGCAAAAGCCGGCGTACAGAGACAGCAACACGAGTCCCTGCCAGCGTGACAGCTTATTCCTTATCAGGGCAGGAACGGTGAGCAAAACCATCACCGTGAGCATCAGAGGTATATCCAATACCAGGGATGAATTGATGCCAAAGAGAGTATTTCCTACAGGCACGTCAAAGGGTTCAAGCGTGACCGAAATTCCCGACACCAGCACGAGATTAAAAATATTAGCTCCTATCACGTTGCCGATACCCAAAGACGCATGGCCCTTACGCAGACTCGTGACCGTAGTTACAAGCTCGGGAAGGCTGGTTCCCAAAGCGACAAAGGTCAACGCAATGACCGTCTCCGGAACACCCAGCTTTTCAGCGATGATCGTACCGTTATCCACGAGAAGATCGGCTCCGATTGCAATCAAAGCAGCTCCGCCAACGAGCAGAATAAGCTCTACCCACAGCTTTTTCGACTTTTGAGCCTCCGCATCTTCATCGGTGCTTGCTGTCTCGGGGTTTTTGAAGCCTTGTCTGACAGTTACAAGCATATAAACCACGAAAATGGTTAAAAGTAAAATGCCCAGCCATCGAGGGAAGCTGCCCAATAAATACGTTGCGGCACAGTAAACGCCCGCAGAGGCAAAGAAAAATATTACCGGTGTCCTCATGGTTTTTGTGTTAGTCGGACCGGGATTGAAGGTTACGGAGATTGCGGAAATAAGCGCGGTGTTGCAAATGATAGAGCCAATGGCGTTTCCGTATGCCATAGAGCCCTGTCCGTTTAATGCTCCGGTGGCCGAAACCATTACCTCGGGCAACGTGGTTCCTATAGATACAACGGTGGCTCCAACAATAATATCGGGCAATTTGAACCGTTTGGCAATTCCGGTAGCGCCGTCAACAAACCAATCGCCACCCTTGATTAACAGCACCAGACCCAGCGCAAAAAGCAAAACGGGAATAAACATATTTACCCTTTTCTCCTTTTTGATTTACATCCGACGGACGCAATACTTATGTATAGTATACCACTAAAATTTTATTATTTCAATAAGTCGTTGCCGTTTTTCGACAAAAAGTATTTCCGCCTCAGCCAAAACCGGATCGAGAAGGGATTATTGCTCTGCCGTAAACGCCGCAATAGTATCGTCGGAGGATGCGGGATGATACGCCTCCTCTCCGTTTTCGCCCATCACCCAAACCGTGTCGTCGGCTGTGAGACCGCTGACCTTTTTGAGAGCGGTACAGCCTCGGAACGAGCCGTAAGCGATCTCGGTAACGCTCTCGGGGAAGGTGATCTCGGTGATGTGCTCGGCGGTGTAGTAAAGATATTTGAATGCCTCGCGAAGCAGCTCGTCTTTTGAATCATCGCCGTCCGCTATTTCGTTTGCAAACTCAACGGTATCGTCGTAACAGGACTCCTCGTCATAGCCCGATGCTGTCAGAATAGCGGAGATGCGCTCCTTTTCGGCATAGCTCAAGTAGGGCTCAAGCCTAAAGTATTTGGCTCCGTTTTCGCTGATTTTAAGCATATAGAACGCAGTAACGATATTGGAGGCACGGTCGCTGCTATAGCCCGTAGACTTGGTGTCGGCGGCAAGAATTTTGCCCACGAGTGCATCCATAGCGTCCTCCGTGATATACAGCGGTACGTTTGCGCTCGACTCGTTGTAAAAGCCGCAGGTAGCGATCCTTGTAACGCTGTCCCCCGTTGGTGACAACTCGGGAATTACAAGATGAATATCGCCTGTGTGATCCTTGTCTACACGTATCTCTTTGATATAGCAGGTACCGTCACCGTTGCTGACGAAAACAAAATTGTAGGGAGTTTCTCCGAACACCTCGGTTTTTACGTCCCTCCACCGTGGCGTTGAGGCGTCAGTGGCACAGGCGGCAAGCACAATCACACAAAGAATAATGCATACGAGATTTATTCCCAATTTTGATTTCTTAAATCCCAATGCGTTTTTTATACGCCTTTTTGCGTTTACACTGCTCTCGCTGAATGCTATTGGACTGGGAGCAGGGAAACGGCGGTTTGCGGCAAAAGAGAGCAGCGCTCTCGAATAGTTCTTTTTCATAGCTTCGTCTCCTTTTTGTGTAAGGACCGATTCGTCGCAGCTCAACTCCATATCAAGACTCATCATTCGGAAAACCACCCAGCACACGGGGTTAAACCAATGGACGGCGAGAATAACAAAGCCAAGAGGCTTTATTATATGATCAAGTCTTTTTATATGGCATCTCTCGTGAGTGATTATCTGCTCACGGGTAGCATCGTCAAGTCCAAAAGGAAGATATATCCTGGGTCGGAAAAACCCAAGAGTAAACGGCGAGCCTACACTGTCCGAAAGATACACGTTGCCATCGTATCTCACTGCGTTTGACATCATTCGGCGTACCTTGATGTAGGAAACCACCGAATAAAGCAGTACGGCGGTCGCTCCGATAAACCAAATTATCATTACGATGGTATTGAACGTATCCACCCATCCGCCGTCTGCCGCTACTCCTGTTACCCCCTGCAGTGTATCCGTAATATCGGGACTTCCCTCGCCTGCACCGCCATCGATCACAATATCCCCGCCCGCGCTCGGAAGCTCGGGCGCATCGGGGCGACCTATTCCGAAAACGCTGAACACCGCCTTGAAGCTAACGGGACAGCATAGCCGGAATCCGACAACACTCCACAAAAGATAGGAATATTTTTTTGGTGCTTTGGTAAGGAATGCCCTTGCCAGCAGGACAAAAACCGTAACGACAGATGCGTTTAAGCTCATTTGCAGTACCGTGTTGAAAAGCTCAACCATGTACTAATCCTCCTTGTGGTCATCTATGAGCCGTTTGAGCTCCTCGGCCTCCTCGTTCGTAAGGGTTTTACCGCCAAGGAAGGTAACCAAAAACCCGGGTAGCGAACCGCCGAAGGTATGCTCCACAAAATGCTCGCTCGCAAAGGTCTGCACCTCGTCACGGGTCACGAGCGAGGTGACCACCGTGTCGACGTTCTGTGCAAAACCCTTGTCGCATAGCTTTTTGAGAGTGGTGTAGGTGGTGGGCTTTTTCCAGCCGAGTCTTTCGCTGCAGAGCTCAACGAGCTTTCCGGATGCAAGCGGCTCGTTGTCCCAGATAACGGTCATAAATCGGTAATCGCTCTCGCACAGCTTCAAATTTTCCATAGCGTAAAATCCTTCTTTCTCAAAATTGTGTGCACACGGAGCGGCAGTAATGCAAGGCTTGCAAGCAACGGTGAATTAACACCGACCTATAGGTTTGCAACTACCAACCTCCGTTGTTAGTCTATAACAACCAACCAAATTTGTCAACCCCTTTTTTAAAAAAATTTTCGAACTATTTTTCACACCGGTTCTGTGCGCCAAAAACGTCCACCTCTTCGCTGATGTTGAAGAAAAGGTCGGGGAGTTTATCGGAAAGGTTATTTAATGCCGTGTTGGGCGAATTTGGGCGAGGTGTGGAAATAAAATAATCGCATAAATAGCAACAAAGAGAACCTACTTCAAAAGCAGGTTCTCTTTGACGTTTATTTACTTTTCAACATTTCCAAAAACTTTTCAGCGAAGAAGAATTCGCCCTCGGGAGTTTTATCATGTGTTCCGATTTCGATTCTATTGGATTGCGCGCTTTCGCTTCGAACAGTTACCTTTACACTGTCAGGAACCATAACTATACAGGGTTTTGTGCCATCTTCAAATTGATACGGCTCTTTCTTCTTGGTTTCGTATTCAAATCCGTCCATTGTATGAACCATAGCAAAGGTATAGTCCTTAATTTCATACGCATTTTCATCAACAAAACCAAACAAAATACGTTTGCTTCTAACACCGACTAATTTCACGCAATAACTTTCATCACCGCAGATTACGGTAAAATTATATTTGCCGCTTTTATTTTTGCCAAGCCACCACAAAATGCCGTTTTTCTTTAATACAAAGCCTTTCTTCTTGCAAACCCGTTTGAGCTTAACACCGAAAATGTATCGCTTTACTAATAATCTAACCCAACCCGTTATACTTCCCGTCATGATAAAAATCCTCGATAACTTTCAACGTAATTTCCCAAACGTGAAGCTAAAGAAAGTATTGAATATACCAAAATCAATTTATGGGTTCCCCATTCGCTGTAAACGTAAATCACGCCGTCGTCTGTATTAACGTCTCTCCTGCTTATCAAATTCATACACAAAAGATGATTTAATGCACGTTCTGCAAGGGAAAAATCGATGCCGCATTTTGTAGCGATAAACGACGAAGTAAAGGATTTTCCCCTATTATTTACGATAAACTTATAAACTTTTCTGGTTTCACCATCAGAAAAACGCTTTAATATTGTCCATGCAGCTTCATCATCAAACAATTTTATAATGTCCTCTTTGTTCTTATTAAAAGCCAAAGCGATATCTGCATCAGCATAAACACCGTTGCCTTCAACATTGCTAAGAACCAACGTTTGTGTTCTCGAATTGTTTTTTATAGTTTCACGCATTTCACGTGCTCGTCCGGCAACGTCTTCATCCACATCCGAATTAAAGTTATCCCACAAATGCTGAAGTGTTTCAAAAAACGCATTATATAGCTCTTCGTGAGCATTATCTTTTGAAATATTTATTTCGGCTTTTTTGGTCGTCCTACCGAACAAAGAATCAATATCCGTATTGAAAACATCAGCAATAATCGGCAAAAGCATAATGTCAGGCATTGTTGTACCTGTTTCCCATTTGGAAATAGTTTGAGCAGATACACCTATCATATTTGCAAGCTGTTCCTGAGTTAAACCTGCGTCTTTACGCAATTTTGCGATAATCTCGTTCATATTGTTCATACAATAAACCTCCAATAATATTTAATAAGCGCTTATCGTGATTCTATTATACCAACTGCGCAAAACAATAACAATAACCTCACAAGCGAAAAAAACACTTAAACAGATATGGCTTATTATTACAACCGTCCACATACCGCCGTTAAACGCCAAATCCCCTCTCGTTGCGATTTTGGAGAATGCCTCGGGGAGTTAGTTTATCGGAAAGGTTATTAAATGCCGTGTTGGGCGGGTTTTGACAAATAAGCAAAAAGAACAAAGGTTCTAATTTTTGTTGCTTCCGCTGAATAAATGTGCTATACTGTTATCATAAATGCAGGATGGTATAATGATGATAAAAGTTACTTTTCATAAACAAAGCGAAGTGCCCGACAGCGCATTCAAATTTGCAGTAATTGTCGCAAGTTATCGAGATAAATATGTTTTTTGCAAACACAAACAAAGAACAACTTGGGAAATTCCGGGTGGGCATCGTGAATCAGGCGAAACTATCGAAGACGCCGCCAAACGAGAGTTGATTGAAGAAACGGGTGCATTGTTCTTTAACATTTATCCATTAGCGGCATATTGTGTTGAAAGCACAACTAATAAAACCTACGGAATGTTGTTTTTCGCAGAGATAACAGAGTTTGGTAGTCTGCCCAAAAACAGCGAAATAGGTAAAATCGAATTATTCGATTCAATTCCAAATGAATTAACTTATCCAGAAATTCAACCTCATCTTTTTGAATACGCAATAAAAAACACCAATATGTGTTTTTCTTATGTCATGGGGATAGACAGCACTATATTGTCATTGAGTGCGTATAGATTCAATATAGAACCTGACGGAAGCAACTATACTGTTTCATTCCCTAACTATAAAGCGGCAATATGGGAACACTTTATCTCAAAACATATTCAGTTGGAATATTGGAACGAATACTTAACTGATAAAAAGGTAATCTTTCTGTTTCATCTTGGCGAAGGCATAAAAAGATTCGAGGTTGAAAATTACGAGAACGATGAAGTCTTGAAACTATGCGAAATGTTGTGCGACCGTAAGTTTGAATCTATTAAAGAAATGCTTTTAGAAAATTGGTTTTATAAAACTATATTGCAACAGAGTTGAGTTAAAGGCTCAGCTCTTTTTCTTCTGAAAATATTCACACAGTCCGTTTTATGGTACACACCCTCGACTATAATACAGGTGTAGACACTGAGAAGGAAGGCGGTAACGATATGTTTAACAAATTTTTCTGTCCCGAAGGCGGCTCGAGTGCAGTCTCGACTGCATCCGGCAAAATGCCGTCAATGGTAAGGGTGTATTTCCCAAAAAGAGGCACGTCTCATTCCTATTACAACGACAGCTTTGAGCTGAGCTGCGGCGACACGGTTTTTGTCGACGGGAGCCTGAAAGGACTGCAAGGCAGAGTCGTTGAGGTATCGCACGGGTTCAAAATCAAGCTGTCGGACTACCGAAGGGTTATTGCCAAAGCCGACACGCTTATCAGAGGAGAGCTTTACTCATCGGTTCCCTATCTCTATGCGTTTGACAACGCCGTCATTCCGTTTGAAAAGGTGGCGACCTGGGTTATGCCGCCTGCCGACGAGGACGAGATTTACGTACGGTCGGACGGCGGCGAAAAAATACCGCTTGACGATCTCGGCAGTATGAACGTCACGGAGGAGATCGCCCGCCGAGGCGGCGATTATTACCGAAATAATGCGGTGCTCTATATCGAGCTGAACGGCAAAAACGGCAGAGCCGTTGTTGAGGGCACACGAGCCTATACGGTGGAATTTGAGCTTGACGGAGGTGTGGTAACCAACCTGTCCTGTGACTGTGTTTGCGGCTTTACCTGCAAGCACTCGGTCGCCGCACTGCTGCAGCTGCGTGATGCGGTAAAGGCGGTTAATGAGGAGTTTGGCGCAGAATATGCAAACAGCGGTTATTTTGCAATGATACTGCGAGGCACGCTGTACGAAATTGCTTTTTCGGATCGCCGTAACCGCAGACTTACAATAGGATAATCAAATTACCCCAAGAAGCCTGTCGGCTTTTTGGGGACCCCAACGAAAACACCGACGGACTTTCAAAATCCGTCGGTGTTTTAACGCTCTTACGAGCGGCAAGCTTTTTTACCCCTTTAACGCAAGGTATGAGTTCTTAAACTCCTTTTCGCCCGTGACCTCCCTGATAACCCTGATGCCCACGGGGAATTCTATATGGGCGTCCTCGCTTTCAAGCTCTACCTCCATAATCGCACGGTCACTCCAGAACGGATAGATATCAATTTCAAAGCAAAGTCCGCCATACGGCAGGGAATAGCGGGTTTTTTTAATAGTCTTCCTTGTACTGTCTGCGTTTTTAAGAAGCAGGCCGTACTCCGATGCCGAAATACTGCGTTCAAGCTCAACACGCTTTATATCGGTAATTACGCTTTTTACGGTGTGGAAATACTCGTTCCGTCCGTCGGTACGTCTCAGGCGCACCCGTTCCTCGTCTCCGCTTTCGTTTTTGAGATAGGTCTGCTCTATCTCGGATACCGTGCAGGTGTATTTTGTGCAAAGCTCATCGCAATTTGGATATTCGATTAAATATTTACGCTCGATTTCAAGCGGCAATCGGCTGTTTTTGTTATTTTTCATACTGCCTCCCACGTCACTCCGCCAGCCAATCGTAGGCGATTCGGGACTCGCCGTTTGGCAGATATATTATTCCCCGATACTCAAATCCGAGCTTACGGAGTGCTCCCTGCATAGGGATGTTTGCCTCGTGGGTATCTATACGCAAATGAGGGCGAAAGCCCCGTGCAAAATCACGGCATTCCCTGAGTATACCCTTTTTTCTGCCGTCGCCTGCAATCCTGTGGATAGCGATATACGGAGCATCCGACCGCCAGGAGCCATCGTAGATATTTACGTAGGTCGGGTCGATACCTTCAAGCATAGCAAACACGCCTACCCGCTCACCCTCCTCATCCGCCACCACGTACAGTCTGCCTGCCTCGATATCCTCGATCAGCATCGATTCCCTCGGATGGCCGTTTGCCCATTGATCGGGATTACCGTTATCTGCCATAAACTTCCTTGCAGTTTCGTAGATACGAAGTACGTCGGGAAGATCATCAAAAGTTGCTTTTATAACCATAGCTTACTCCACGTCAAGTAAATATACCCTGCCGCCCTCTACACGAAATTTCACCTCTCGTGAGGCAAAGCTCATTCCGTAAACACGTGCGGGATCATCCTGATAGCCGGGTCTCGGATCCTGCGACAGGATAGCCAGCAACGCATCCGCATCGTTTTTTGACAGTCCTGCCAAAAGCCCGGGGTCTGCCTCGACCTCAAGGCATACGGGCCTTTCCGCCGCAAATCCGCCAACGGCATCGGCAATCGAATCGGCATACGGAAGATACGGCTTTATATCGTAAATAGGCGTGCCGTTCATCAGGTCGGCTCCGGCAACCGTGAGCGTAACGCCGCTGTCACCCCTGTTGACCGAAACGAGTCTTACGCAGGAGAGCCCGAGCGAGTTGGGACGGAACGGCGATCGGCTTGCAAACACACCAACCCTCTCGTTACCGCCGAGTCGGGGCGGACGTACGGTGAGGGATACGTTATCACGCCTTGACTCCGAAAAATCCCATATCAGCCACAAATGCGAAAATCCCTCGATGCCCTTAAAGGCGTCGTAGGACGAAAACTGCGGCTCGGGAACGATCTCCGAGAGCAGCGTATCGACGATACCGCTTTGGCGTGGTATGCCGAATTTTGCGGTATAGGAGTTTTTTATATGCGCTATCGCTCTTATCTCCATTTTTTGCTCCTCATGGCTTATATTACGAAATATTTATACCACAAATTGCTTTGTATGTAAAGAAAAAACTCCCCTGTCGTCTTTATAAACCGTAACGATGGCAAAAAACCGCCCGCCTCATAGGTCGGAGGCAGACGGTTTTTTTGTGTTTTGGCGTAATACCCGAGGCAAGATATCCCTACGGGAGAGGTACGGTGAGATAGTGCTCGCCCCGCTCGACTCGCAGGGGAAGCGTACCGCTGTGCCTGTCATACATAAGCTCGGCTCCCGATCTCACCTCAATATGCAAAATACCCTTTGGCAGACGGAGCACTGCGCTGTATTCCACAACAGGCTTTATATCTATTACCGACATATTCTCGGAAAGACGGATGCCGAAAACCTCCTCCAGCATTATGCGGTAGTACCAGGATGCCGCACCCGTATACCACGTCCAGCCTCCCCTGCCGGCAAAATCGCCCGAATATATATCGGCGGCGATTGCATAAGGCTCGGTTTTGTACAGGTGCGTAAGCCTTTTATCGGTAGTGCGATATGCCGGGTTTATGCCCGAAAGTATTTCGAGCGCAGTTCCGATCATACCGTTTTTGAGCATTCCCATCACCCCGAACAGCGCACCGTGAGTATACTGACCTCCGTTTTCACGCAGGCCTGCAGCATATCCCCTGATATATCCCACCGAAGCCGCCCCGTCCTTAAACGGCGGGGTAAACAGCAAAAGAAGCGAGTGCCGGCGGTCACGCAACAGCCGTTCGGCGGTGCCGAGTGCCACGCTGACACGGCTCTCATCGAGCGATGCCAGCGATGCAAAGCCCTGAGTGATGATATCTATTTTGCACTCATGCGAGTCCTCGACTCCGAGCACGGTTCCGTCATCGCAAAAGGCACGTGCATAGCGGTCGCCGTAATAGGCGTTGCTTTCGAGACTTGCACGCAGCTCGCCGCAAACCCTTTTGTAATGCGCCGCCGACTCGCTGTCGCCGTTGTACTCCATTATGGGAATAAACTGCTCTGCCGCATAAATGAACAGCATTGTTGAAAAAACGCTCTCGCCGATGCCTTTTTTGCCGACCGACGAAAAGCCGTCGTTCCAATCACAGCTACCCATCAAAATCAAGCCGTTTTTGCCGATTTTGAGGGCAAACGACAGTGCGCGCATACAGTGGAGGTATACACTCTCCTTTTCATCCGAGAGCACAGGCTGCTCGTATCGCTCGGACCGGTTTCCGAGTGAAGGTGACGAGATATATCTGACGGCAACGTCAAGCAGACCGAAATCATCGGTCACACGCAGGTATTTTGCTACAGCAACGGGGAGCCACAGCAGGTCGTCCGAGCATTTTGTTTTTGTGCCTCTGTTAACGTGCGAATAATATTTGGTATGCCACCAATGCATCACGCCTCCCTCGGTATACTGATGCGCACAGCAGCGTATGATATGAACTCTCGCTCGCTCGGGCATAGAGTAGACGAGGGTAAAGAGGTCCTGAAGCTGATCTCTAAATCCGTAAGCGCCTCCGCTCTGGTAAAAGGATGCCCGTGCAAAAAATCTGCTGGCTGCAACCTGATACGGCACAAACCTGTTTACGGCAAGGTCGGTGCAGATGCTGCGGGTGCGGAACTCAAACGGCGGAGCAAACGAGGCGGCAAAGCTGTTTGCCTTTTTGCGCTCATCCTCCCAAAAGCCGCAGTCGATACGGCTTATAACCGCTTTTGCGCCCGAAAGCGTTGTACAGGCACCCAAAAAAAACAGCATATCGCCGCCGCGACAGGTGATTTTTGTTTCACGAGCGTCGGCAACACCACCTACCGCACCGACAAATCCCCGTCCCTCGGGGAAGGTTTGGGATACGGGATCGCAGAAAATTACCGCACTGCTGCTGCCGAGCGAAAGCTCACTTGCTACAATGCGCGAGGACGCAAAGGGGCTCTGCCCCATAACCGGAGCGATCTCAAACGCCACCTCGCAATCGGCATCCGAAACAAACACCCGCAACAGCTTTACGGGATACTCGGCGCAAACAAAAACGTGTACCGTGTAGGCAATCCCCTCGATACTGCCGCTATATATTGCACAGCCGTCCGAATACTCGGCTTTATACGAGCAGGCGCAAAGATCGTATTTTTTGTTGTCCTTATTCAAAAACAGTCTTTCACCGCTGTCAAGCGAATAAGCGTCGCCGAAAAACGAGCACAGCCTACGCTCACGTGCGTTATCAAAAAAGGTATAGCCGAGACTGCTCTGTGTCACGACCGAGCCAAAGCGTTTACCTGCCAAAACGTAGGAATAAGGAGCCTTAGGCAGCGGTGCCTTGAGCACGGTATAGCCGCTCGTAGTAAAATAGCCGTACTCGGTTTTGAGCAGCTTTTCCTCCCCGTCGATGGCAACGAGCGGCAGGGGTACGGCGCAAATATCTTTTTGTCCCAACGTCGGCTCGTGCTCACGCTCGCTGTCGGCTCCGTATACGCATACCGAGGATATTTCCAAAGCGTTTCGCAATCGGTCCGAAATACCGTCGGCTCGGAGTATAAAAATACCGCCCTTTTTGGCAACAAAGCTCTCGAGTCCAAGCGAAGCGCAAAGAGAGATAACGCCCTTTTCGGCAGGACGGTTATACTGATCGTCCGAGGATATTTCAAACACCAGCTCCAGCCTTATTCCCGAGGTGAGCAGAGCTTTGAAGGCGGTCAAAAGCTCTTTTGCAACGCTGAGCGAGCCCGCCTCAACTCCACACCTTACGATAGGATAATCCCCCGATATTCCTGCCGACCACAAGTCGTTAAGAGCGCAATCGGGAATGCTTTGGGTTACACACGCCTTTTTACCAAACGTTACGGCACGGCACAGCTCGGGCAAAAACCGCTCGGTGTGAACAGCCGCCTCACGTCGGTCGCTCCTACAGAGGAGAATGTTTTTTTCGCACTCCTCCTTTGTGGATGCCACAGTCAGTAAAAACGAGGCCCGCCCGCCCTCAACGCTTTTTGTCCTTACCAGACAGTAAGGCGAGATGCACACTCCGGTTTTGCAATCGGTATCAAGTCCTGCGTAGTCGGACGGACGGTTGAGAGAGGATGCAAACGCGCCCTCTCTGGAGGTACGGAAGCTAAACGCATCCTTTTTTCGTCTGCAGGCAACCGCCAGCGAGCATATATGCTTGCCGTTTTTGGAGGAGCGTCGGTGAAAATACAAAATGCCCGTATTTTCATCATACTCGCTCTCAATAAATAGGTTGGAAAATGAGGGATGAGCATAATAGTCGCTTTCCTTTTCAAGTATCGGCAAAAACGACAGACACACCTCGTAGCTTTTTGAAATGTCGCTTTTTGTCGAAATCATCATACAGTCGCAAACACGGGAGAGCGAGTACCGCACACTCGCCGAAAAACCCTTTTCGGATGCTATATGCGTAACGAAGGTATCGCCCTTTTCAAAATCGCATCGGCTTCCCCCACTCATTTCGGAGCAGCCATAGCAGCTGTTATCGGTTAAAAACATCACCATCGGCGCAAAGCGGAAGGAATCGGGGCGGTCGATTTTGGGAGTGACGAGCCGATCTCCCCACCTTAGCTCGAGATGTCCCTCACGTGTGACGAGCAGCGAAAATGAGTTATTTTCGATTAGTGCGGCATCCCTTGAATTTTCAGGCTCCTTTGAGAACGGAAGAGGAGTCTTCCTTGCCATTTTCCGTTCGAACCTACGGCGGCTGTTCTCGAAAATGTGAGCCGAAACAGGGATCTTTTCCTGTAGCAGCTCGCTTGCGGAGCCCATACGGTTATCGCTCATAAAGCGACGGATGAATATACGGTCAAGGCATACGTTTGCAACGGCAATAAAGCTCATTCCGACGTGATGCGCCATATAGCTCCGCACGATTCTTCCGTGAGGATATCCGCTGTCGCTGAGATCAAGTGCCTCATAAAAGCCGTATTTCCCATACATCCCCTCTTTTTTGAGCGCACCAAGGTTGCGAATTGCCGAGGCACCGTCGGTCACAAGAGAGAGATAGGTGGAATACGGCGATATTACCTTTTCGTCCGTAACTATGCGTCTGAGTGCCAAAAGCGGAGCGCCGTGAGCACGGTAGCGGTAATTGAGCTCGCCGTCAAAGGCATAGTAGCCGCTCTCGCTTCTGCCCCATATTTCGTCCTCCTTTTTTGCACACATAAGTGCAAATTCTATGCTCTCAAACATAAATGAATCGCAGAACAAGGGCAAAAACAGATGAGGCATAAGGTATTCAAAAGCCGTTCCCGACCAGGAAAGCATACCCATATAGCCGTGAGAATGGGTGATCGTTCTGCCGAGCGACTGCCAATGCTTTTTTGGATACACACCCGATGCAACGGCATAATACGCCGTCATTCTCGCCTCGCTCATCAGCAGATCGTAGCAGTTTTCCTCGAGTGTGCCATCACCTCTGACTCCCACGCTCATCAGTGAACGGGTTTTGTTGTAGAACACTCCGAGGTCGGTGCCGTCAGTGAGCCTTTTTACACGTATTGCAAGCGACTCGGCACGTTTGTCGCCGTCTATATACTCCTCAAGTCCCTCGGCAAGTGCGGTCAGCATAACCGCAAAATTTCCGCTGTCCACCGAGGAAACGAATCGGTCGCCTATAACACTGCAATCATTCAGATCGTACCAATTATACAGGTTTCCGCAGTATTTCTCGAGCGTTTCGACTGTTGAAAGGGTATTTTCAAGCCTGTCACACATCTCCCCTGCCGTAATAAATCCGAAATCCGCCGCCGCAAGCACCGAGACCATGTAAAAGCCGATATTCGTCGGTGAGGTTCGCATTGCAGTGGCATCGGTCGGGGAAATTTGAATATTGTCGGGTGGAAGGTAGGCGGTTTTTTTACTTACGTTATCGGCATAGAAGCGCCACATATCCCTTGCGTGACCGATAAGAGCGTTTTTTTGCTTTTGGCCAAGCCCCGATTCGGCAACTCCGCCGCCGGGCGACGGGCGTGACAAAAACAGCGAAAGCGGCGGATAAACAAACCAGAATACCCCGACAATACGCACAAGTGCAGGTGCACCGAAAATCAGCAGTGCAAGCCCGACCGCCGCCGAGACAGCACCGTCCGCAACGTAGACGCCAAGGCCTCCCGACATTATTTCGGTATGCGCCGATGTTGTCCACTTAAGGGTGTTCTTACGGGTGAAAAGCCGTATGAGCGCAAGAGTGTATGCGCTTATTACAAGCGAAGCCTCCCTACAGGCAGACGAGATACCGTAGGCAAGCCTTGCCGCCGACTGAAGCAGAGCTGACGAAACGTTTGAGAAAAACCGACGGTATACGAATCTGTTACGAGTAAGAAGCGATTTGAAGAAGTCGAGCAAAAAAGGAACGAAAAGATAGGAAAACGCAAACAAGACCGCCGCAAATCCCACTCCGTCACCGAAAAATGCGTACAAAATCAGGGACCGTACCGCAAACAGCGGCACCATATGACGGAATACCGATACCGCCAGCCTGAATTTTTCCACCCTGCCGATGCGGTTGCCGAAGAGGAAAACGAGGTTTTGGAAATCACCTCGGCACCATCTGTGCTGACGGCGGTAGAACGAGGTGGTTTTTGCGGGAGTGGAATCGGTAAGCACGATATCCGTCACGGGACACACCCGCATTATATGCCCCTCGACGGCATCGTGGCTGAGCACCACCGAATCGGGAATTTTATCGGGCACGAGCGAATTGAACAGATGCACGTCAATAAGCCCCTTTCCGCAAAAAACCCCGGTTCCGTACAGAAGCTCGGAGCGGTCGTAGGAGGCTCCCGAGTAGATCTCGCTTCCGCCTGCACCCGAAACAAGACGTGAAAATGCCGATCGGTAAGCCGAGGCAAGCGATACCCTTACCGACGGTTGGATTATTCCGTAGCCCGAAACTACACGTCCGTTCTCGACCACGGGTATATTTGCGGGATGCAGTGCAACCGAAACAAGCTCGCGCACACCGCATACCGAAAGATTTGTATCCGAATCGAGCGTGAGGACATAGCGGATATCTCCCAAAAAGTCCCCGCCGTAGCAATAGCTGCTGTCCCCATTCACGATATGGCTCATCAGCTCGCAAACGGCACCTCTTTTGCGCTCACGACCTCCGAAAACGCCCTCGCTCTCCAGCAAGGTGCGCTCACGGAACAGCATACAAAATTTGTTTCCATGAGTAGCGTTGAGCAGGTCGATACGGTGCTCGGCATACGAAACGAGCCTTTGATCGGTAATGCAGTACCGGTGCGTTGAATCGGGGAAGTCGGCAAGCAGACAAAAGAATACGTTTTCGTCGTGGTTCATATACCTGCTCCGTTCAAGAGTGGTGAGCGCACCGTCGATATCGTTCTCCGAAGATATTAGTGTAACGAGTGTTACGAGCGTTTTTGCATCGGCAGGCACCTCGGACAAATTAAGCCGAGGTATATGCGTACGTCCGAAAAACGATGAGACGGCAAAATCCGCAACCGAACAGGATGCCGAGAAAACGGGCACGAGCATTGGCACAAACAGCCATTCAAGCGCAAAAAAACCGATTGCGGACAGCAGTGCCGAGCAAAGCAGAGCGATGATGATCCACGCCGTCCTCTCGTACGTTTTTTTGAGGGGAAGAACGGTTTTGAGGTTGTCGGGAGTATCGGGACGGACGAGCACGGTTGCCGCCTCAAGCTCGGACATCCGCTTGCTTTTTGCGTATTTGGCAACGTGACAGCGGTAGAGGTTTTTACTCGCTATATCAAAATCGGAATATCTCTCCTCATACCTGATGAGAATTTGCTCCGGAGACCAGCATTCGGTGATTATCCGTTCAAAATCAAGCCGTCCGAGTCCTATCAGCTTTTTTGTAAGGTCGGCGACCGAATCCTCCCTGCCCTCCCTGTGCGCACGTGCGATGCCGATAATGAGCGATGCACGCATCAGACTTCCCACCGAGCCGAGCTGTCTGTACGTATACTCCCTGCCCGAGCCGTTTATTGCACGGATGATGCCCTCGTCCGAAAGCGCTTCACAACCGTTTATCTCGCCGTCTATGCTGTTAAAAAGCGAGTCACAGCTTTTGAGCGCACCTCCGTTGCAGGCACGGTACTCACGGTCTATCAGGTAAAAATTATCGGCTATCCACGCCGAACAATTTGTCGTACAGCACGCCCTTTTAAGTATCGAAAATTCCTTTTTGAGCAACGGCTTTACGCTTTTATCCATATTTTTACCGCCTTGTTTTTGGTATCGCGGTTATTTTTTCCGTTATGCGCCAAAATATGCAGTCAGAGGAATTGCACAGCGATTTTTGAAAACAAAACCCTCCTGCGACCACTGCCGCAGGAGGGTGATGCTATGTAATTTAAGGTCAAAAATTACTCAATGGTAATGTTTACGGTGTATGTCTCAGAAACGCCGTAGCCGTAATTAAAACAAACCTCAAACTTATCGCTGCCGATATATCCCTCGGGAGCGAAGTAGGTAAACGATCCGTCGGTGTTGACTCTGACCGAGCCGTAACGCGGTGAAGCATTTACAATAACTATACCCGTGATGTCATGATCCGTCATTTCGATAACCGCATCCACGCTTCCGTTGAGCTTACAGGTAACCTCAAGGGGTGTTTCGGGGAACAGATTATCGGGAAGCTGAGCCAACTCGTATTTTTCCTTTGCGTAGAGGTAAGTGTTGTCATATACCTCACGACAATGCGCCTCGCTGCTGTAGCACGCCTTGTAGATTGCACCGGGAATACCTGCGGTGTAATAGATCTTGACGGCTTTCATATAGCCCGTCTGTACGCCTGCAATGATATACTCGTTATATTTGGATGCATCGATACGGTTTGCGGGGTCGTTAATCTCCATCTCAACGCACATACCGTAAAGCTTTGTGGTATCGGCATTATCGTAAAGAACGCGGTTGGTGAAATCGTCGTGGAACATATAGTTGGGCTGCATACAAGCAAGGTCAAAGCCGAGCTCCTTCCACTCATCGTATCCCGATGCGTTGCGGTAGGGAATCCAGAACAGCTTATAGCCGAGCGAATGCACGTAGTCGGAGGCATAGGCAATAAGCTCTTTTTCGTGAGGATCGTCGTATGCAATATGCTCCTCGAACCAATAGAAGCCGCAGAACTTGAGATACTCGTAGTCATTCTCGTCAAAACGCTTGAGCGACTCGTCAATTATCCATTTGATAGCCTTTTTGCGGTCCTTGATGTTGGAAAAATCCTCGTTCTTGCCGTCGCCATCGATATCACCAAAGGTATTTGTGGCGCCGCTGTCCAGGGTACGGAAGGTATACAGAATGGGAGTAAATACCTTTACGTAATAATCGTCGAGACCGAGCTCATCAGCCACCTGACCTACACACTCCTCGAGAGCATCCATATTTTTGCCCTCGTAGTAAATGTTGTCGATATACATTTTCCAGCCTTTGGCACTGCGTCCGAAATCGCTGTAATTAAACCGTGTATAGGGCAGATAAAGATATGCATCGTAGAAGGTGTCCTTAATGTTTCCGTCGGTATCGAGATAAGCAACGTGCGGCAGGTACCAATCAACGGTATTAAGACCTGCGGCAGAATGGTTGACGTTATCATCGGTAAGACAGTTGTAGGACAGGAGCATATTGTGAACGTCACAAAAATCCTCGGGGTAAATGTAATCGTTTACAAACATCGAGTTACTGCCGCTACCTTCGTCAGGGACGATATCCTTACAGGAGGAACCGATTTTTTTGGTACCCGTAACTGTAATCTCATCGATATATGCGTGAGTATTTACGTTTAACGAGACTTTGACAAATCTGGCCTTATATTTTTTATTAAAGGACTCCTCTATGCGTATAATCTCCTGTTCGGCGCCCGTTCCGAGATTCTCGATGCTGTAAGCAGTCATCCAATCAACACCGTTTGCCGACAGTAAAACAGTGAGATTTCGGGGAAGGTTAACCCCTGCGGTAGTATCACGGAGCGCACCTACAGAAAAGCCCTCGACCGAGGAAATACATCCGAGGTCGAAAATATAATCCCTTACTCCGCCGTGTGTGTTGTGGAACCAGGACGAGTCGCCGTAGGAGGCTTTTGAGGCTTTGATGCCGTTGGTAAGAATGCCAATGTTTTTGGAGTTATACCAATCGGTTGCTATGTCAGCGGTAACCGCCGCACTCGAAAAGATAGAGGGCTTTACACCCCTTACGAGGTTGATCGTATCGGTATAATCGGACTCGCTGCTGTCCCAGTATTTCTCGGCAACCGGCTCGGTGATCTCGGTGCTGCCGTAATACTGCTGCATAGTGAACATACCGTCGCCGGCAGAATTTTGATATTCCGAGCTGTATGCAACGGCTCTGCATTCACCAACGAAAAGCCAAACCGCTCCGGGTGAAGCGTAATCAAATTTGATATAGCGTGCGCTTACAGAACCTGCGAGCTTTATCTCAAACTGCCAGGCCTCCGCCGAAGCAAGCTCAAGCGAGGGGTAAGCGATTCCGAGAACGGTATAAACGCCGTCCTCGCCCGCAACCGAAACGGTTACGGATTGACAAATGCCTATGCCGTAATCAGGCTGATAGAGCACGGTAGTGCCGAAATCGAGAATGCCGTCCTTTACCGAACCGAGGTCAAAAGTAACACTGAGATCCTCTTTTTGGGGCGAATAATATCCGCACCAGTTCTCCTTGTCAAAACCCGTAGGCACAACGCCGTTGGTGAGGAGCTTATCGGTATCGGGATAATCGGGACTGGCCTCTCTCGAAACAGAATAGGACAGCCCACTGAGCAGGTTTGAGCTGCTCAGCGTTCTGTCCGAATTATCTGATAGAAGATTGTCGATAGCGATAGTATGCTCGGTGGAGGGAGAACCCGTTTCGGGAACGGAAGAAACGTCCTCCGAAGCATCCGAGCTAACAATATCCGATTCCTCTGCCTGAGAGGAGATCTGCTCGACAGTCTCGGCGCAACCGGCTGTGAAGGCAAGGCAAAAAACGAGCGAAAGGCAAAAAAGTTTTTTGATCATCGTTATTCTCCATGTCCTCGCAGCTGAATGCGAAGTGTTTAGTTGTAATTAGTCTGCGTAAACCTCAATCTCATCGAGGAACATAAATACTCCGCCGAGGTCGGCAATGATGCGAACGTACTGTGCATCGGCGCCGGGAATGGAGAGCTCGATCCAGGTGGGATCGGTGGTCTCGGGCTTGATGAACTCGCCAACGGTGGTAAAGTTGCTGCCATCAGCAGAAATTGCAACGTGAAGAGTGTCAAAGTTTACGATGCCGGAAGTCTCAGCGGCAACCATATGAACCTTGATATAGTTAACGTTGGACTTAACCTCGCCGAGGTCAACAGTGATGGTTCCTACTCCGTCGGGAGCGTTTGCAACGCTGTTATCGCCGTTGTAGTAAAGAGCGAACCAAGCATTGTCATAGGAGAGTGCATCGGTGGTAACGCCGTCGGTAAGATCAGCGGTGTAGTTGCCGTAGCCGGTGCCTATACCGGAAACCTCATAGGTTGCGCCGGAGGATGCAAGGCTGCCCTCGAGCTCACCGCTGCCGGGCTCAAAGCTGATTTCCTCGTCCTCGGAAACGGGCTCAGACTCTTCCTCGGAAACAGGCTCAGACTCGGTCTCGGACTCAGTCTCGGACTCGGTCTCGGACTCGGTCTCGGACTCGGTCTTGGACTCGGTCTTGGACTCAGTCTCGGAGGTAGCAACCGACTCAGCGGGATTGGATTCCTCGGTCTGATCGTTACAAGCTACGAGCGCAAAGCAGCTGAGCACCATAACGAGTGCGAGGAGCATAGAAAGTTTTTTCATAATAATTCTCCTTTTCTTGTTGTTATACAACGTAGTTATTATAACCGTAAACACATCTATTGTCAAGCCTGTTTTTCTATATGGGTTTTTCAAAAAATTTTTTGTGATTTTTTATGAAAGGTCTTGCAATATCGGTAAAATCTGTGTATAATCTTATATTGGTGACATTTATGGTTAAAAACACAGTAAAAATCGCATTGGACGGACCGTCCGGCTCGGGTAAAAGCACCCTTGCAAGGAACCTTGCGCGCCATTACGGCTACGTTTATATAGACACAGGCTCGCTCTACCGCACCATTGGTCTTTTTGTACTCCGCAGAGGGATTGCGTCCGATGATGCCGAGAGCATCATCCGTCTGCTTCCCGAGATCAGCATTTCGATGCGTCTTGAGGATGGCGGAGGTGCCGTGTACCTCGGTGACGAGAGGATGGGAAGCGAGATACGCACACCCGAGTGCTCCATTTACGCATCCGACGTTTCAAAAATACCCGAGGTAAGGGAGTTTTTGCTTGAAACCCAACGTTCCATCGCCAGAGAGAACAACGTCATTATGGACGGAAGGGATATAGGCACCGTTATTCTCCCGGATGCACAGGTAAAAATATTTATCACCGCATCGGACGATGCCCGAGCCCTCAGAAGATACAGGGAGCTTTTGGAGCGCGGACAAGCCGTTACGCTCGATGAGGTCAAGGCCGATATGCTGTGGCGTGATGCAAACGATAAGAATCGCAACGTCGCTCCCGCCATACCTGCCGAGGATGCAATACTTTTTGACAACTCGGAGCTCACGGTGGAGGGTACGCTGTCCGCCGCAATAAAAATCATTGATGAGAAGTTGGCAGAATGACGTTTTTTTACAGATTTGTACGTGGCGCTGCCACGCTTTACGCCAAGCTGTTCTACCGTGTTGAGTTTCACGGCAGAGAGAACGAGCCCGAGGAAGGACCTCTGCTGGTCATTTCCAACCACAGCTCGTTTACCGATCCCGTTTTCACCGCAGGCGCTGTCAAAAGGCAGATACATTTTATGGCGAAGAGCGATCTTGAGAAGCACGGCTTTTTGAGATTCGTTTTCAAGCACGCAGGTGTTTACACCGTAAACAGAGGCGAGTCGGATCTGCGCGCTATGCGTATTTCGACCGAGTCGCTCGCAAAGGGCGAGTGCATCGGTATTTATCCCCAGGGAACGAGAATGCCGGGAGTCACGCCATCAAAAGAGCAGGCGATGGCAGGAATTGGTCTTATTGCCAAAAAGCAAAAGCCCGCCGTACTGCCCGTAACCATCTGCTACGGAAGCAATCCCAAGCCGATTTTCGGCAAAAAGGTTCACGTCTACATAGGCAAGCCCCTGAACGTGGGAGAGCTTTTGGATAATAATCCCGAGCTTTCATCGAAAGAAATATCCGAGCATCTGTTTTCACTCGTATGCAACGATTTTGCCGAGCATAACGATGGCTGAGATAAGAATTACTCAAAAAAGCGGCTTTTGCTTTGGGGTCAAACGAGCCGTTGATATGATTGAGGAGAGCCTGAACTCGGGATGTAAACGCATTTACTGTCTCGGTGAGCTCATACACAACCCCGATTTTACAAAATCACTTGCCGACAGAGGAGTGAGATTTATCACTCCCGAGGAGATAGATTCCCTACCCGATGACGCACTGCTATTTATCCGTACCCACGGTACAACCGAGCAGGTATTCAAAAATCTCGAGAGCAGGGGCACTTCCTATTCGGATGCAACCTGCCCATACGTAAAAAAGCTGCGCGGAATAGTTGCATCGCAGGACGAGAGCGTTCTCGTTATGATGATAGGCGATGCCAAGCATCCCGAGGTTGAGGGCGTGATGAGCTGTGTCAAGGGAATCGGAAGGGTTTTTGCAAGCAGCTCCGAATTAAAGGCATTTCTCGCAGGTGACGCAAGGCAAAAAAAGTCAATACTCGTGGTGCAAACAACCTATGACCGACGTGATTGGTCGGAATGTGTTGACTTTGTCGGAGCAAATTGCCCCGAATGCACCGTTTTTGACACGATCTGCCGTGTTACTGCCGACAGGCAGAGCGAGCTGATGCATGTCGCAGCCGAAAGCGACCTTACGGTGGTCGTCGGCGGAAAGCACAGTTCAAACACCGCCAAGCTCACCTCGATAGCGAAAGCTGTTTGTCCCCTTTCGTTCCATATCGAAAACGCATCCGAGCTGGATGCACTGGCGCCCGTAATAAAGGGTGCAACCAAAATTGCAATAGCCGCAGGAGCATCGACTCCGGGCGGTATAATACAGGAGGTATACAACAAGATGGCAGACATCGTAAAAGAGGAGATCAGCTTTGCTGAAATGCTCGACCAGACATTCAGAACATTAAATACAGGTGAAAGGGCAACAGGCATCGTTCTTGCGGTTAATCCCGCAGAGATCAAGGTGGATCTCGGAACCAAGCATACGGGTATTCTCCCCTATGACGAAGTTACTGCCGAGAGCGGCGTAGATCTTAACGATCTCTACAAGGTTGGCGACGAGATCGAGGTTATCTGCGGCAAGTTCAGCGATGCTGACGGCACGGTTCTTCTTTCCAGAAAGAAAATCGACGCTCAGAAGTATTGGGAAGGAATCAAGGCTGCCGGCGAATCGGGCGAGATGCTTTCCGGCACTATCAAGGAAATCGTCAAGAACGACAACGGCTATGCAGGCGTTATCGTTATGTACGGCCCCAACAAGGTATTCATTCCCGCGTCCCAGACCGGTATTCCCAAGGGAGAGGAGCTTGACTCTCTCAAGGGTCAGAACGTTGAGTTCAGAATTATCGATGTTAACGAGCAGCGCAAGCGCGCCGTTGGCTCGATCAAATCCTCCTCGAAGGCTTCGAGAAAGGCAGCCGAGGACGAATTCTTTGCAACCGCACAGGTTGGCGACAAGTTTGAGGGCAAGGTACGCGCTATAGTTAACTACGGCGCATTCGTAAACCTCGGACCCGTTGACGGTATGGTTCACATTTCCGAGCTTTCCTGGGGCAGACTTAAAAAGCCCTCCGAGGTTCTTACCGAGGGTCAGATCATCAACGTCTACATAAAGGCTATTGACGTTGAGAAGAGACGCATTTCGCTCGGCTACAAGACCGAGGAGAATGATCCCTGGAACATCTTTGCCAAGAACTACAAGATCGGTGACGTTGTTGACGCTACTATCGTAAGCCTTATGCCTTTTGGCGCATTCGCTGAGATATTCCCCGATTTTGACGGTCTTATCCACATCAGCCAGATCTCCAACAAGCCCATCCCCAACCCTGCAAGCGTACTTAAGGTTGGCGACAAGGTTACCGTTAAGATCACCGCTGCTGATTTTGAGAGAAGAAGACTTTCGCTCTCTATCCGCGCACTCCTTGAGGATGATGCTTCTGCCGAGGAAGCCGCTGAGGAGGTTGCCGAGGCTCCTGCCGAGGAAGCTGCTGAAGCTCCTGCCGAGGAAGCTGCTGAGTAATTACAGCCGAAAAAACCGACAGATTTTTACGTCTGTCGGTTTTTTGTTATGTAAATAGGTGTTTTGCCGAATGGATCGAATTGCAGCGAGGCTGCAATTCATTTTTTATGCAAAAATCGCTCCCTTGGAGATCATAATCTCGCGGACCTCAGCTCCGTCAATCTCTCTTACGGGGACTCCCCTGTTGAGCGCAAGCACTGCACCGATGCCTGCCGCCTCGCCCGAGGAGCGTACCGACTGCTGAACACGGAGACTGCTCTGTGCAAGGAACTCAGCACCGAGGCAGCGTCCTGCTACGAGCAGGTTATCAAATCCCTTTACAACGAGCGAGCGGAAGGGAATTTCGTACCAGGGCTTGCCGTCGTCAACGGGCTTGAATGCAGATATATCAAAGTTAAGGGTTTTACCGTGAATGTCAACGGGATAGTTTGACTGGCAGAACATATCGCGGAACTTGCTCCTGCAAAGGAGATCCTGCGCCGTGAGCACGTATTCGCACTCGACGTTGCGGCTCTCACGTACACCGACCATACTTGCTACCTCGCTGAGATATGCGCCCTCGAAGCCGGGGAAGTATTTTTTGTAGAACTTGAGCTGACGGAGAATGGTGCTCTTGCCCTGAACCTGGATGGAGGTGAGTGTATCGTTGTCAGCGGCATCGTAGCGATCAAAGAACTCGGGGTTATTGTAGGCAAGACAGCCGGGACGTCCGGGGATAGAGAATATCTGCCAATAGGATTTATCGAGCTCGAGCAGGTCACCTGCCTCGATTGCCCTGAAGAATACGTCGTCCAGCGTCCATTTGCCTGCGGCACAGCAAGCGGCGTAAATGGTATCCTTGCCGTCGTAGGATGCGGCAGAGTCAACTCCGGTGCGCTTAACCTCCTCAAGAAGGTAGCTGCCGAATTTTTCAAAATCAATACCCGAGATAACGTAACGGAGCGACACAGGCTGATTTGCTCCCGTTTGAGGGTTACCGTGAGTATAGCCTGCGCCTGCACGCACGCAAACGTCGGCATCGCCGGTGCAATCGATAAATATCTTTCCCTTAACCAGTCCGAGTCCGTCCTTGTTGCAAACGACGATCGAATCGACCTTGCCGTCGCTGACAACCGCATCGGCAATAAAGGTGTGATACATAAAACGGCATTTGCTGTCGACGTCACACATCTCCTCAAGAATCATTTTGAGAAGCAGAGGGTCAAACTTTGCACCGCTTGCATCACATCCGCCCACAGCATAAAGGCGCTCTCTCAGCTTTTCGCTTAGGTAGGAGCACTGGGGGTTTGACTTAATGTGGGTATGCATAACGGGAGTAACGAGTCCGTTGGTTGCAGTTCCGCCGAGCGAGCCGAACTGCTCGATAATAAGCACGTCCTTGACGTCCATCATATCTGCGGCGGCCATAGCGGCAAATGCGCCTGCAGTGCCTCCTCCGCAAACTACCACGTCGGCAGTTGCCAACACCTTGAGTCCTGAATAATCCATAGCTTTCTCCTTAATTATTTATCTTCGTTTATGATTTTCAAAAATGCCCGCTCGGTAAGCACGGGTATTCCGAGCGCATTTGCTTTTGCGAGCTTACTGCCTGCGTTCTCACCTGCAAGCACGTAGGAGGTCTTTTTGGATACCGAGCCCGAAGCGTGTCCGCCGTGAGCCGTTATTTTTGCCTCCGCCTCGGTGCGTGACATCGTTTCAAGCGTTCCCGTAACGACGACCGTCTTTCCTGCCAGCTCATCCCCGAGCATCCGCTCGGTGCTTTCAAGCAACACTCCCGCTCCGGAAAAACGATCGATAAGCACTGCGGTAGCCGGGAGCGCAAAGAAGGCAAGCAACGACTCGGCGCTCTCCTCACCGATATCATCGGCAGTGAGGAGCTCCTCCTTTGTGGCACGCATTATTGCATCCATACTGCCAAACCTGCGGGCAAGGGTGGATGCCGCCTTTTCGCCTATATGACGGATACCGAGTCCCGTGAGCAGTCTCGAAAGCCCTGCCGACTTGCTTATTTCAATCGCATCGATAAGCTGGGCGGCTTTCTTTTTGCCGGTGGGGTAAAGCGGATCAATATCCTCTTTTGTCAGGTAGTAAAGGTCGGCGGCAGAGGAAACGAGTCCCCTATCGACAAACAGCTCGATAATACTCTCACCGAGCAGGTCGATATTCATAGCAGAGCGTGATACGAAGTGAGTAAGCCTCCTGCAAAGCTGGCTGGGGCAATCGGGGTTGACACAGCGCACAGCCGCCTCGCCCTCCTCACGGCTCACTCGCTCGCCGCAGGACGGGCAGGTATCGGGCATAACGAACTCTACCGAATCGGCAGGACGTTTTTCGAGAATGACGCCGACGATCTCGGGAATGATGTCACCTGCCTTACGCACACGGACGGTATCCCCTATTCTTATATCCCGTTCACGGATAAAATCAATATTATGAAGCGTTGCGTAAGCAACGGTGGTTCCCGCAAGCTGAACTGGCACGAGGTTCGCTCTCGGAGTAAGCACACCCGTTCTTCCGACTCCGATATCTATATCGGTGAGAAGCGTTTCGGCTATCTCGGCAGGGAATTTGTAGGCAACCGCCCATCTCGGTGCGGCGGAGGTGCTGCCAAGCGTTTCACGGTCGGAAAGCGAGTTGACCTTAATTACTGCTCCGTCGATATCATAGGGCAGACTGCTCCGTGCTTCACCTATTTTTGCAACCGCCTCGGCAACCGCCTCGGGAGAAGTGCAGCGAGTGCGTACCGGCGAAACAGGAAATCCCAGCCGCTCGAGATACTCCATCGACTCGGTGTGTGCCATCGGCATAGCGTCGGAGGTGTACTGCAGATTGAAGATATACATCAACAACCCACGGGAAGCACAAACCGCCGAATCGAGCTGTCTGAGCGAGCCTGCGGCGGCGGTGCGTGGATTGGCAAAGGTCTTTTCGCCGTTTTCCTCACGCTGATTGTTAAGACGTGCAAACACCTTTTTGGGCATATATACCTCGCCCCGCACGATGAGCTTTTTGGGGCTTCCGTTCAGCTTTATGGGTACGTTTTTGACCGTACGGATGTTGTCGGTAACGTCCTCTCCAAAAACGCCGTCGCCACGGGTGAGTCCCCGCACAAGCATTCCGTCCTCGTATTCGAGCGATACCGAGAGTCCGTCGAATTTATGCTCGACCACAAACTCGCATCCCTCGCAGGAGGCATAAATTCTATTTGCAAACTCGTATATTTCCTCGGTCGAGAATATATCCCCAAAGGAGTCCATGGGAATCTCGTGACGCACCTTGGTAAACCGCTCGGAAACCGTACCGCCCACACGCTGTGTGGGGGAATTGGGCGAGGCGTGCTGCGGATACTCCTTTTCGAGCTCGACGAGCCGACGGAACAGCATATCGTACTCCTCGTCGGTTATCTCGGGGCTGTCCAGGTCGTAATACAGCCTTGAATGATATTCGAGCGTTTGCTCAAGAGAGCGCATCTCGTCAATTATTTTTTTCGACAAATTATCGCCACCCATTCATTTTTTTCGTCTATTCTTTCGACTGTGAAATTGTTGTTTTCGAGCGCCTCGAGAACAAAATCCTTTCTGGGGAGGATTATTCCCGAGCAGATGAGATATCCGTCAGGTTCAAGGCAGGAATAAAACATCGGTAGCATCTCTCCGATGATATCGGCAACGATGTTTGCGAGGATCACGCCGTATTTGTTTGAGGCATATTTTTCCCAAAGTGCGCTGTCGTCAAGCACATTTCCGCATTCGACCGAGAGAACCGAGGAGGAAATCCCATTCTTTTCGGCATTCTCCGCCGCAATCCTTGCGGCAACCATATCTATATCCACGCAGTCAACGTGGGCGCATCCCAGCAGGGCGGCTCCTATGCCGAGTATTCCGCTTCCGCAGCCCATATCGAGCACGCTTTTGCCCTCAACGGGTATTCCCTCGAGCGCCTCAAGGCAGAGGGCGGTTGTTTCGTGCCTGCCTGTACCAAAGGAGGAGGCAGGGTCTATCTCAAGCGCAATCCTGTCACCGCAATCACATTTTTCCCAGGAGGGCATAACCGTAAAGCGGTTTCCGATATCAATGGGATGGAAATACTGCTTCCAGTTGTTTTCCCAATCCTTCTCATCGCTGACCGAAAGCTCGGTCTCGAGCGTTCCTACCCAATCGCCGCATTCGGCGGCGAGCTTTTTGAGCCCTGCAAGAATGCCGTCGAGCTGTATTGCGCCCTGCTCGTTCTGAGCGAGATATACCCTTACAAGCACGTCGCCGTCCTCACGGAGAAGCCCGTCCTCAACGTAATCGGCAGGAACCGTCCTGTCCTCAAGAAGCATCTCGAGATCACGGGGATCGTCAACCGAAAAGCAGGTAACGCCCTGTGCGAACAGCACACCCGAGACAGCCTCGCTCCCTGCGGTGGTGGTATGAACGGTTATCTCGTTAAAAATCATATTAAGCCTCCGTGTATATCATTTTCATTGCGAGCGCATCCTCGGACTGAGTGCCTGCCGACTCGCAGATAATAGTGGGCGAAAGACATTTTTGCTTAAGACAGACAGCAAGCGGTGCAAATTCGGGCCCGTAGACCTCATCCTCAAAGGTGAGGTGCTTTTTCTCGCCCATCTCGGTAAACATTATTTTTGAAAAATGGCAGTGCAGATTATCGGCGTAGGAAAATCCCAGCTCCTCGGTGATGGTGTCAAATATTTTTGAGTAGTCCTCTACACCAAAAATACATCCTCTGCCCCTTGCGTTAAGATGTCCGAAATCCACCACGGGTGCAAACCGCTTGCTCAGCTTGCAAAGCGTGATGACCTCGTCAAGCGTTCCGAGCTGATTAACCTTACCCATCGTTTCGATTCCGAGCGTAACGCCAAAGCCCTCGCTTGCGAGCATCGCATCGGCAAGCAGGAGCGTTTCGGCAGCGTATTCCATAGCGGTTGCCCTATCAATCTTTCCCGCCGAGCCGCAATGAACTACCATTATGCTTGCTCCGAGAAGGCTTGCCGCCAAAGCACTCTGGCGCAGATACTCAACGCTGTTTATGCGTTTTTCCCTCTCAACCGAGGAAAGCGATATGTAGTAGGGTGTATGGAAGGACATATTGATTCCGTGCTCTGCGGCTTTTTCGCCTATTGCCCTGAGCATAGCATCGTTTTTCGGGATGCCGTTGCCAGCCTCGTATTCATATGCCTCGAGTCCGAGCGATCGCACGAATCCGGGTGCCTGCAAGGTGCTTTTGAAGCCTGCGGCATAGAACGACTCGGAGTTGCCTCCCGGTCCAAATTTTGCGCTCATTTCTTTTTCCTCCTGATCCTCAGATTCCGCACCGTCCTTTTGGGCCTTTTGCTGCCGCCACGCTTTTTGCTGATCCATTTAAGTCCCTTGACAAATGGCCTCTCGCAAAATCTTTTAAGACGGAAGAATGCATTTTCCTTTTTTTTGATAGGTTTAACCAGAGCAAATCGGACTCCTGCCCGATGCGCCGCAATACAATCGGTAAAAATCTGGTCGCCTACGGCAAGCACCTTTTCCTTATCAAGCCCAAAATGCTCAATACATTTGCAAATGCCCTTTGGCGAGGGCTTGCCTGCCTTGCAGACGTAAAACAGGCACAGACTCTCGTTGAACACCGAAACACGCTCGAGCTTGTTATTTGAAACGAAAGCAAGCTTTATTCCGTTTTCCTGCAGCTGGTCAAAATAATCGGTTATCCTTTGATCGGGACGCTCGGCATCGTAGGCAACTACCGTGTTGTCTATATCAAACACAACGCCCTCAACCCCGAGCGAGGAGAGATACTCGGGGTCAAGCACATATATATCGTAAAACGCCATATCGGGCCTGAAGAATCGGAAAAGCATTATTACTCCAAAAAACTAATTTATCGAATATGATACCGAAAGCGGAGGCAATCTCACCTCACCCGTGCCTCCCTTGATGACAAGTGCCTCGCTGCTGTCGCCGGCAAGCCTGTAAACGCCGTCGGGAAGTCCGGATTTTACCTTGAAATCCGCCTCGCCCTCGCCTGCATTGACGATAACGAGCAGCTCCTTGCCGTCAATCCGCCTCCATCTCTGACAGAAGCAGGCGGTGTGCTCAATAAGTCCGTATCTTGCCTCACGGCATTTTTCGGTACGGATTTTGGGAAGCCCGTCCTCAAAATAAATAGGAGGCATAAGCTCGCCGTTGTAAAAGTAATCGGCAATTTTAACACGCTCGTGCACACATTTTTTGTAAAAATCCTTGTGCCTCATCTGCAAATAAAGCAGAGGATCGTTCCAGCCGAGCTCCTCACCGAAGGTGAGCGACTCGGCAATCATAATCCTTTGTCCCTCGTCGTCATCAAAGGGCATAAAGCAGTAATTCCTGCCGAACATAGTAACGTAGCGTGAGTAGATCGCGGGGAATGCCGGCACCTGATTGTTGTGCACCCAAAGCCAAGTCAGATACGCCTGCATATGCTTCATAAAAGGATCGGCGGTGCACTCGGTGGAAAGCGCGGAGCCCTCGGGCATAATACGGCTTACGTGGTCGAGCAGGTTGTTATAGCTCTCGACCCACCACGAGCCGCCGCCCGGACGGTGTGCGTGACCTCTGTCCTCACAGGGATAGGGCTGTGCCGCCGCAATCTGATCGATATATACTCCGTCCACACCGACCTCGTTCAAAAGCTTTGAGACGATCTCGGTAACCTTCTCCTGCCAGCAGGCGGTCGAGGGGCACATAATCGAGTTGCGCACACTGCTTCCGTCGGCTTCCTTTGAGCTGTATATTTCAATAAACGGTTCGCCGCCACGATCCTTGGTACAGTTGGGGTATGCCTTTTCGGACCATTCAAAGTCCTCCATTCCCCTGTCACGGGTATCCCACAGTCTGCCGTTGATGTAGGGCATTACACGGACGCCGTTTGCCTGAAGCCGCTTGACTCCCGTGTAAAAGGCATCCTTATAGGGGAAATAGTGGGGATAATCGTTGTCATAGGGAATAACGAACCAGTCATAAAGATGAACGGGACTGTCGTATTCCAGATCGGCGTTTGCGCGCAGAATGTCCTCGACGTACTGCTCGTCATCCTTCATTCTCACACGCCACCAATGCGTAGCGGTTTTGAACCAATCGGGGTTGTCGGTCCTGCCGCCGTCATTGATCTCGGGCTTCCATACGGCGTATTTAAGGAAGAACTCACGGTAGAGCATTGCCGCCTCGTACCAGTCGCCGTCGAACAGCTGCCATACGCAGCTTCCGTACAGCGTTTGAGAGTTGCCGCCGACGTCGATATCGGTAAGAGGCATTATCGCCTTGAGGGTAACGAATTTATCATTCTTTTTCTTCTCAAAAAATATCTTTTTATATGCCGGAGAGGGATCGTGAAGTCCATAGTACACGCCACGTCTCGTTGCGGTGTTCCAAAAAGCGAGGTACTGCATCGATGCGCCGTAGGAGGGATAATTCTGACAGGAGCGGCTCTCCTCAAGGCTGCTCCACTCCTCGCCCGGTCCGCAAGGGGAGAAGAAATGCATATTTCGGCCCGAATCAAAAGAAAGAATGGGATAATCACACTCATAGAGCGCGTACTCACTGTTGCGGCTGACAAGGCTGACGCTCCATTCAATCCTGCAATCGGTGGCGTGAGCGCAAATAATAACGCTGACCTCGGGAAGCCTGTCGTTCTCCGAAAGCACCAGCACGGTATCCCTGCCCGACTCAGTAGCGGCAACCTGCCTCCAGCCCGATTCCGAGCCGACGGTAACCGTTTCGTCACACGAAAGCGAGCGTGCCGTGAGGGTGATAAGAGGGCGCTTTACGGTGAGAAAGTTCTTTTTTGTTTTTTTGTCACGCACAGAATAAAGCTCAACTCCGTCCCTGCCCACAAGGATAGCACAGGCAAGCTCGCCTGCGTTGATACGGATAATGCGGTTTTCTTTCATAATGTCCCCCGTTATTTTTTGAAATTGGTTTTTGCAAGCGCAAGCGGCGTGACTGTGTCGGCACCCGCCCTGCGAAGCAGAGTTGCACAGGCATAAAGCGTTGCACCTGTGGTGCAAACGTCATCTACAAGCAATACGCTTCCGAGACCTTTACCCTCAGATACGAGCTTGTCCTTTACACGGTAGCGTTTAAGCATATTTTTACGTCGGTCGCTTGCACCGAGCAGCTTTTGCTCCTCGCCGCCCACACGCACGAGAGAATGTACAAGCGGTATACCTGTATATTTGGACACGGACTCGGCAAGTAACTGCGACTGGTCGTAGCCCGTACGCCTTTTACTTCGGAGCGACCTCGGAACGTAGGTTACACAGTCAAATTTCCGTATGCCGATGCCCGTAAGCGACAGGAGCATCCGGCAAAGGAACTCCACGGTGCTTTTATCGGCATCCTCCTTTACCCTGCGGATAATGCGCTTTGAGAACCGGTTGCCGTAAAAGAACAAGAAGTACACGAGTCCCGCATCACGGCATTGACAATCGAATGCATATTTTCCGCAGGTAAAGCATTTTTCGGCAAGCAGACGTGACATTTTTCGGATACAGTCACGGCATACGGGCAGATCGTCCTCGCAGGCAAACTGACCGCAAAACATACAAACAGTCGGAAAAAAGAAGCTTTTGATGTTCAAATTAAACGTAGCATTCCTTTCAGTGCGGTGTAGCGCACGGGAATACGGTTGTTTGCAACCATAACCGCCATCGAATCGGAGGAGCCGACGACGACCACCATATCTCTCGCCCTCGTCACCGCAGTATAAAGCAGATTGCGTGTCATAAGGGGATAGGGTGCATCGAACATTGGGATGACGACTATCCTGTACTCACTGCCCTGACTTTTGTGCGCAGTGATAACGTAGGCGTGCTCAAGCTCCTCAAGCAGCGAAAAATCGTACTCGGTCTCTCTGCCCTCAAAATCCACCGTCATCGTCTCTGCCCTCGTATTGATATCGGTGATTTTTCCTATATCGCCGTTAAAAATACCGTTGCCCTTCTCGGCACCTCTCGTCCACTCAAGGTCATAGTTATTTTTGATCTGCATCACCTTGTCACCCTCACGGAAAACCGTGTTTCCGTACTTTTTCTCGCGTTTTTTGGGCGAAGGGGGATTAAGATGCTGCTGAAACAGCACGTTTAGCTCTTTTGTGCCGAGCGAGCCCTTTCTCGTACAGGTAATGACCTGTATATCCTCAAGCGGATCGGCGCTGTAGCGCTTTGGAAGCCTCTCGGCAACAAACGAGAGTATCAAAGCGGCTGTCTCATCCACCGACCGTTTTTCCACAAAGAAGAAATTGTTGTCCCTTACCGTGATAACGGGAAGTTCGCCCCTGTTTATGGCGTGAGCGTTGGTAACGATAAGGCTTTCCTCCGCCTGGCGGAAGATATGGGTGAGCCGCACGGTATTGAACCGATCGGACTTTATAATGTCACTGAGACAGTTTCCGGCCCCGACGGGGGGAAGCTGATCGGGGTCCCCGATAAGTATAAGATAGCTGCCCGTTCTGACCGCCTTAAGAAGAGCACACATCAGGTACGTGTCCACCATCGAAAGCTCGTCGATGATGATGACCTTTTTGTTGATAGGGTTGTCCTCGTCACGGGCAAAGCGATGTGACTCGTTCTCCCCGATGCTCGCCTCAAGCAGGCGATGGATCGTTTTTGCCTCGGCACCGCTCGACTCCGACATTCTTTTTGCAGCCCGTCCCGTAGGTGCGGCAAGTACGTAGGAAAATTTAAGTATTTCGCAAAGGTCTATAATGGCCTTTATAACAGTGGTCTTTCCGGTTCCCGGGCCGCCCGTAATGACCGTCACGCCGCCTGTCAGTGAGTAACGGATAGCCTGCTTTTGCTCCTCGGCGTAGGATAAGCCGTATTTTTCCTCAAGCAGTGCTATCTGCTCGTCAAGCCCCTCAAGCACAAACGGAAATTTGAAATCGGATATAGCACAAAGCTTTGCGGCTATATATGTCTCGGAGGCAAAAAGCTCGGCAAGCGCAAGCGAGTCGCCCTCGTCACTGTCAAAGCGTTTTATCCTCTCGGACGAAACCATACGCCCGATCGCCGTAACAATCTTATCGTCCTCAACGCCCAGAACCTTTACCGCCGCCTCGATCAGCTTTTCGACAGGGAGGTAGCAATGACCTCCGTTCTGTGCGGCTATGCCCAGAGTGTGAACGATTCCGGCCTCAATACGCTCGGGCGAATCGCTTTCGATCCCGAGTGTCATAGCAACTCTGTCCGCCTTTTCAAAGCCTATCCCCTGAATATCGGCGCACAGCCTGTAGGGGTTGTTTTTTATAATATCAATAGCCGCCGAGCCGTAAGCCCTAAAAATCTTTACCGACATTGACGGGCCGAAAAACTCGTTGCAATAGAGCATAACGGTACGGATTCCGAACTGCTCGATATAGCTGTCGTGTATCGCATCGGCCTTTTTGGGGGATATTCCCTTTATATCACAAAGCCAACGGGGGTTATTTTCGATAATATCAAGTGTGTCCTCGCCAAAGGTACTTACTATCCTCTCGGCAGTGACGGGGCCAACACCCTTTACGGCACCCGATGCAAGATATTTGAGTATTGCGGCGGAGGTTGTGGGGAGCTTTTTTTCAAAATAATTGACCTTGAACTGTCTGCCAAACGTGTTGTGAACCTGCCACGTTCCCTGCACACGGATGCTCTCGCCCTCTGCAACGTAGGGCATTATACCCACAAGCGTGACAGGATCGCCGGAGCAATTTATAACGCAAACGGTATATCCGTTTTCCTCGTTGGTATAGACTATATCGTCAACCACTCCGTCGAGGTAAAGCTCTTCCATTTCCCGTCACCGCCTTTCGATATATTTTTTACGGTCATCCTGCATACAGATTCTTTGCACGACCTCGTCCTTTTCACATTCGGTTCTGCACACGACGATCAGATCGGGACGGACGTCCCGGGTCGGCTCATCAAAATAAATATACACCGTCTCGCCTCTTTTTTGAGAGCAAGCGGAGTACAGCCGCACCGCAAGCGAACAGGCCGAGCAGACAAACGCAAGAGCTACAAGCAACTGATATGCAACAAACATATTTTTCCACCTCTAATTATATTATACGCACAGCCGATTTGCAAGTGATTTTAATCAATTAAAACAATTTTAACAGCTATCTTTAAGCTTTTGGGAATACCGGCGGATTTTGTGTCAAAACTACTGTTCGGAAAACAAAAAAGGCTCTCGGAATATGCACCGAAAGCCCATGTGTTTTTAATCAAAAATACGACTCGTAGTAAAAAAAGTTGTCACAAATCGGCTGAACGTAATAGCTGTTGTCTCCGCCGTGCTCACGCCAGATATACCCATCTCCCTCGGGGGTAAGAGCCGAGAACAAGGGAGCGCACCATACGTCACGCATACTTCCCTCAGCCGAATAAAAAAATCCGCAGTAAGAGGTAGACGGACCGAACCCCGAGCCTCCGCAGTAAAAATCGACCGAGGTCTCATTAACGTCAATCTCGAGGATTTTTCTGTACTTAAAACGGTCAAGCTCGGAATAGTCTCCGCTTTCGATACATTCGATCAGAGTTTCGCGGTTTTCGACCACCAGCTCGATGATATCCTCTTTATCGGCCTTGTCATTAAAAATTCCGCAGGACGAACAGGAGAGCACAAAAACTGCAGAAAACAGGATAAGCAAAAGGCGCTTCATCGCCTACTCCTTGCCGAGCAGACTCGCATATTTGGCAGATAGCACCTTGGAAAGCAGAGTCAGCACCACAGCAGGGCCAAGCAACATAACCGCCCACAAAATAAGTCCGATTGCATCATCTACATGGGTGATTCCGCCCACAATGTTAGCTATCTCACCCAATGATATTTCATAGTGAAAAAATCCCCATATATATGCGCCTGCGGTGATAACGAGGGTTGCAAGGCAGGAGCAGGCGGAAAAGGCCTTTTTGCTCTTATAAAGCCTTACAAAATACCAGTTTGCAAGCGACAGCAAAAACCCCGTTGCAGGGATTACGACCGCAAACGCCCAAAAGCCGTTGAGCAGCCCGACGGGGCTCGAAGCCTCCTGAGCCACACCGAAAGTTATGAGCAAAAAGGACGCAAAAAGCAGTGCCGACTGCAGCACCGATGCCCTCCAGACACTCACTGCGCCCACCTTTTTTGGGGGCTCGGATACCACCACCCCCTCAGCATCGGCGCTCATACTCTCAAATACGGCCCTGCAGGACGGACAATCCTTAATATGAGCCTCAACTACCTCTTTACTCTCATTCGAGCAGCAGGAATCGATATAAAGCGGAATCAGATCGCATATCATATTACAATTCATAGTTTTACCTCATTCTATCTATCAGTTTTTGTTTTGCTCGGTAGAACGTGACTCTGGCCCAGCTATCGCTTTTACCGAACAGCGCGCTTATATCGGTAAACGAAAGACCTCCGAGCACCGACAGCATAAATACCTCCTTGTATGGCTCCTCGAGCTCATGCAAACATCGGTAAGCCTTTTGGGCAAGCTCCTTATCGGCAAGTACATCTGAAATATCGGGTGCCCCGCTCACGGCAAGCTCTTCCTCTAACGGACAGCTATGCTTGTTCTCGTTATACCAAGCAAAATACGCATTTTTTGCTATCCGACACAGCCAGGATGACGTCTTTTCCTCGTTGCGTAGGCTTGCGAAATTCATATATGCTCTGAAAAAAGTTTCCTGCGTGAGCTCCTCGGCAAGCGAGCTGTTTTTGCACAGCTTAAGCAGATACCTATAGATAAAGCCCCTGTTTTGCTCAAAAATCATTTCAAAATCGGCCACGTCCTCACCTCCTTACACCCATTAGATAGTAAAACCGCAAAATCGTTACAAGAAATTATACGAAAAGCAAAAAGTTTTTTCAAGTAAAAAGGCAATACTTCCCGTTTTGCTGCCTTAATTTGCATTTTTATTGAAGGGTTATGAGTGATAAGTGAGAAGTTGAAAATCCCATTCGGGATTTTCGGGCCCGCCCTTCGACTCCCGACAGCATAAAAAAACAAACTCCACTGTGTGGAGTTTGCTTGTGGTGACCCGTAGGGGAGTCGAACCCCTGTCTTCGCCGTGAGAGGGCGACGTCTTAACCACTTGACTAACAGGCCGTGCAAATGATGTTACCACAAGTTTTGGTATTTGTCAAGAGATTTTTTAACAAAAAGATTGGAGATTTTTATGTTACCGACCGAAACACACAAAAAATTTGCGGTAATAATCATGTACAGCGTCACGGCAATCGTTGCGCTGTGGGCGTTTTTTAGGTTTTTGTGGGGTGCGCTGATTCCGTTTTTGATAGGAATTCTTCTTGCCCATTGCGCCCGTCCGATAGTGCGGTACGGAAGCAAAAGACCTGCTTTCCCCACTAAAATATCGGTCATTGCCATGCTTTTGGTGACGGCGGTCGCCTTTGGAATGCTGCTGTACGCCCTGGTATATCGGCTTTACAACGAGCTGACGGCATTCACGGGGAGCGTAAGTGCCTTTTTGGAGCGGATACGCACCGACGACGTATACGCCGAAGAAATTATATCAAAAATAAATTCCTCCATTCCGTTTGCGGATATAAGCGAAAAGCTCCACGAGATGCGGCACAATCTCGACAACGAGCTCGGTGAGCTGATGCTCGCATTTGCCGACAGGATGTCAACGGGCATTTTGCCTCTCCTTGGCGGAGTTATAAGCTTTGTGCCAAACGCTCTGCTCGCTTTTGCGGCAACTGTCATATCGGCATACTATTTTGCTATCGACGGCTCAAAAATATCGCTTTTCTTTGACTCATTATTCCCAAAAAAGCTGTGCGACATTGCAAAACGGGCAAAAGACGAGCTCTTTACGGCAGTTTTTTGCTACGTCAAGGCGTACGGACTGCTGTTTATAATCACCTTTGCCGAGCTTTTGGCGGCTTTTTCGATTCTCGGAGTGGAATACTCCGCACTGCTTGCTCTCGTCATCGCACTGCTCGATGCTTTGCCCATCGTGGGAACCGGCACGGCGCTTATTCCCTGGGGCGGCATATGCCTGCTCACGGGCAATATCCGACTTGGTACGGGACTGCTCATCTCCTACCTCGCCATCACCGTCATACGTCAGGTCATTGAGCCGAAAATCGTTGGAAAATCAATAGGTTTGCACCCGTTGGTCACGCTTTTTTCGATGTATCTCGGAATCAAGCTTCTCGGTCTTGCGGGAATTATCGTATTCCCTCTTGCGGCGGTTGCCGTTGCAAGAATAGCCGATCGCAGGGCGCCCTAAAAAAGCAATACCGGCAAAGGCGGTTGTGCCAATGCCGGTATTTTAATATATCACATCAGTTTCGGCAATCGACCAGCGAAACGCTCTTTACGTCGGGAAGCGACTTGAGCGCCGCAACGAGCTGACGGTGCGAGGAGCCGAGCGCAACCTCGTAAATAACCTCAACATAGCTGTCGTTGCTGACCATCGAGGAAAGCCTGTGGCGGATGCCGTTCTCGCTGAGCAAACGTGCGGTATAATCGGCCGCCTTGCTGCCCTCGGCACGCACCACGAGCAGATAAGGACGGGAGGTGTGATCCGAAATCTTTGCCACTGCAAACGCAGCCGCACCTATAAACAGGCATCCTATAAGAGTAATTTTGTAAAAATGTGCTCCTGCGGTAATGCCTGCGGCAACAGCCCAGAACATAAAAGCCGTATCGGATGCATCCTTGATAGCGGTACGGAAGCGGATAATACTGAGAGCACCGACCATACCGAGCGACAGGGCAAGGTTTGAGGTAATAGTCAGAACTATCATCGCCGAAATGGGCGTGACGAGCAAAACCGTTATCTCAAACGTTTTACTGCGGGAAACGCCCTTTAGCGTAAGACGGTATATAAGCAGTATAAAAAGTCCTGCCAAAAATGCTACAAGCAGCGAAAGAATGATGTCGACCAACGTTATTTCGGCAGAAAAGCCGTCCAGAACGCTTTTTTTGATTGCGTCGAAAATACTCATTGTATGTTTCCTTTCTTATTTTGGTGCTACTGCACGGCAAAGTGCGTATTTGGATACAGAGAGCTGCATTCCGTCAATCGAACAGCATTTCCGCACGAATGACGGGCATTTCTCGCCGTATTTGATTTCCATTATTATCGTTTCCCTCGGAACGGCGGGGACGGTGCCGAGCTCGGCTCCGAAAAGATTTTCGGTATCGGCAGAAAGCGCATCGATATTCTTGTCAAAGGTAACTCGAACGTCACTGCCGGGATGCCAAAACGCCTCTCGGTCATATCTTACCGAGATTACGGGGTAAAATCCTCTTGACCTCAGCTCGGTAACGAGCGCAAAGCATTTTGAATCGCTGTCAACGCTCCCGCCCGAGCAAATACTAGCAAGCTCGTCACGGGTAATGCCAATGCTCGATTTCTCGGTGACTATTCCCCTTTTCGTCTTGCGCTCAAGCTTTATAACCCCGTCGGTGCCGCTGTAGGTGCGGATACGAAATTTTATATGCTCGGGCAGTCCGCTTTCTTTTTCATCCAGTGCCGTATCATACCTGTCGTCAAAGTAGAGCGAGCATATAGAATACTCGCCGCCTATGCCGTTGACGTCGGGCTGCATAACAGAGCGTATACGTGCCGCAATGCGTGAATACTCGGAGTAGGTCAATAAATATTTTTCTTCACGTCGGGAAGCCATATTCCAACCTCCTCAGTCAATATTGAAGCCGTACTCGCGCATCTGGCTGTCGCTCAGATTGAAGTAGGCCTGTATATCGTCCAAAACGTACGATTCACGGTTACGGGCAAAGTATTTAAGCGATTCAACCTCACTTTGCCAGGAGGAGTAGCTGTTTTCCCACTTTACGCAGTCACGTTGCATATCGTGCTCAATACGGCTTTCAAACAGCTCAATACGGGCGATGACCTTATCGACGTTCCAAATGTTATCAATCTGCCACGCAAACCGCCTCAGAAAGGCGTCCTTGAACTCATTGTTTTTGAGCAATCCGTTTATCAGCGTGGTCGGAAAACGGTTCATCGAGCCTGTGCCGCCGGGATTGAGATGGTCGGCAACTGTATCGGTATTGACCGAGCGGAAGCCGTGATCGACATCGAACATTATCCAGCGCCACTTCATTCCCTCAACCTGATAAAACCTTATATTTCCGTTATCGGTGTTGCCGATATATATCTCGGCAATAATATAGTCCATATAATTATCGATATCAACGAGCGAGCAGACGTAATCGTAGTTTTCCTGCACGGCAAGGCTGTTGTTCTTGACGAACTTTATCATTGCCTGGTAGGACTCGCTGTTGGTGCCGCTTGCACGGGCGATCTCGACCTTATCGTCCGACACGTTGTAATGAGCGGCAAAGTAATTTGTATTTATCTTTTCGCGGATATAGTAAACTCCCCAGAACTCGCCGTTGAGGTAGAGCACCACGGGACGGCTGTTCTGCACGTCAACGTCGGTCATCTCACCCACGAGCGAGGCGATCATGGCATCACGCATTCTCGCTTTTTTGAAATCCTGTCCGGTATTACGAAGAATAAAAGCCTCGTAGACCTCGATATCGCTGTCGGTAAAAAGCTGATACTCAAGCTCGGAACATCCGTATTCCGACCTGAAAAAGCAGGAGATAGACTTCATAGCAAGCGCACGGGAATATGCGCCGAATATACGTATACCGCAGGGCTCGTAAAATCCGCTTCCGTCAGCTGCGTAAAAGCTGACGGATGCCTCCTTTTCCCACTGCTGCCAGTAGTTTGCGCCAACGTAAGGAAACTCGCTGCTTGCACCGGGGCCCGTAACATAGATACCGTGATAGTAATCCCAAAGATTGTCGGGCTCGGTAACGAGCGAAACCACCTCAAGCTGATGACCCTCGTTGATAACGTAGGTAAGGTCAACAACGTCGCTCATCAGACAGCCGTCCTTTATGGCACAGCAACGGATGACCGTTGTTGAAGTAAGCGTAAAAGGGCCTGTATAGACAGCCGACGATGCATCGGGTGTTGTGCAGTCGAGGGTATAATAAATAGTTCCCTCGCCCGAGAGCTCGACCTTAAGATTGGTTATCCCGTCAAAAACGCCGGGATTTACGCTCGCTGTAGGCGAAGCCGTCTCGTCATCACGGGCATCCGAGTTTTTTTGTTTGGGAGTAGCTGAGCTGAGAAGCGCAAATCCGCTCTCTCCGTCGGGTCTGCCAAACGAAGCATCCGAGCCGAGTGCAGGGATAACCATACAGTCGATAACCGTATCTCCGTTGGAAAGAAGCAGCGTTTCGCCGCCTGACGAAAGCGATATGCCTACAACGGGATAACCCGAGGGAGCGTTCTTTCCGTCGGTAGTGAGAATGATCACTGCGTATCCGTAGGCAGGGACCTTTATTCCGTCGAGCGATGCCTTGCGGATAGTCTCGGGATCGTCCGAGATAAACCATCCGTCGAGGTAAATATCGCTGTCGGTGGGATTGTACAGCTCACAAAAATCGTAATAGGTTCCGTAGGGGCCTGCAAGATAGGAATTGTTGACCGACACCGCCTCGCTGATACGCACGGTATCGGGAAGCATCCTGTCGGAGCAGGCTTTTTTGCCCTGATCATCGTTTGCAAAGCCTATTGACGGAGTATCCGAATAAAAATACTCGCCATCATCGCCAAAGCCGCGGTTAAGGCTGTTTCCGCGTCCTGCCGGAACACAGGAAACGCTGCTTGCAATCTTGAACTCGGGTGAGGTAAGATAAAGCGTTTCGGATTCCGAAAGCGCAAAGCCCGTTGCAAATGCGCTGTCGCTCCTCTCGGCATAAAGCACCGCTGTCTCGCCGGGAGCAAGCGTTGTAACGGGGAGTGCGTACTCGTACGGGTCATCCTCCGAATCGCTGAGATACCAGCCCTCGGTAGAAACCTCACCGTCCGAAATATTTGTAATTTCAATAACGTCACGGATGCTGCCGCCGTAAGCCAGCTCGTCCGACGAGAGCAGTACCTCGCTGATGACGAGCGCACCGTTTGTGCTCCAACGCGCGCGCTGAAGCTCGGTAATACCCGACTCGTCGTTGGAAAAGCCCGGAGTTGCGGTCATAATGCCGTAGCCGATAGTTCCGTCCTCGCCAAGCATTCTCGAGTTGGAAAGATTAACTCCGCCGTACACGGCATCGCAATAGGTGTATTTATTGGCTTTTGAGAGGCAGACACGCTCACCCTCCGAAAGCTTGAAATCGGTGTGGATCTCTCCGCTGTCGGTGACGGTGCCCTTGCCGGATGCAAATACCACAAGATACTTCCCTGCCTCAAGCGTAATTGCAGGAAGTGCATAGCTGTACCGGAATTCCTCATCGTCCGACAAAAAATAGCCGTCGAGAGAGATATCCCTGTCGGTAGCGTTTCGAAGCTCGATAATATCGCAAAAATCTCCCTCGAAATCGGGAAGCGACGAGCCGTTTGCAATAAACACCTCGCTTATCACAAGCTCGGGTGCGCTGTCAATGCTTCCGTTTTTGAAATCGCTGACACCCTGCTCGGTGTTGGGAAAGCCGGGAGAGGGTGTGTCGGACACGGTATAGCCCGCATCGGAATAAAGCATTACCTGATTGGATGCACTCGCAACCGTTGTTGCCGAGCAGATTACAGTGCCGTCAAACGCCACGAGCGCAATATATTCGTTACCGCCGCCGTTAAGACGGAACGGGACATTGATACCGTCGAGGAAAACTATCATATGCTCGCCTGCTCCGAACTCGATCTCTCCGAAGGTATATGAAACCGAGTTTGAGGTATCGTCCGAAAGCCCGAAGCCCGTCATCAAAAACGTATCGCCGTAGTTGTACAGCTCGATATAATCCGAAAAATTTCCGTTCTCATCGGCAATAATCGAGTTATTTGAGGAGCATATCTCGTTGATACGCACGCAAATATTCTTTATGTCTCCCTCATAGTAGATCGGCACTCCCACCTTATCCTCAACGAGTATAAGGGACGCAATACCGATTGCGAGGCATACCAAAAGCATTCCTGCAATCAATATATCTCGCTTTGATTTGTTGGTAAGTTTCAATTTTGACATCAGCTTCCTCGTGATTTTTAATTGCATTCACCGCAGTTTTTACGAAAATCGATCACGCATCCGAGCTTGCAGGCGGCAACGCATTTGCCGCAGCCCGTACATTTTTCAAAATCGACGACAGCGCGAAAATCAACCACCTTAATGGCATCGGATTCACACGCTTTTTCGCACATTTTACATCCGATACAGCCTGCCGTGCAAGCCTTTCGGGTGATCGCTCCCGAATCCCTGCTCGAGCAGAGAACGAGAGGCGTTTTACGTGCGGGGACAAGGCTGATAAGCCCTTTGGGGCAAGCCGTGACACACTGTCCGCAGGCAACACAGCTTTTCGTGTCAACAACGGCAACTCCGTCCCTGACGGTGATCCCGCCGAACTCGCACGCCTTTACACAGTCACCGAGTCCGATGCATCCGAACCGACAGTCAAGCGTGCCGCCGAACTGATTTGCAACCGCCTTACAGGACGAAATTCCCCTATAATCCATTTTTTTGGAGGCACATTCATTGCTGCCTCTGCAGAACACTACCGAAACCTTTTTTTCGACTGTATCCGCCTCAACGCCGAGATACTCGGCAATAGCCTTTGCAACATCCGCACCGCCTACCGAGCACATCGATGGGCCTGCGCCCGAATTCACAATAGCGTCGGCATATCCTGAGCAGCCCGAAAAGCCGCAGGCTCCGCAGTTTGCACCGGGGAGCAGCTTTTCGATATGGGCAGCCCTTTCGTCGGTGGGGACACTCATAAATTTGTCGGCAAGGACAAGACCCACAGCCGCAATTGCGCCAATAACGGCAACTATTGCAACAGCAATTAAAATATCCATACTAAGATCTCCTTTTAAGCAATGCCCGCAAATCCCGAAAAGGAAACTGCAAGCAGTGCAGCTGCAACGAGCGTGATGGGAAGCCCCTTGACAAACTCGGGCGGATCGCACTCGTCAAGCTTCTCGCGGATAGCGGCAAACAGCACCATTGCGAGCAGGTAGCCGAGTCCTGCACCGACCGTGTTTACGAGCGCCTCGACGTAGCCGTAATCGGGACCGCTTTTGTCGATAACGAGCATCGTCACGCCAAGCACGGCGCAGTTGGTCGTAATAAGCGGCAGATAGATTCCAAGCGCCTTGTAAAGCGGCGGAAACAGCTTTTTCATAACTATTTCAACGAGCTGTACGAGCGCCGCAATAACGAGTATAAACACTATTGTCTGAAGATATGCAAGATCGTTCTTTACCAGCACGTGCACGTAAATGGGATAGGTCACGGCGGTAGCGATAGTCATTACGAAAATGACCGCAAAGCTCATTCCCACGGCAGTTTTTATCTTTTTGGATACGCCGAGGAACGGACAGATGCCGAGGAATTTAGAGAGAATATAGTTCTCGGTAAGAACGGCAGCGAGCAGAATTCCGATAAATTTAGCCATTGTCCGCCTCCTTACTCAATGCACCGCAAGCCGAAGCCATCGGACAGCCCTCACAGGCATCCTTGGGCTCGGGTGATTTTTTGTTTTTGAGCTTGTTCGTAAGTGCAATAAGCATACCGAACACGAAAAAGCCGCCTGCAGGAAGCACGAAGATGATCGCAGGGGTGAAAATACTCTCGGGAAGCACGGTGATTCCAAAAAGCGTGCCTGCGCCGAAAAGCTCTCGGATGATGCCCATACAAAGCATTGCGGCGGTAAAGCCGATTCCCATCCCGAGTCCGTCAAGTACCGAAACGAGCACTCCGTTTTTGGAGGCAAACGCCTCGGCACGTCCGAGAATTATACAGTTTACAACAATAAGAGGAAGATATATTCCCAGCGACTCGTCGATAGAGGGAGCGTACGCCTTTACTATCATCTGTACTACCGTAACAAATCCTGCGATAACTGTAATATATGCAGGAATACGAACCGTATCGGGAATGAATTTGCGGATAAGCGAAATAACGGCGTTTGAGCAAATGAGGACGATTGTTGCCGCCGCACCCATGCCGATAGCATTCATCGCACCGGTCGTAACCGCAAGAGTGGGACAGGTACCGAGCAAAAGCACCAAAACGGGATTTTGCCGAATAATTCCTTTTGTGAGTTCATTCCATTTCATTTCACTCACCTCCGTGATTTGCCGAATAATCGGCAAGCGCCGAGTTGACCGCCTCGGATATGGCGTTACTCGTAATAGATGCGCCGGTTATCTTTATCTCACCTTTGGAAACGGGTGCATCTCTGCCGACAAAAAGCGAATAAAAGTCATCGCTTACGCATTTTGAGCCGATTCCGGCAGTCTCGGAATGCGAAAGCACCTCAACGCCGAGCACTGCGCCCTCGGTGGAAATTCCTACCATAACCGAAACGTCGCCACCGTAGCCCTTTGCTGTTTTTAAGTAGATATAGCCTATTTCCTCGCCGTCCTTATGGGCAACCACCTCGCCGCTTTCACTCTCGGTATAGGAATCGGCAGAAAGCACCTCCTGCCTGAGAGCTATCATAGCCTCCTGCTCTCGCTCGGAGATAACATCCTCGGTAAGGCTGTTTACAAGAGCGATAAGCCCCGAAACGACCACGCATATTACCAAAAGCGAAGCGAGAGGAAAGAGATATCTTTTCATCCCTTGGCCTCCTTTTTCTGTTTACCGAAATATCTCGGCACTATACGGTCGATAAGCGGAGTAAGTATGTTCATAAGCACGATCGCGTAGGAAACGCCCTCGGGAAGATTTGCGTAAAACCTGATTACACAGGTAAGTATACCGCAGCCTATTGCATATATTGCCTTACCCGTATCGGTAAGAGGCGAGGTAGTGTAATCGGTAGCCATAAAGAACGCAGCGAGCAAAAGTCCTCCGCTGAGAATCTGCAAAACCGCATTCTCGCCGCAGGCAAGACTCATAAGCGCAACGGTTCCGATATAAAAGGCGGGAATTACGGGACGGATTATACCAAAGCAGATCAGCGCAATTCCTCCGATTATCAGCGCCACAGCACAGGTCTCGCCAAGCGAGCCGCCCATGGTGCCAAGCCAAAGATCAAGGGTATCCGCCTCCCCGCCCGAAAGAGGGGTTGCAGTGGTAATTCCGTCATAGGTATAGGTCGTCATCGAATCGGGGAAGGAAACGAGCATTATTATTCTCGCTCCGAGTGCGGGGTTGATAAAGTTCTGACCGATTCCGCCAAAGAACTGCTTTATCACGACTATTGCACACACGCAGCCGAAAACAGCCTGACCTATTCCGACGTCAACGGGCAGCGAGAGCGCAAGCAAAACGCCCGTTACTGCAGCAGAAAGATCGCCTACAGTCTGCTCACGCTTCATAGCAATGCGGCAGAGATACTCGCAAGCCACACAGGCTGCTACGCAGACCGCAATTACGAGCAAAGCACGCAGTCCGAACAAAATACATGAAGCGATAACGGCAGGAGCGAGAGCTATGAGAACACCGCCCATAATTTTTGCCGTAGTCATTTTGCCGCTGAAATGCGGCGAAGAAGATACTATAAGTCTGTCGCTCATTTTTTAGCCGCCTCCTCTCTCAATTTAACCTTGCCGAGACGTATACGCTGGAGCACCTGTCGGTTTGCAGGACAAACGAAGGTACAGGAGCCGCACTCCATACAGGACATAAGCCCGTATTTTTTGAGTGCCTCGATATCGCCGCGCACCGATGCGGTTGCAAGCTTTAACGGAACCAGCCCCATAGGGCAGTTATAGGCGCATTTGGCGCATCTTATACAGGCGCTCTCGGGAGCAGGCTCTGCCTCCTTCTCCGCAAACACCGTAATTGCATTTGTGTTTTTGATAACCGGGAGCTCCTCATCGTGAAGCGCAATACCCATCATAGGTCCGCCGTAGAGGATCTTACGCTCCTTTGATTTGCATCCCCCGATGAACTCAATAACGTCCGAAACAGATGTGCCGATGGGAACGATCACGTTGCAGGGGCTCTCGATAGCCGAGCCGTCCACCGTGATGCGCTTGGAAACGAGAGGCATACCCGTTTTAAGGTAAGACGAGAGGAAGGAAACCGAGGTGACGTTCATAACCACACATCCGGCATCGGCAGGCAGCTTACCCTCGGGGACCTCACGTCCCGTACAGGCCTTGATAAGCATTTTCTCGGCACCCTGAGGATAATCGGTCTTGAGCTTTACCACCCTGACCTCGTTCTCGGGGTCACGGGTATCGTCGTACGCCATACGAGATAGGAGATCTATCGCATCGGGCTTATTGGACTCAATGCCGATAAGCACGTTGCGCACGCCCAAAAGCTCCTTTACCGCATAAATGCCCGAGAGCACGTCCCAGGAGTTTTCGATGATCTCACGGTGGTCGCTGGTGATATACGGCTCGCATTCAGCAGCGTTGATGATCAGGGTATCTACGTGTTTATCGGCAGGCACGTTGAGCTTGATATGCGCAGGGAATCCCGCACCGCCGAGTCCGACAAGGCCGCTTGCACGCACTGCGGCGATAAACGACTCTTTGCTCTCAACGACGGGAGGAGTGCACTCGCATTTTTCCATCAGTCCATCCGACTTGATCTCCACTGCGGTAACGACGTTTCCTGCAGGCATCGTAAGAGTTTTGATAGCACTGACCGTGCCCGAAACGGATGAATGTATAGGCGCACTCACAAAAGCGGTGCTGTCGCCTATAACTGTTCCGACCTTGACCGCATCGCCTACTTTTACCGTCGGTGTGCAGGGCGCACCTATATGCATTTGCATGGGAATTATAACCTTTTCGGGAGGCGGCATAATAACTGTCTTTACCGACGAGGTATTTTTAAGGTGAGGCACCTTGATTCCGCCCTTTGTTGCAAAGGGGGATAACGGTTTCCAGGTGTTAGTCATTTTTTAATCCTTTCGGAAGTATTTTAGCGGAAAATATTTTATCAAAAGCCCCAGCAGAAATCCGCTTACGGAGCCTGTAAGCACGGATGCCGCCGCCAAAAACGGCAAATACCAAAGCACGGCGTTACCTGCATAAACGGCACATACCGCAGTCTGTGCACAGTTATGCACTGCCGCACCGATAATTCCGATACCTATATATCCGTTTTTACTGCGTTTGAGCAGCAGATAGCAAACGAGAGTGGAGCAAACACCGCCTGCCATACTCATCAAAAACGCCGTAAAGCCTCTTGTCACGAGGACGAAAAGCGATTTGAGCAGTGCAACGGCAAGCGCCGAATATAATCCCAGCGCATACGACGCAAACATCGTGACCACGTTTGAAAGTCCGAGCTTTGAGCCGGGTGGCATAAACGAAAACGAGGGCAGCAGCATCTCGACTGCGCTTATGCACAGCGCCACTGCCGAAAACAATGCACATCGGGTGAGTTTTTTAATATCCATAGCATCACCCCGTCATTCCGTCGTAGGGCATTGTGCCGAGAATACGCACCGAAACACGCATCGGCAGGCAGATGACCGATTGACCCGAATGCTCGATCCTGCCCGTTTTGACACAGCTTTGAGAGGGGCAATCCGATTTTATTATCTCGGCATATCCCTGTCCGATACGGACAGTCACGCATCCATAATCGGTATTAACCTCGATATCCCTGATCTCGCCATCCTCAAAAGATGCAAAATCACAGCTTGCATACTCCTCGCCGTCTACCTCGATCACAACTCCTCCGACCGAGCCGTTGTTGCCCAAGACGATAAAAAGCACTGCCGCAGCCGCGAGAACGGCAAACGCCGTCAGAGCATCACGAAGCGTAAAAAAGCGCCTCACTCTTTATCTCCCGAATACTCAAAAAAGGGAGAGAGTCCGCCGGTAACACGGTAGCTTCCGTCCTTGAAGATAAACAGCGCTTCACAGCCGTACTGCTTGAGAAGCGAGCTTGCCTTATCGTACGAAAGCAGATAGCAGGCGGTCGAGAGCATATCGCTCATCGTTCCCGATGCCGAATAAACCGTAACCGAGGCAAATTCGCTGTCAACGGGATAGCCCGTAGTCGCATCGATTATATGGTGATAAAGCACACCGTCAACCGTAAAATTCTTTTCGTATGCACCGGAGGTGGACACAAAGCCTGTTGAAAGGGTAAGCGTTCCGTAAACATCGGTACTGCTTCCGAACGGATCACGTACGGCAATCTTATACTCCGAGCCGTACATACCAAGCGAGCCGCCGATGCTGATAAGAGCGCTTTCGACACCTGACAGCTTGCAGGCGCTGAGCGCAGCCTCACAGGCATAGCCCTTGCCGAGCGAGCCGAGGTCAAGCTTACCGGCATTAAGCGCAACCTTTCCGTCCTCCGAAACGGCGATCTTGGGTTTTTGGCTCTTGTTGACCGCCGTCTTGAGCTGTTCCTCCGAGGGGACGGTCGGATTCTCGGAATCAAAATTCCACAGCGAGGTGATAGGCAACGAAAATACGGTATATTTTCCGTTCGTCAGCTTTGAAACGTCGACACAAATGCGTATAAGATCGACAAGTCCGTCGTTATCCGTAACGTAATCACCCTTATTAAGCCTCGAAACCATGGACGTGTCAATACGGTGAGAGAGCTTATTCTCAACTTTTCGCACAACCGCCTCGATTCCGGGATCCTCGCCCGTTATCTCAAAGCTGCAATAGGTACCCATTGCATAAAAGCTATCGTTATTTGTGCTTACGCAGGAGGTCAAAAGCAGACCGATAACCATTGTAAGCGCGGCTGCAACCGCCAAAAATTTGTTCATATTCTTCCCCATTCCGTCTTGCTCTATAAAAATATGTACTTTAACTTATATATTATATCACATATTTTCTCTGTTTTCAACACAAAAAACGACATTCTCTCGCTCTCTTTTACAGCAAAAAGGCATCTGCCGTGATATTCTCACAGCAGATGCCGCATTGATTTTATTTTTTGTGCTTACGGGCAAAGTGCGCAGCCGCAACCGCCGCCAACGCAATAAACGGGATCACAACAGCCCATACATACCTGCCCTTCGGCTCGCCATCGGTATCGGACAGGCTCGCATCGGGCTCCGAGGGGTCCTCCGATTTCTCGGGAAGCAGGGTTACGTTTATTTTGTAGATCTGTCGGTCGCCCTCTTCCGAGAATACCGTTATCGTAACGGTTTGATTTTCGGAATAAAGGGTGGTATCACCGATTACTACTTTTGCGCTCGTGCTCTGGGGCAGGCAGTAAACGCCAAGCTTTTCGGTACCAAACGGAACACTGACGGAATACTCGAATATCTCAGGCGAGAAGGAGGGGCTGAGTACGCCGCCCTCCACCTCAAGCTCCTTGAGTAGGCAGTTTGTGTCGCCGCCGACACCCGTTTGCCTGATAGCTCTGATATTATATACCTTTGTTACGCCGTTGGCATATTTTACCGTAATATGAAACCTCGAGTCGCTTTCGGTAACGGCAAAGCTGTCAAACGTGCAATCGCCTCCCTCGGGGTAGATGATCGCAATATCCGCAACGGCGGCATCCGCAAACAAAAGCACCTCGTAGTTGTAGGTTTCGGGATCGAAGGTAAACGAGGGTGAGTTAAGCACCTCTATCGAAAACTCACCGTACTGCTTTTCGCTCACGGTAAGCTCGTATCCGCTTCCGTCGACGGCAAATGCGCCGTCATTCATATTCACTGTAATATCGCTGACTGAGAGAGGTATGACCGTGCCCGACTCGGCAGTGATTCTGAAGCGAAGGTTTATCATAGTGCAAAACGATTCA
>JAZNCU010000019.1:0-5656 GCA_045587745.1 Eubacteriales bacterium | reverse complement strand
GATCACCGAGCTTCTTTGCTACGAGGCAACGAGAGATCTTCCTCTTAAAGAGATCGAGGTTGAAACACCCATCTGCACCACAAAATCCAAGATAATTGCAGGCAGAAAGCTTGCATTCGTGCCTATTCTCCGTGCGGGTCTCGGAATGGTTGACGGCACCATCGAGCTCGTCCCCGCCGCAAAGGTCGGACACATCGGTCTTTACCGTGATCCCGAGACGCTCAAGCCCGTTGAATATTACTGCAAGCTCCCCGGCGATATTAACGACCGTGAGGTTATCGTTCTCGATCCGATGCTCGCCACCGGCGGAAGCGCAATCGATGCCATCACCCTCATCAAGCAGCGCAACCCGTTAAGCATCAAATTTATGTGCATCATTGCCGCACCCGAGGGACTTAAGGCTCTCAGCGAGGCACATCCCGACGTTAAGATATTCTGCGCTTCGCTCGACGAAAAGCTCAACGATCACGGTTATATCGTACCCGGTCTCGGTGATGCCGGTGACAGGATATTCGGCACAAAATAACAGAACATAAAACAAAAACGACGAGAGCCGGTGAGCTCTCGTCATTTTTTGTTGTTACAGCGTAATATGGTCGATGATGTAGTTAAGATAATTCTTGTACGCCTGCTTGTCGGCAACGATCTTTTTCATCTCGTACATCTTGTTGGGGGAAATAGCCTCCTCCTCAGCGGCGGTGAGCTTACCCTTCATGAGTTTATCGACCGTGAGCGCATCGTAAATGTCCATTGCAACGATATTGTTGCCGCGCAGACACATAACCTGCTTCATCTGACCGTCGACAAGATTCTCGACTGCGGCACATCCCATCTGGGTAGCAAGCACACGGTCACGCAGTGTGGGAGAGCCACCTCGCTGAATATGAGCAAGACGTGCAAAGCGTGTTTCGATACCGCTCCTGCGCTCAATCATCTCACTCAGCTCCTCGCCGTAATCCTTGCCCATTCCCTCGGCGGCAACGATAATAAAATTGCGCTTTCCGCCCTTGCGCGCCTCGATCATTTTCTCGATAACGTGGTCAAAATCGGTAGGGATCTCACGGATAACCGCCGTTACCGCACCGACTGCGATAGAAGTATGGAGCGCAATATCACCTGCATCACGTCCCATAACCTCAACGACGGTACAGCGTGCGTGGCTCTCGCTGGTATCGCGGAGCTTGTCGATAAGGTCAACAACGGTGTTCATAGCGGTATCAAAGCCGATAGTCATCTCGGTGGATGCAATATCGTTATCGATAGTACCGGGAATGCCGATACAGGGAATACCGGCATCGGTAAGGTCGACCGCGCCTCTGAACGTGCCGTCGCCGCCAATGGTTACAACGCCCTCTATTCCAAACTTTTCACAGCTTGCGGCAGCCTTTTTAACGCCCGCCCAATCGCGGAATTCCTTACTGCGTGCGCTGTAAAGCATAGTGCCGCCTCGGTTAATGATATACGAAACGTCACGCTCGTGAAGTTGCTTTATCTGACCGTCGATAAGTCCCTGATATCCGTTATAGATACCCATTACCTCAACGCCCTTGTATATGGCAAGTCGTGTTACGGCTCTGATCGCAGCGTTCATTCCGGGAGCGTCGCCGCCACTGGTAAGCACGCCTATTCTTTTAACGGTTTTAGCCATAATAGCCCTCCGAAGTATCAAACTTTTCCATATATATGATAGCACAAAGCGACGATATTGTCAATATTTTTTGGGTCGGGTGTTCTATATGGGAAGAAGTCCGAATAGATTAGTAACAAAAAAGACCAAGGAGGATTTATTGTGGCAGAGCTGGGTATTTATTCCGATATTGCCATGCGTACAGGCGGAGATATTTATATAGGTGTTGTGGGGCCGGTGAGAACCGGAAAATCCACACTTATTAAAAGGTTTACCGAGCATTTGATACTTCCGAACATTGAGCACGGACATATGCGTGAGCGAGCAAAGGACGAGATGCCCCAATCGGCATCGGGCAGGACGGTGATGACCACCGAGCCGAAATTCGTTCCCGAGGAGGCAGCCCTTATACCGCTGGACGAAAACACGAGTGCCAAAATCAAACTCATCGACTGCGTGGGCTACGTCGTACCCGGCGCAATGGGGCTGCTGGAGGACGGAATGCCCAGAATGGTTATGACCCCCTGGTCGGACGAAGCAATGCCGTTTGAAGCGGCGGCAGAGACCGGCACAAGAAAGGTCATTGCAGACCATTCGACCGTAGGAATAGTTGTGACCACGGACGGAAGCATAGGAGAGCTGACCCGTGATGCGTACGCCGATACCGAAAAGCGTGTTATAAACGAATTGAAAGCCCTCAAAAAGCCCTTTATTACTGTGCTGAATTGCCAAAATCCGTCTGCCGCGGCAACAAAAACGCTCGCAGAGAATCTGAGTCGAGAGTACGGAGTGCCGGTGCTGCCCGTCAACGTACTTGATATGGGCGAGAGCGAGATAAAGGATATTCTGCGCAGTCTGCTATATGAATTTCCAATCAAAGAGATACGCCTCTCTCTTCCCAAATGGATCGAGCTTTTGGACGAGGACAGCGAGGTACGCTCCTTTACCGAAAGCGAGATAGACCGTTGCATAGGTGCCGTTGACCGAATGGGAGCAGTAAGAGCAGCGTTTGCCGATTTCGGCACAGGCGAGGAGGGAACGTACGCATCGCTCGAGCTGCTCGACCTCGGCAAGGGAAGCGCAGGTATAGGAATCAAGCTGCCCTCGAGGATATTCTACTCGGTGCTTGGCGACAAGAGCGGCTTTGAGATAAATGACGAGCGTGACCTGATGAGGATAGTCACCGAGCTTTCGGACGTAAAGCGTAAATACGATAAGGTTGCCTCGGCAATAGAGGACGTTATGAATGACGGTTACGGAATTGTAATGCCCTCGATCGACGAGCTTACGCTTGAGGAGCCGATAATAGTTAAGCAGGCAGGCGGCTACGGAGTAAAGCTAAAGGCATCGGCGCCCTCGATTCATATGCTCAAGGCCGACATCGAAACGGAGGTCAATCCCATTGTCGGCACCGAGAGTCAGTCCGAGGAGCTGGTAAGCTTTTTGCTCCGGGAGTTTGAGCAGGATCCCAAAAAGATTTGGGAGTCCAATATGTTCGGAAAATCGCTTCACGAGCTGGTAAGCGAGGGACTGAACAGCAAGCTCGCCCATATGCCCGACGAGGCGAGAGCCAAACTCTCGGGCACGGTTGAACGTATCATCAACGAGGGCAGCGGCGGTCTGATCTGCATTCTGCTTTGACGATGATAAGCTTCTGCGATCTAAAGAGCAAGGAAGTAATAAACATTTGCGACGGAAAGCTGCTCGGTGCCGTTTGCGACCTTGAAATAGATATATTCACAGGGCGCATAGGTGCAATAGTGCTTCCCGGAAGCGGCATTTTTTCCTCGCTGTCACAAAAAAACAGGATACTCATTCCTTGGTGCGATATCGAAAAGATCGGCAAAGATACAATTCTCGTAAAATACCCCTTGCTTACAGAACACAAAAAGGACGATTGAGGCGCATCCGCACAATTACATAGTAAAAGGCTGTAAAAACTCGGTTTGAGTTCTTTACAGCCTATTTTTACTTATTTAACGCTCTGCTTGCCTTATACAGCCTGCCGCCGCGCGAGCGCAAGCTGAACATCAAAAACAAAAGCAGATTGTGAGCGATCATACACGCCCACGCCGCCACGAGCCCGTAGCCCAATAGCACAACGCAGACAAAGGTTCCGAGGATCCGCACTCCCCACATTCCTATCATATTGCAAACGAAGGGGGTTACCGTGTTTCCCATACCGAGCATCATACCCTCGAGCACGATGGAAATTCCGTAAAACGGCTCGGACAGCGCAACCATTCTCAGCACCGTTGCACCCGTAGCGATAACGCTCGGATCATCCGAGAAGATATGCACCATCTCGGGAGCAAAGGCAAACAGAAGTCCGCCCGAAGCAGTCATCAGCACGACCTCGCAAAGAACCAGCATATTCGCAAGTGCGTCGATCCGCTTTGAGTCGTCTGCACCCACTGCATTGCCCGCAAGAGTGGCGGCGGCCGCCTGCATACCGAATCCCGGCACGTAAAACGCCGACTCAACCGTGTTTGCTATAGTGTGAGCAGTGGTTGCAACAACGCCTATCGAGTTGATCATCGTTGCAAAAGCGACGTAGCCGAGCGATGTACCGAAGCGTTGAAGCATATTGGGGATCGCCACACGCATACAAGGCTTTAGCACCGACATATCGGGCTTTAGCCCCTTGCCCAAAGGCGAGACGAGAGGATGTCTGAACAGTGCAACGGTTATCAGCACACCGCCGACGGTAAACGCTATTGCACTTGCTATCGCCGCACCGTCAACACCTAACCCTACACCGAACATTGTGAAGGAATACGATAGTACCGTCACCTCCCTTGTCGGGAAAATAAGGCAAAAGTTGAGGATAACGTTGATGATATTAACGGCAATTCCTATACGCATAGGTGTTTTTGTATCGCCTGCCGAGCGGAGCACCGAGCCGAATATGATGGATGCTGTTCTCGGAAGCATAGGAAGGTATAGTATCAAAAAGTAGCGTGATGCCGTATCACGTATTAAAGGATCGACCTGCATCCAGGCAGGGACAAATGGCGAAAGCAGGGTTGTTACGGCAGTAAAAAGCAATCCTACCGCAAGCACGATGAGCACCGATTGAGCCGATGCTTTTTTTGCGAGCTCGCCTTTTTTTGCACCCAATGCCTGCGAAATAAATGCCAGAAATCCGATTCCGAGTGCCGATATCGAGCTGCCCACGAGCCAATTGACGGTTGTGGTGGCACCGACTGCACCCGTTGCCTCCGTACCAAGCGAACCGACCATTGCCGTATCGACATACTGCACAGCGGTATGCAGGAGCTGTTCAAGCATCGTTGGCCAGGCAAGCGCAAAAATAACCGACAAAAACGAAAAATCTAGTTTTTCCTTAAGCCTTGCCACTATGCTCACTCCCCTCTTTTCACTTACTGTCCATTATATCATCCTCTCGCCGCGATGTCAATCACGGGGAATACAAACAAACCGCAGTAATACTTATATTTTGTTTTATTTACTTCCTGTTTTTTGAAAATAACTATTGATTTTTACTTCACGGTATGATAAAATAGCCGAGCAAACCGAATATGTGGGTGTAGCTCAGTTGGTTAGAGCACTTGCTTGACATGCAAGGGGTCGTTGGTTCAAGTCCATTCATCCACACCAGAAAAAAACCGTGAAATCCCAAGGATTTTCACGGTTTTTTGTTTTTCTTGCAGAACCTAATTTTCCAAAAGGTCAACAAAAAGGTCAACAACTTTTGCGTTTCTTGCTTTTTGAGGTGTGAAAAAAGAGAGGTTTTTTCATGGCAAGTATTCAAGAAAAACGCAAGAACGGCAAAATCGTATCGTTCAAATTCCGAGCTTTTCTCGGTCGGGATTTAGACGGAAAACAACAGTTCAAAACAAAGGTATGGAAGCCCGAAAAGAACTATTCCGAGCCGCGATTATGGAAGCATGCTGAAAAGGAAGCGGCGATTTGGGAAAAGGAAGTTATAAAAGAAGTCGGAGGCCAAGCGGTCTTAGGAAGACAATTTCATCACACAACTCCTTGGCTCACAGAACGACATGGCTA
>JAZNCU010000018.1:0-68058 GCA_045587745.1 Eubacteriales bacterium | reverse complement strand
TCGGTCTGCTCTCCTTCGGAATCGTTGTCGGACTCCTCGGGTGCAGAGCTGTCATCGGGCTCCTCGGGTGCAGAGCTGTCATCGGGCTCCTCGGGTGCAGAGCTGTCGTCGGATTCCTCAGTCACAGAACTGTCATCGGGTTGCTCTGCTTGGGAACTGTCGTCGGACTCCTCAGCGGCAGAACTGTCGTCGGGTTGCTCTGCTTGGGAATTTGTTGTGTCGGCGGCAGAATTTTGCGAAATATCTTTTTCTTCGTTTTCGTTATTTGCACAACCGCCGAACGAGAGCATCAGTGCCAAAACCAAAGCCATGGCTATAAGTCTTTTCATAATTATTTTCTCCTTTTGCTGCGTGTTGTGAACTTGTTTTTTTATTTTCCGTCACGGACGGCACAGGCAAATTTTACCGCCGCTATCGCATCGGGACCGTAAAAATCGGCGCCCATCGCATCGGCATATTCCTGCGTAAGCACAGCACCGCCTACCATCGTTTTGCAGTCGGGGCAGGTTTTATTTAGCAGTCGCACCGTTTCCTCCATCGCAGGCACAGTGGTGGTCATCAGTGCGCTGAGCGATACCAGCCTTGCGCCGCTTTTCGCCACTGCATCAGCCACCCTCTCGGGCGGTACGTCCTTGCCGAGATCGATAACGTCAAAGCCGTAATTGGAAAGCAGAGTTGACACGATATTCTTTCCGATATCGTGGATATCCCCCTTGACCGTGGCAAGCACAACAGGCATTCCGCCCGACCTATCCGTATCCTTCATCGCCTCGTCAAGTACCGAAAACGCCGATTTTGCCGCATCCGCACCGCCGAGCAGACGGGGGAGGAATATCTGCTTTTTCTCATACTGCTCACCGAGTGCGGTGAGTGCCGGGATGAGCTCACCGTTGATTATTTCAAGCGGTGTCAGCCCCTTTGCAAGCAACGCCCTTGCGCCCTCCGCCGCAGGGCCGCCAAGTCCCTTTTCAACAGCCTCCTTCAGCGTAAGTTCGCCCTTTTCGGCACTGCCGTCGGACGAGGCGATTATTTTTTGATCGAGCATAAACTCGGTTATTCCGCTCGGGTCGGCAAGCACCGTTTTTACGCACTCCGATGAGGGGTTGATTATCGCGGCCGAAAGCCCCCTGTTTATAGCCGCACCGAGGAAGGATGCGTTTACGTTCTCACGGTCGGGCAGACCGTAGGAGATGTTAGAAACACCGAGCACCGTCAAAAGCCCTCTGTCCGTAAGGCTTTTTACGCATTCGAGCGTGATATCGCCGTTCCTTGCGTCGGTGGCAACCGTCATCGTAAGCGAGTCAAAAAGTATTCGGCTCGGGTCGATGCCGTATTTTTTTGCCTCGGAAAGAATCCTGTCGGCGATTACGAGCCTGTCCTCGGCGGTATCGGGTATTCCGTTTTCGTCCAGCAACAGCGCAATAACGAATGCACCGTATTTTTTAACTATCGGAAGCACCGAGTCAAGCACCTCGCGCTTTCCGTTTACCGAGTTGATAATCGGGATTCCGTCGTATATTCTTGCGGCGTACTCGAGCGAGTCGGGAGATGCCGAGTCGAGCACGAGAGGAAGGTCGGTAACCGATTGCACCGCCCTGACCGCTTTTGAGAGAGCCGACTTTTCGTCGATATTGGGCAGCCCCATATTGACGTCAAGCAGGTCTGCACCGCTGTCGGTCTGTGCCGATGCCTCGGTGCAGATATATGAGATATCACCGTCGATAATGGCTTTTTTGAGTCTCGGCTTTCCGGTTGGGTTGAGCCTCTCACCGATAACTGCGGTGCGGCAACCGAATTTGTGTACCCTCGTACCCGAGCAGACCGCGAAAAACGGTTTTTTCTCAGGAATAACTGTGCTCACCGCGTCTGCCGCACGGCGCACCTCGCTTATATGCTCGGGTGTGGTTCCGCAGCATCCGCCGATAGCGGATACTCCGCCCTTTGCAAGCGAAAATGCAAAGGTGTAAAACCTGTCCGCACCAACGTCAAAAACGGTTTTTCCGCCCTCGATACGGGGGAGCCCCGCATTGGCGTTGACGATAACGGGCAGGGGGGAAATGGCAGCAAGCCTGAGCGCAAGCGGCTCCATCCGGTCGGGACCGAGACCGCAGTTGATGCCTATCGCATCGGCGCCGAGCGAGGATAGATAAGTGCAAACGCAATCGATATCCGCGCCCGTAAGGGTTCGTCCGCTCTCATCCAGCGTTACCGAAACCGCAACAGGAAGCCGACTGCTCTCCTTTGCGGCAATAAGTGCCGCCTTGCACTCGTACAGGTCGCTCATCGTTTCAAAAAATATCAGGTCTGCGCCTGCCTTCTCTGCGGCGGCACAGCATTCCGAAAACACCTCGACTGCTCTCTCGAAGCTAAGCTCTCCGTTTGGCTCAAAAAGCTGTCCCGTAGGACCGAAATCGGCGGCAACGAGGCATTTTTTGCCCGATTCGAGCACGGCTTTTTTTGCTATCCCTACTGCCGTTTTGACGGTTTCGGCTACGCCGAGACCCGTTCCCGACAGCTTTATTGCGTTTGCGCCGAAGGTGTTGGTCGAAATAATATCAGCACCGCTTTTTATGTACCTTGAGTGAATGTCAAAAACCACCTCGGGCGCAGTGAAATTAAAGCTTTCCGGCATATCGCCTGCCCTGAGTCCTGCCGCCTGAAGCATCGTACCCATACCGCCGTCAAAAACAAGGGCGGTACGGTTTTCAAAAATACTCATTTCCAGATCTCCGAAAGATTGTTAAGAATGCACCCTGCAATATCGGGGCGGTTCATTGTATATACGTGGATGTTGTTAACGCCGTTGGCAATAAGGTCGATTATCTGCTCGGTGGCATAGGCAATGCCTGGCTGCCGCATTGCGGCAGGGTCATCCCCAAACCTCTCGACTATCTCACGCAGTCTGCGGGGAAGCATTGTACCCGATAGCGAGCGTGCGTTGGAAAGCTGGCTTGCTCTGAAAATCGGCATTACGCCTGCAATAACGGGGGTGTCAACTCCGGCTCTGCGGAGCTTGGAAAGAAATGCGTAAAAAATCTCGTTGTCAAAAAACAGCTGTGAGGTAAAGAATGAAATACCGCACTGCGATTTTATTTTGAGCGTTTCAATATCAAATGCAAGCGAGGGTGCCTCGGGATGTCCCTCGGGATAGCAGGCTCCGCCAATGCAAAAATCGCCGTATTTTGCGATCTCGAGCGCCAGGTCGGAGGCGTGGAGAAAATCGGTTTTCGGCTCCCGTCCCTGCGGCATATCGCCTCTGAGCGCAAGCACGTTTTCAACACAGTATTTTTTGAGCGTATCAAGATATTCGTGAACATCGCTTTTGTCAGCCGAAACGCAGGTAAGGTGCGCTACCACCGATGCGCCTCTCGATACTGCCTCCTCGGCAATCTCGGCGGTAAATTGCGCTGTGTTTCCTGCCGCACCGTAGGTCACGCTAATAAAATCGGGACGCAGATCAACCGTCTCGGCAACCGTGTGACGTGCTTTTTCGAGCTCTGTACCGTGCTTGGGTGGAAACAGCTCGCAGGATACGGTAACTTTTTTTGATGCTAAAATATCTGTAACCTTCATTTACTGCCTCTTGAATACATAGTATGTTTTTTCGTCGGGTGCACAGCCGTCAAAGCCCTTTGCACAGCTTTTTTCAAGCAGCTCAAAGCCCTCTGTACAGCTCATTATTTCATCGTCCGAAAACAGTCTCTCGGTTTGTATCTCGCTGTCAAGGCGGTAATATCCGTCGCCGCAGTCGGTAAAGCCGTCTATATAAAATTCGCAAATTTTTTTGTCGGCATCGTAGCCTGCACGCAGTATCAGCATTCCGTTTTCGTTTTCAAAAACGTAGCTTTTGCCGTCGTAGACCTCCCTGTAGCGATACTCGGTATTGACGTCAAAGGCAAAAACTCCGCCGGGCTCGAGATAGTTATGTACCAGCGAAAAAACGTCCCTCAGTTCCTCGGCCGATTCAAGGTAGTTGATGCAGTCAAAGGAGGAATACACCGCTTGCACCGTTCCGTACAGTTCAAAGGAGCGCATATCCTGACACAGAAGCAGAGTGTTTTTGCCCGAGTTTCGCTCCCGTGCGACCGTAAGCATATCGGGAGAGAGGTCAATGCCTACCATATCGTAGCCTCTGTCGCTCAGCAGGGCACATATTCCGCCCGTGCCGCAGCCGAGGTCAAGCACCTCTTTAACGGGAATATCGGATTGCTTGAAAATTTTTTCGAGATAATCGGCGTAGCTCTCAAAGGAACTACCGTTAATCTCATCGTAAAACAGCGAAAAAGCACTCATTTTGCAATACGGTCAAGCACCATAATATAACCGTCGTTTCCGTAGCGGAGAGTGCGGTTTACACGGGTGATAGTGGCGGTGGAGAGATGAGTTTTTTCGGCAATCTCGGCATAGGTGTTACCGTCACGGAGCATCTCTGCCGCAACGAGCCTTTTGCTCATTTCGGTTATCTCGCTGATGGTGCATAGGTCGCCCATAAAGCGGTACGCCTCGTCAACGGTCTTTATGCTGGCAATCGCCTCGGCGAGCTTATCGGTGTTGGCATCTTTGATTTTATTGATCATTTGTTGTCCTCCGGAATGTCAAATTTTACGTTGCTGGGATCAAAGGTTCCCTTGATAAACTTATAGGTATCGGTATAGACCGAGTGAAGCAGGGGATCATCGGATTTGTACGCTTTGTAATATTCACCGGGAACACCGCCCTGATAGTACATATGTGCGGCATCCTTCATATAGCCGGTCAGCGCACCTGCGGCATAGTATTTTTTGATCCTTTCAATGTGCCAGTCCTGCGTTCCGCCTATCTCGAGCTCGATGCACATTCCGAGCAGCTTTGCCGTTGATGCGGCATCAAAAAGACGGATATCGGGAACGCCCTGATTGAACGCATAGTTGGGCTGATAGCACACAACGTCAAAGCCGAGGTTCCGCCAATCGTTAAAGCCGCTTGCGTGATAATAGGGAATCCAGGTAGTGATGAGCCCCAGCGAGCGCACATAGTCGGTGGTATACCTGAGCATCTCGATCAGCTGGGTATCGCCGTAGCTGATCTCCTCGGTAAACCAGTAAAAGCCGTTGAGGGTGATATGCTTGTAGTTCTTTTTCTTAAATCCCTCGTACTGCTCGTCAATAAGCCATTTGAGTGCTGCCTTACGGTCCTCCACGTCCGAAAAATTAAGGTTTCTTCCGTCGATCTCGCCAAACTCGCTTACCTCGCTGACAGGGTAAAGAATGGATAGGAACACGCTCACCTTAAAATCGGGAATGCCAAGCTTTTCGCCAACGATGGCGGCGGCCTCCTCGAGCGCATCCATATTTACGCCCTCGCTGTATTGCTGATCGATATAATACTGCCAGTCCTCTTTTTTGAGCGGACGCTTTTTGTAGCCCTCATAGAGATAGGCAACGTAAGGAAGAAACAGGTAGCTGTCGAACAGGGTATCCTTTATTTCGTCCCCTTCCATATAAGCAACGTGAGGCAGAAAGATGTCGGTGGTGATGGGGGCGAGGTTCTTGTGGCAAAAATAAGCCAAAAGCACGTCCTTTGCGCCGAGCTGCTCGGTGGAAGCGTATTTGTCGGGATATTCGCTGTCGCCGCATTTATCGGGAGCAACGGGCGCTCCGAGAGCGTTTTTACAGCCGAAAAGCTCAATTTCATCGATAAATATATGCGTTACAACGGCAAAATTGAATTTTACGTATCTGGCTCTGACCGATTTGCCAAAGCTTTTTTCAAGGCGTATCACATCCTCGGGATTTTTGCTGTCGAAGCCTGTAAGCTCGCACACGGTTTCCCAACCCTCGCCGTTCTCGGAGACGAGCACCGAAATCCTTACGGGGAGCCTTACACCCGTGCTGTCCTCCTTGAGTGCGCCGATGCGCACCGAGTCGGCTGAGCATATACCGCCGAGGTCAAACAGAATACTCCTCGCCATACCTGCCGTAAAGCGGAAGAACGCCGGATCGTGGCAGGTGGCAACCGAGGCATAAAGCCCGTCGGTAAGCCCCTTTTCACTTACGGGGGAATTGAACCAATCGGTTTTGTGCTGATCAGAAATATTTTCGAAGTTTTTAATTTTGCAGGGAAGCCCGAGTAACAGATTGCATCTTTCGTTGCTCGGCGTAAAATCGCTCCGCTCAACCGAAGTGATAGAAAAATCTCCGTAATAATCAACCGTTTTCATAGCGTCCTCACTTTCATACATTAACTTGTTTTCTCATTATAACACAACCAAGGTCATTTTGCAATAAGCTACAGTAATTATTGTTTTTGCACATATATCTGTTGACAAAATGCTTATTTGCATCTATAATATACAAGGAACAATAAATACCAAAGGAGATTTGAAGATGAAAAAATTTGTTGCACTCGCTATGGCGGTTCTTGTGCTTGTGTCCTGCCTCCTTACCTCCTGCGGCGAAGAGGCTGTTGCAAACGTTAACGTAAAGATTTACGTAGGAACTATCGGCAAAGACGATCAGCTTCTTCTTGCGGATTTCGAGCAGGACGAGACACTTTATGAGGGCACTGTCAGTGTCAGCGGCGATCAGGTTACCATTCTCGACGTAATTGATTATCTTGACAAAAACGTTGACGGCGTTACCTGTAATACCGTGGAGGTTGACGGCGAGATCAAATTCGCAGGTCTTAACGACTATATTGACGGCAGTGAGCAGGTTTCCGAGTACGTTCAGAACATCGGCAAGTGGCTGTTTTCTATTGACGGCATCAACAACGTTGAGTCGGATGCGGTCGTTACCGATGGCACCGAGATCATTATGTATTACGTAACCTGGACCTCCGACAATACTCCCAAAGGCTGATAAAACATATAAAGCAAGCAATGCTTCCCGTTTTTGTTCGGGAAGCATTGTTTTTTGCTTATTCGGATTTTTTCGCTTCGACTACCGTAATATTCGCAACGGGAATTCCTGCCTGCTCATATACGATCTCGGTGATCTGTACCAGCTCCTCGGGAAGCAGACCGGACGTGTTGACCACTACCGAGCAGGTATTATCGCTTATTACCGCAATGCAATCGGCAATTCCCTTTGCCTTGATAAGCGTTTCGATATTCGCCTCGGCGCTCATATCGTCGGCTATCTCGGCAATCGAGGCAAGCGCATCCTCCTTGGCATCGGGAAGCGAGTCGGGGCTCTCTGCAATCTCGCGAAGCACCTCGATGGCAGAATCACGCACCTGTGTCCGGTTGATTATTGCCATCGCAAAAAAGTCCTCGGTATTACTTACGTCGGTGTCGACATCCTCATTGGTGCTTCCGCTTACCTCGGCATCAACGAGAATGCTGTTGCCCAGAATTTTGTTGCCCTCCTCCGAGGTTTCGCTTCTGCTGCCCGTACCGCCTCCGACCAGAGTGCTGATCAATACCGCAACGCATACCATCAGCACACAGCTCGAGGCGATAAACGCTTTTGTGGTGACGATCTTTTTGTAGTCGTATTCCTTAACCCTGCTCCATACCTTGGAAAGCTTCTCTTTGATTCTCATATTCTCCTCCGTGTATATGAATTATGTCTGAACACTGATCTTGTTACTGCTGACGTCAAACAAAGCGCACATCAGCTCGATTATCTTGTACTGTGTTTCGTAGGATGCTCCCCGACAGACCACCGCAACGCCTGCTACCTCCGGCATTTTCTCATTGATGAGGATGGGGCGGGAGTCGCCGTCCGCTTCGGCAAGTACGATCGTTTTTTCGGTGCTTTTCGAATAGCCGGTGCTATCGGGCGAGTTTGTTTCGTTTACCTTCTGGTCGGTTGCGTAAATATAGGTATAGCCCTCCGAAAGGGTAATAAAAACCGAGCAGTCCTTGACCTCCGCCAGATAGCATATAAGCTCCTCTGCCTTGCTCTCGAGCAGAGCGCAGTATTCTGCCGAGGTGACGGCAGTGCCGCTTGGCTCGGCTTCGCTCCCGACATCCGACTCGGGGAAAAGCAACAGTACGAAAAATGCCGCCGCACCGATGACGATATACGGAAGCGTTTTTGTGTTTTTTATTCGGTTCCATAGCTGTAACAGCGATTTTTTATTCTCCAATAACGCTCACCTCACCGCCGAATATTTCCTTTACAAACGCCTCTATATCACTCAGCTTTTCGGTTCCGTCCTCCGAAACCGTTACCACGGTTTTGTATACGGTCGGCTCGGAGCCGTCCCAATCTATATCTATGTCGGCACAGGCATATTTTATGCCAAACTCCGCCATTACCGTTTCGGATATGTATGATTCGGTTTTTTCTTCCGCTATAGATGCGGTTATCCCGTAGAGGTCGGGTGTCGAAAGCTCCTCGGTCGGAATCGATATCTCGTATGCCATACCGTCGCTCACGATTTGCTTCAGCGGAGTTATTATCAAAAAAACGCATATCAGCGATGCTACGTATTTTATATAGCGTGAAAAATTAGCCGATGCCAGCAGGGTGCATATTGATCCCACTACCGAGGTCACCAAAAGCGCAATAAAATATCTGCTCATACAGCCACTCCTATCTTTATAAGCAGAGCCATTGAAACAAGGCATACCGCCGTGCACCCGATAAGCAACGCAAGCAGAACCCCCGTTATTCCGCCCAGCTCTCCCAAAAAGCGTGCCTCGCGCTCGCAGGACAGCATTCTTGCCGCCGATGTGCAGCACGTGAGCCCGAGGCGGTACAAAATCACCGTTATTATCGGAGGAAGCAGGATTCCGAGTATCATAACCACGCCCGATGCACTGACGGTGGATTTTATTACCGATACCGAGGCGATCACGGTGCGTGAGGCATCGCCCAGCATACCTCCGATGACCGGTACGAACACCCCCGATGCAAACCGCACACTGCGTGTGACGTAGTTATCTCCTGCCGCCGCAATAGAGGTTTGCAGATAGAGCGAAAACCCGAGCAGGGTGAACAAAAACGCCATTACGGTGGTTGCCGTGGATCGGAGCAGCGATACCGAAGGGCTAAGGTCGACCGAGCCCGGAATTGCGCCTGCAAGACAGAGCGCAAAGGAGATCTGCAAAAGCGGCATAATAACCTTTGCGGATATGAGCGTGATCACCGACAAAAACGTAAGCATTCCGTGCAGCGATGCGCTTGCCGCAACGGTATTTCCGCCCATAACGTACAGCGATGCCATAACGGGCAGAAGGCTTGTCATTGCGAGCGAGAGAGCCTCAAGTGTCGCCTTTACGTAGACAAAAAGCCTGTAAAACGACGCATAGGCTGCTGCCGACAGCGCTATGATCGAAACGAAATCGTAGGTGTTTGACATCGTCTCCGACCGTGCGGTGTTCTTGAGTGCGCCCATAACCGATGCCAACACAAGCACCGCAAGTATTGTTCCAAACGAATTCAAAACGGTTTTTCCGCCGTCCTTAAGCGCCTCAACGGTCAGCGAAAGAGCTTTTTGAAAAACATTTATGCTCTTGTCACCGCTTTGCTCCTCGGCGTCTATATAATCGTTGCTCACGTCGTATATTCCCGCCTCGTCGGCAATAAAGGAGGTTTCGGGGTCGGAGTAGGCGGAGGCAGAGAGCAAAAGGCTCCATATCAGGGGTATTAACGGAAGTATTGCAAAAGCACGGTAAATTTTCATCACATCAGGTCCTTTGCTATTAAGATCAGCTCCGATACGGTCGGAAGGCTGATGATGATAATTCCTATTTTTCCTGCTGTTTCAACTCGGGCTGCAAGCGCATTTTCGCCGCAGTCACGGCATATATCGGCAGAAAACTGACAGCAGACTGCCATCGACAGCGCCTTTATAAGCAGGCTAAAAGCTCCCTCGGCGCCGCTTTCCTCGACAAATCCCTTGAGCTCCGCTACGTAGGGCGCAAATCCGCTTATGCAGTACGCCAAAATCACCGTGCCTGCCAGCGCACCCGATACTGCGGCAAGCTCGGGGCGGAGCTGCCGCAAAAGCGCCAGGATACCTGCGCTTGCAATCGCAAAAACGCATACCGACAGAACGCTCAAAGCCCGAATGCGCTCCTCAGCGCCGAGAACAGCGAGCTTATTTCCTGCACGAGCAGCATCATTACCATCACCACGCCTGCAATAACCACAAAGGTCGCCTGTTCGTCACGTCCGTTTTTTTGCAGGATTTGTGCCGCAACGCTCACAATCAGTCCCACGCCTGCGATTTTCAGTATTAAAGCAACGTTCATCGGCTACCTCAAATTATTAATATTCCCGCAAGAAGCCCTGCGAGAGTGCTTACGGTACGGATGCATTTTGTGCGGGAGGGCAGGGAGGAGCCGAGCTCATCCTCGTCGGTTTTGAGTATACTGTCGCAAAGCAGGATCCGATTCCTCTGCTCCTCATAGCTGAGCCTTCCGAGCTCCTCTCCAAGCCGCAAAAACGCCTCCTCGGAGCGTTTTGGCAAGCCGAGCAGAAGGGTGGCTTTTGTCCACCTTTCGTTCATTCTCCGTACTCCGCCCGAGTTGAGCAGAGCCAAAAAGCCGTTCCTTTCAAGCGTTTCGTTGCGGAAATGTAAAAAGATTTCGCACACCGAGTCGTGGGTATATTCGGTACGGTGCAGTATAAACCGTAAAAACGACCGTGCCGAGGACAGGGTCGTCAGCCTTTCTTTTTCGCTTTTTGCCGCCGCCGAGCCTGCCATATAAGCGCACAGCACGATAAGCACGCACAAAATATATCTCATATCTCAACAAGCCTCACGGTGCGCCCGTCCTTATCGGCTCCGAGCTCGACCGCCGTTTTGAATGCCCCCGAAAGAAGCATATCTCTCATGCCCTTTCGTGCCATCAGCATTTGCAGGTCGGTTGCGTGTGCCGATGCAATTACACTTACTCCCGTGTTAAGCGCCGCCATAACGCCTGCCTCCTCGGAGGGGGATATTTCATCGCAGATTATCACCTCGGGGGACATCGTCCTGACAAGCATTTCAATAGCCCTTTCCTTTTTGACTCCGGTGATTATATCGGTCATACCTATGCAGTCAAGCCCGGCAGTAAGCTCCTCCCGCTCGTCCGCAATACCAACCCTGTGGCAATCGGTGCCGTCACCCGTTGCGAGTAAAAATGCCGCTGATCTGAGGAAGGTGGTCTTGCCCACCCCGGGCGGAGATATTACGATTGCTCCCGAAATCCCGTTACGCCCGAATTGCCGTATAAGCGGCTCAGCAAACGAGTTTACGCTCCTGTGTATACGCAGATTGACCGAAAGTATCTCCGAAAATCCGATTATCCTTCCGTCACGCACCAACGCTTTTCCGCAAATGCCTGCTCTGCCGCCCTCGGGCAGAGGCACAAACCCCTGCGAAACACAGTCGTCGTAACGGTACAGCGAGCCTTGGGTGATGAGTGCAACACATTCCTCAATCTCGCTTTTCGTTGTCCTGACTGCCTCGCTGAGCCTGCAGGGACGGCCGTTTGACGAGACGGGGATATTTTTGCCGCCCGATGTTACGGTAAGCGCACCCCCCGAGCGCAGACGTATTTCGTTTGCGTTACCGAGTATGCCCGATGGGAGCGACATCACCGCTTTTGAAATGCGAAACGGCAGGTATCTGAACAGTACATCGGGCCCCTTCATACGCTCTCGGCAGCCCTCATCCTTGACAGGGTATTTCTTACACGCGGGAAGGATAACACCAAAAGCTGTGTAGTAAAAAGTCCTATGTATACCGCTGTTGCCATTGCCGCAAGGGTATTGCCGGCAAACGGCACCGACTGCGAAAACAGCCTCGCTCCGAGTCCCGCAAGGGAGGCGTAAAGCAACCCAAGCCCCCAATCGGCAAATAGACGCAACTGTATGTCCGTGACCTTTTTAAGCCGTAAATAGCACAGCAGAAATGTAAACGTGTTTGAAATTACTAACAGCCACAGGTAGCCGTTTTCGCCGCTTTTCGTTACGAAAAGCAGAATGAACGTCACTCTCAAAACCGAGTTGTAGACCGTAAATTTAAGGGTTTGTGTCTGCTCTCCGATAGCCTTCAGCAGTCCGTCGCTGATGGTCTCGATATACATAAACGGCGTCACGACGGCAAGCAGCTTTATTGCGTAGCCTGTGTTCTCTCCGGGGTAAAATGCCTCGCCCAGCTCCTGCGATAAAAAGAAGAACAGACCTCCGACCGCTATCGAGAACATAACCGAAAACGACATCATCGTCGAAATGCGCGAGTTGCGTTCGGCTTTGGATGGGAGCATATTCAGCCTGCTGATCTCGGGAGTAAAAACCGATACCATTGCCGATAGGAAGGCAAACGGAAAGAAGAGCAGGGGAACCACCATTCCACGTATCATTCCAAAGGACGAGAGCGCACTGCCCCGGTCACCCGAATAATGCTCGAACACAAAAGGAATAAGCAGAGTTTCGGCTGTATGCAGAAGGCTCGTCAGCCACACCGAGAGGCTGATTGGAGCCGTAACTTTGAGCAGGGAGCGCATGGAATCGGCAGGGGTTTCGGTGCTTGTCGGGAGACTTTTTGCGCTTGGATCACGGGGGAAATATCGGCAAAGCAGAAGGCACAAAAACGAGCAGACCTCGCTTACGGTAACGCCTATTACTATTCCCGAGCAGAGAACCCCGATATCATTTGTACGGGACATTATCACTGACAGAAACAGATATATTACCCCCAGCTTTATCAGCTGCTCCAGCAGCGATGCGCTTGCCGTTACGCTTACCCGTCCGTGGGCGATAAACCACCCCTTGAGGCATGCCGCAAGTGCCATAAACGGCATACTGAGCGCAAGTATCCGCAGCGGCAGACCGCATCTTTCGTCGGCGAGAAAGGCACGTGCAATATAGTTTGAGCCGAAAATCATTGCAAGAGTAAAAAACGCACTCAGTGCCACGCTTGCAATAAAGGAGCTTTTGAGTAAAAGCCTTGCGTCCGAGTGAGAACGGACGTCCTTTTCGGCAACCAGACGGGATACCGAAACCGTAAATCCTGCCGTTGCAAAGGTCGAAAACATTGTGTAAACGCTCATTATGAGCTGATAAAGTCCCATTCCCTCGCTTCCTATGCGTGCCGAGAGAAACAGACGCAAAAACACACCTATGCTTTTTCCGATAAGCGAAAAAACCGTCATTATTGCGGCACCCTTGAGTAAAAAGGTAACGTTTTTTTTGATTGTCCTCACCTCTTTACACCAAATATATGCGCCGTCCCTCCCGTTAATGAATACAAGCCGAAGAGCAAAAAAATAATGGGTTGTTGCAAAAAGCAACAACCCATTGAGCGCTTATGCTTTATTATTTCTTCTTGAGAATGATAATGACAACCACAACTATTGCTATTGCAGCTACAGCTATGATGACCCAGATAAGCCATCCGTTTCCGCTATCGGTATCGGCGGAATCGTCATCTGCGGGTGCCTCGTCGGATTCGGTTGCGGATTCCTGTGCGGACTCGTCGACAGGTGCCTTCTCGGACTCATCGGCAGGCTCGTCGGATTCGGTTGCGGATTCCTGTGCGGACTCCTCTGCGGATTCCTCGACAGATTCCTCGGTGGACTCCTCGGGCTCGCTGGATTCCTCCTCTACGATATCGTCGTTTGCAATTACCTCGAGAGCGTTTACGGTAATAACACCGCCGCTTACGGAGTAAACCTGAATACCGCAGAAGGTGATAGCGTTGTCAACGATACAGTTTTGGTCAAAAGTGCTGTTGTCGTAGAGCTTGGTGGAGTTAACGAAATCGCTCAGCGCAACGTAGCCGCTGTAATCGCCCTCACCGAGATCGCCGCTTCCGGCATCGTAGTTAACTGCGCCGAGAGTGGAGTTTGCAATAGGGAAGGAGAAGGAGCCTGAGCCGTTTGCAAACAAAAGCGAAACGTTAGTAAATCCGCCCGTTACGTTGAAATCGTAGTGGAGAGAATACTCGTCGATATCTGCGGTGATGTAGTCCTCGGCATCGTAGTAGCAGGTGGTGTCGGGCCAGGTGCCTGCAAAGCTGCCCGAGAATACGGCAGCGCCGTCGACAAACTCGAGATTACAGGATGCACCGCCGTTATCGTTTTTGAGCCAAGTGCCATCCTCGGGAATGAGGGAAAGACCGTCAGCGGCAGATACGTTTACAAGAAAGAGTGCCGAAACGAGTGCAATGATAGAGAGAATGGAAATAATGCGTTTCATGTGTGTGGAAATCCTCCGTTATTTATTTAATAAAATAATTTATTGGCTTAGGTTGCTTTACTTATCGGATGAATCGTTTTCTTTAAGGTGTATCTTAAAGCTTTTGCACTTTAATTCGCCTGTGATGCTGTGAATATTCCACTCGCCCTTTTCGGTATCGAACGTCCATTTTTGGACGTGGGGAGTGTCGATATGCCTCAGAACTACGCAGAGCTTATCGTTTTCAAACGTGTAGCAGGCGTATACAGATATCGGCTCAACGCTGCCAAATCTCGAATCGAACTGGTTGATCGAAACCGAGAGATATCTGAGCATAAGGTGGTTGCCGATATAAAAGCCGTTTCCGCAGGCAATCTCCTTTTTGCCGTACGCCGTTTCCATCACAACGTGAAGTATCTCGTCGCCCGTAAAGGATATCTCGCTTATTTCGGTGGGATTCTCCTCCACCGAAACGCAAAAATCAAGCTCGCCCTTATCGCTTCTTGCGAGGCTGTAATGGCTTGCAACAAGTCCCTCAAGGTCAGCCTTCTCGCCCTCCTCGGGGAGATACATCGTATCAAGAAGTCCGTAGATCAGCCTTACCTCATCGTGCATATTGCCGGATTCGCCGAGAAAGGTTATGGTGGTCTCATCGGGCATAACGAGGCATAACTGTCCGAATCCCCCGTCACCTCTGAATCCGCCCCTTGCGTTGAGCCAAAACTGCCAGCCGTAGCCCGCAACCCAATCGGGAGAGCCGTTGTTAGGGTCGACCGAATGGAAGCTCGTCGCCTGCTTTATGTACTCCTCGCTGACTATGCGCCGGCCGTTCCAAACGCCTTTGTTTTTAAGAAAAAGAGCGAATTTTGTCAGATCGTTGCTCGAAATATGCAGTCCCGTACCCGACAGAGTCTGTCCGTCGTGCGTTTCGAGCCAGAGGGGGCGCTCGATGCCGAGCACCGAGAATAGCCTCTCGTAAAGAAAATCCACCAGCTTTTTGCCGGTAACACGCTCTACCGCCGCACCGCAAAGACAGGTCGCACCCGTGCTGTAAACAAAGGTCTTGCCCGGCTCGTGGGGGAGGGGCTGCTCAAAAAAGGTCTTGAGCGAGTCCTCGGAATTTCGCATCAGAGGGAGCGCACAGCAGCCGTGACCGCTCTGCATCGAAAGGAGGTCGCAAAGCCTCATTTGAAGTATATAGGGATGGGGATTTGCGGGTATTTTATCGGCAAACAGCTCGCAAATTTTCGTGTCGGGGGATAAAAGTCCCTCGTCCATACAGATTCCGCAGGCTATAGAGGTAAACGATTTGGAAAGCGAATATACCTGCATCCTCTCATCATAGGAGTGGGGTGCAAAGCACATCCTCAGCATCGGCTCATCACCTTTGTGTATCTGAATGCATTTTGGGAAGGTGTTGATGGCAACACATTTTTTTATGTATTCCTCAACCGCATGGGTATTTACGCAGGGTGCGGTATAAACGTGTGCAGACATAACTGTTACTCCATTTCTCCCAGATATATGGCGTTGCTCTTGCCCAAAAAATACTGCTTGATAACATTGCGCATATCAACAGGATAAAGCTCCTCGTGGAGAATGTTGTCTATCGACAGCCACTTTGTGCCTATCTGATTGCGGTCGTAGGATCTGTCGGTCTCGTCGGAATTGCCTACAATATCGCAAATGAACATAAACTCGATCCTGTGACTTTCTTCTTTAAATCCCTCACGGATGAAAAGCAGGCTTTTCGGCTCGATAATATAGCCCGTCTCCTCCGAGACCTCTCGCTTGAGCGCATCGAGCATAAGCTCGTCGGCTCTCTGTTTTCCGCCGGGAAGAGTGTAGTATTCAACGCCCTCATCCGACCTCATCTTGACGGTGAGCAGCTTTGTTCCCTCAATTATAATGGCTTTTATGGAGTTACTGATTTTCATGGCATATTCCTCGCGTTAAAGTCAGTTTGAATGCGTGAACGTAACCGAAAACTCAAGCTCGGATGCGTTATAGTGCAGTGTAATTACCACATCCTCGCATACTATCGATGTGGGATATCCGCTCGACCCAAACGAGGCTCCGCATTCCTGCTCGAGCAGCTTTGCGTAAGCATCGACGTCCTCACGGTGTACGCCGCTGTAATAGTAAACCGTCGAGGAGGCAAGCAGCTCCTTTTTTATCAGCTCACCATCAAACTCGGGATATCCCTCCGAGTAGTCGGCGGCATCGCCCGATGCTTCGGAGGACTGTTCTCCGCCCGGGCCTGCCAGACAGACGATTAAGACCGTCACTGCGACAAGCACCGCAATAACGCCTATCACCAACGGACGGTGATGTTTCCAAAGCAGGGACAGAAGCTTTACCGTCCGACCTGCAAATTCACGTATCCGATTCATTATTTCACTCTTTCAAAAGATTAAAATTTTTCCTGACGCCATTTGACGATAAACAGCGATGCCGCACCCAGCAGAGCAATAACGAGAACGATGATTATTACAACGACCATCGTATTGCTGCCGCCGTCATCGGAAGAATCTCCCGCTTCGGCTGCCGAAACGAACTCAACGGCGATTATTTTGTCCGACTCAACCGAGCCGATAGTATAAACGTACTGACTTTTACCTGCCGCATCGGTTACGGCAACGCCGTCAACGAGGAGCTGCTTGATCACAAATCCCTCGTTTGCGGTGATAGTATAGGACGCCGACGAGCCGAAAGCAATCGACTGAACTCCCGAGGGGCTGATAAGACCGCCGATTCCTGCAGTGGCGGTGACTGATATCTGGGGAGTGCCGAGGTTCTTGGAGAAGAACAGCGTAGCCTCGTTGTCGTAGGGATAGTAGGCGCTCCAGCCGTTGGTGCCTACAAGAACTGCATCGGGTGCGTTGTCCTTGGAAGAGAAGGTGCCGTTTTCGTAAACGAGCATAACTGCATAGCCGCCGACAAACTTTTCGCCGAGCTGAACCGAAATCTTAACCGTTTCGGGGAACAGAGCGCCCGTGTCCACCGTGAATACCGAGAAGGTAACCTCGGCATCGGTGGCATTCTTTATGCTGTTTGCGATCTCATCGTAGTAGCTTCCGCTCGTAAGCTTGGTTGCGGCAAGGTTGACCGAGTCGCCGCTTACGGTAACGTTGGAGCCGAGCTCGATCATCCAGATGATGTTAGTGCCTCTGAAGGTGATATACGAAACACCGTCGTTGGTGTAAGAGGCAATTTTGTCAAATACCTCTTTGGAGACCTCGGTCTGGTTGGTAATGTCAACCACGATCTGATTTCCGCTCCAGTTGATGTCCGAAACCTTGATGGGCTCATCGGTGATAACGGGAGGAACGACTATCTCCTCAAACGTTACCACTACCGATATCTCGCCCGTAACGCTCGGAATGATGTAGGCATTGTCGGTAAGAGCGCAATCAGCGCCGTTTACACGGAAGGCCTTTACCTGATATCCCGTGTCGGGTACCACGGTCAGGGTGACAAGACTGCCTGCCGCAACGGTCTTGGTGCTGGTTCCGCTTATGGGTGCACCGTTATATGTAATCACGCCGCCGGCGCCTACCGACAAGGTGAGTGAGTAGTTGGTGGTAACGGTTGTTCCGCCCGAGGATGCAAAAACTACCGAAATAGAGGTGCTATTCGAAACTACCGCAGAGTAAACACCCTCCGACTCCGTAACGGCAATTCCGTCCACGAGCACGGCGGTCACCTTGTAGTTGGCATAAGGAGCAACGGTAAAGGTCACGGTCTCGCCGTTGGTCACGTCGCAGGTGTAGGCTGTGCTGCCCGTTGCGTCTTCAAGCGACTCGGTATGTCCGCATATCGTGACAGAGCCCAGTCCTCCCGAGAGGGTAACGGTAACGGGAGACACGTTGTATTTGAGCACCAGCTCGGTGTTGCTCTCGATGGTAAAGGTATATGTATTGTCGTTCATCGAATGGGAGCTTCCGTTAACGATAAGCACCGCAAGCGATGCGTCAAAGCTCTCGGCTTCGCCGAATGCGACTGCAACCTCGGTACCCTTGTCAAACTCGAGGGAGGAGGAATATTCGCTTCCGTTTACGGTAATACCCGTAATGCCGACTGCAGCTACCGAAAGGCTGACCTTTTCGATAACGGGAACGGCAACAACTTCAATGGTATAGCTTCCGACGCTGACCTTAAACCTCTCGGTAAAGGAGCACTCGCCGCCATCGACCGTTTTGTCATATCTTCCGTCAAGGCTTACGCTTATAAGCTCGTAGCCCTCTTTTGCCACCACTCGCACATCAACGTTTCCGTCCTCGGCGGAGGAAAACTCCGATGCGGGAGCTTCGCTGCCGTTAAAGTATACGTCAACACCCTCGGGATTGCCCGTTACGGTAACGGTAAATACAGGTCCCTCGGGAGTTGATTCCTCACCGTCCGACTCCTCGGGAGTTGATTCCTCGGGAGTTGATTCGGACGAGCTGTCCTCCTCTCCCTCGGCCGAAACAGCCACAGGAAAGACGAAACAGGTAAAGATCATAAAGCACGCAAGAAGCAGTGCAAAAAGCGAAACGAGTTTTTTCATAGCGGTCCTCCGAAAACAAAATAATCGCCTGTGATGATTGACAACCAAACGTTTATCTGTTATACTTAATCAAGTATATTATAATGATTTTTTCAAATAATGCAACACCGTGTTGTAAACAAAATTAAAATTAGCCGAAAGGAATGATAAATAATGGCAGATAAAAAGGCAGTTGAAGAGATCACCTCAATGGAGGTTGATTTTGCCCAATGGTACACTGATATAGTAAAGAAGGCGGAGCTTTGCGATTACACCTCGGTAAAGGGTTGTCTCGTTCTCCGTCCGTACGGCTACGCCATTTGGGAAAATATACAAAAAATTCTTGATTCCGAGTTCAAGCGTACCGGACACGAAAACGTGTATATGCCCATGTTCATTCCCGAGGGACTCCTCCAAAAGGAAAAGGATCACGTCGAGGGCTTTGCGCCCGAGGTTGCCTGGGTCACTCACGGCGGAAGCGAGCCTCTCGAGGAGCGCCTTTGCGTGCGTCCCACCAGCGAGACTCTGTTTTGCGAGCATTACGCGGGTACAATCCATTCCTACCGAGACCTTCCCAAAAAATACAATCAGTGGTGCAGTGTTGTCCGCTGGGAAAAAACCACCCGCCCCTTCCTCAGAACCCGTGAGTTCCTCTGGCAGGAGGGCCACACCGTTCACGCTACCGCCGAGGAGGCTATTGCCGAGACCGAGCAGATGTTAGGCGTCTACGCCGATTTTTGCGAGAAAAGCCTTGCTATTCCCGTCATAAAGGGTAAAAAGACCGAAAGCGACAAATTTGCAGGCGCCGAGGCGACCTACGCTATCGAGGCGCTCATGCACGACGGTAAGGCGCTTCAGGCAGGCACCAGCCATTATTTCGGGGACGGATTTGCAAAAGCGTTTGATATTACTTATACCAATAAAGAGAACAAAAAGGTTCATCCCTTCCAGACGTCCTGGGGTGTTACCACCCGTCTTATCGGCGCGATCATTATGACTCACGGCGATGACAGAGGTCTTGTTCTTCCCCCTGCGGTTGCTCCCGTGCAGGTGGTCATTATCCCTGTCGCTCAGCACAAGGAGGGAGTGCTTGAGCGTTGCTCGGCACTCAGGGAGGAGCTTCTTTCCGCAGGCATCCGTGTAAAGCTGGATGACAGCGATATGAGTGCAGGCTGGAAGTTTGCCGAGTACGAGATGAAGGGTATTCCCGTAAGAATCGAGCTCGGACCGAGGGATATCGAGGCAGGTAACTGCGTTATTGTTTCCCGTTCCACCGGCGAAAAGACCGTCGCTTCGCTCGAAAATATCGGAGAGACGGTTATTAAGGCTCTCGAAACGGCTCACAAGGATATGTTCAACAAGGCACTCGAGAACCGCGAACGTCATACCTACGGATGCGACAGCATCGAGGAGATCAAAGCCGTTCTTGACGAAAAGGGAGACGGATTTGTATTTGCTCCCTGGTGCGGTGACGAGGCTTGCGAGGATGCGATAAAGGCGCAGACCGGTGTCGGCTCCCGCTGTATCTTTGACGAGGTCAACATCGAGGGTAAAAAGTGCGCTTGCTGTGGCAAGGATGCGATCCATAACGTAGTTTGGGCAAAGGCTTATTGATTCCCGACTGCTTAAAGTTTATTAACCGACATACAAAGTTTTGAAGAAAGAAGCTGTTACTATGCGATATTCAAAAACGGTGTGTGCTGTTCTTGCCGTAATTATGATTTTCACGGCAACCGTTACCTGTACCTCCGCCGCAGGAGAGCCCGATTGGTACTTGCTCGCATCGGAGATATCCGAGGCGGTCTCAAACTGCGAGGAACAGGTATATTTTTCCGTGCCTGTCAACAAAACTGCCGATAACCAGAGTGATCTGCTCAATTTCGTGTTTTACGATATTCCCGAGGCGTTTCACGTCAGCGCCATTTATTGGATCATCTCGGGCAGCAAGATAAACGGATTAGGCTTTGTTTACCTTTATACCGACGGTTATGCCGAGGAGCTTGCCGAGCTTCGTGACGTTGTGGACAGTATGACCGCCGATCTTGTTGATGCCGATATATCGGATGCCGAAAAGGCACTCGTGCTTCACGACAGGCTTGCGGTGCACACCGAGTACGACTATCAAAGCTATCTTAACGGAACGATACCCGATTCCTCCTATACCGCCTACGGTGCGCTCGTAAATCGCAAATCGGTTTGTATGGGCTACACTCTTGCCTACACGATGCTTTTGAACGCTGTGGGTATAAAGAGCCGTAGCTGTGATTCGGATGCGCTCAACCACGTATGGAACATCGTCACTATAAACGGCATGGAATATCATGTTGACGTCACCTTTGACGATCCCGTGTGGGACGTCACGGGACGTGTATATCACGATAACTTCCTGATTTCCTCCCAAACGCTTATTTCAAGAGGTCACAACGCAAGCGATTTCGAAACGACACCCTTTGATAAGTCCTTTGAGGGCGAATATTGGGAGTCCAGCGACGCTGAGATACAGTATCTTGGCGGCGAGCTGTACTATATTGATTCGGCAACCGAAACGCTTCGTCGTGCCGACGGAGTCGAGCTTTTGTCGGTTGATGATACGTGGATGGCAGACGAGGGCAGCTTCTGGGGAGGCAACTATTCCAGGCTTTCCAACGACGGAAGCGCTCTTTTGTACTCACTGTCGGATTCTATCTGGAGCTATAACCCCGAAACGGGAATATGCGAGCTGTTTTATCAGCCCGATTTGCCGGAGGGAGAATACTGCTCGATTTACGGATTTGATTATGATGCGGCAACCCGAACCCTCACATATTTGCCAAACACATCCCCCAATTGCGATGCGAACACCAAATTGGACAATCAGGTCGTGATAATATATCCCGATGTTCCGCAGCCCGATTTCCTGCTCGGTGACATCAACTATGACGGCATAGTGGACCTGCTTGACCTGTCCGAGCTTGCAACGTTGCTTTCAAATGGATACGTTGAGGTCTGTGATGAAAACGACATCAATAGTGACGGCACCGTTGATCTTATCGATCTGTCCGGGCTGGCTATTATGCTCGCAGGATAACGCCGCTTTTGGAGCTGTTAAAGTAATAATAAAACACCCGATCTGCCTTTTTCGGTAAATCGGGTGTTTTTCTTTATTCGGCGGTTTTTATCAGCCTTCCTATTTCGAGTCCCATTGCCAGCTCGGATACCGTCCAGCCGCTTTCTGCCGCACAGGGACCCCAGCCTACGTCGTGCGGGATGCCGTAGTTTTCGTATCTGTCCATATCAAATCCGCGTCCCCAGCAGCCGCTGTGCAGAGGATTCTCGCTTATGCTCTGACAGGAGCAGATAAACCGCTCGATTTCGCCGTACAGCTCCAAAAATCTCTCCTCGCCCGTAACGTCGTAGGAAAACGCAAATCCGAGCGGCAGCCAGTTAACGCTGTAAAGCAGGTCGCAAACGGGATCGCCGTTGTCGCCAAGGAGCGAGCACTCGCCGCCTACCGCCTTTGAGCAGGCAGCCTTGTATCCCGTGTCCCACTCGGCGTAGCCGCCCGAAGGGTGCTTGACCCTTTGCAGGTCATCGGTGACACGCATCAGCATATCCTTGTGCTCTCTTTTTCCCGTTGCGGCATAGAGCACGGCAAGAGGGAATATGAGACGGCACATCTCGCTCGTTTCGCTGTGCTCACGGGTTGTGTCGGGATAGAGCTTCATCAGGCTCTCAAGTCCTCTCACACCCGTTTCCAAAAATTCACCGTCACCGCCCTCCATATAGGCGAGAAGCAGTGCCGCCGAGTACCAGGCGTTGTAATGTGCGCTGGGGTAGCCGCTTTCGACATCCTTGAGCGTTTCGATGCTTTTGCTCTCACGGATGAACTCAAGATTATCGGTCCTTGCGGGGCGCAGTCCGTCCTTGCAGGTCGAGCGGACGAGAAATCTCAGGGCACGGAATACGTCGGGAAGATATTTTTTTGTAATCCCGTACCGCGAGGCAAGCAGTGCGGGAATGACGGTGCGTGCAACGTCATCCTGATAGCAAACCTCCCACGCCTCCTCGGTCCAGCGGAGCATACCGTCAAAATCTCCGCCCTTTATCATCATCTTGTCAAAGCAAAAGTCAAAAAGCCTCTCGGCGTATCCGATATACTTTTCGTTGCCAGAGAATATAAACGCACCTGCCGCCTCTCCGCTGCAATCGGTGCGGATGTTGGTGGCGTGGAGCTGTGTACCGTCTGGAAGAATGTTGTGACTCAATCCCTCGCGTATTCCCTCGCTTCCGTCACCCACCAAAAACTGCTCCAGCCAGCCCAGCGCACGGTCGATGCATTTATCGGGCTCTGCCTCGGCTCCGACGGGCATACGCAGGGGATACTCGGGGAGAGTAAACTCGGTCACACCGAGGAAGGAGCAAATATATTTTACCAGCGATTCCCATCTCTGCCTCGGAGCAAAGCGCGCCTTGGCGTAGTTGCACATCCTAAACGCACAGCAAAGCAGATTTCCGTCCTGCCAGAACGCCGTATCGCCCGCACCCTCGGTATCTGCCGTATCGTGCGACGGGATGTAGTCACGGTATTCAAGCAGGGAGACGGCATTCGGCATAGAATAGTAGGGACGTGCATAGCTGCAGTAATGGCTGTCAAGCAGTCCTCCCTTTTCGATGCCGGTAATACTATCCGTAAGACTGATGAGCCTGTGGTGAGATATTTGCTTTTTGGGAGCAGAGTAAACGCATCTAAAACTGTTTATATACTCGAGGAACATCGGCTTTTTGCTGTCGGCAAACGACTCGAGCTTTATACGCAGACCTGCGGGGAGAATGACCGCATTCTCCTCGGTGCCGCCGAGCAGAGCGATGGCATCGTATACGTCAAGATTTGTATCAAATGCCTGCAGTACCGTTACAAGCTCGGCGCTTGCGCAGGAAGCAAATGTCTCGGACAGATCCGACGGGCGGTTGGTGATAATAAGCAGCTTTTTCATATCGCACCTCTTTCGTAAACAATATAACATATTTTGACCAAAGTTGCAATAATCATCTTAACGTCTTGATTTTCGGTCGACTTGTTGGTATAATTACGGCAGGAGGTACGGATATGAGAAACATTTACGCTAACACAAAATCAAAGCTTGCCATTACTGTCAGAGCGATACTGACTGCACTGATAATCTTTTTGATTTATTGGTTTATGCTGCCGCCCATTCATTTCCAAAGCAGGGATTTTTGGACATTTGCAATCATTACGGCGCTGATCATCTATTTCCTTAACGTTTTTATATTTACCCGTGATCGTGCCACGGAGATTTTTTCTAACGGGAAGCTGCGTATAAAGAGCCTTGACAAGGTAACAAAATGGATTGCTATCATTATCATCGCTCTCCTGCTTATCGGTCTGGTTGCCGATATAGTGGGCTCCCCGTTCTTCTTCTCGGGGCAATACAAGGATCTTATCGTCCGTACCGAGGGCGATTTCAGCTCCGAGGTTGCCGAGCTCTCGATGTCCCAGATCCCCATAGTAGACAGGGATTCGGCATCACGTCTCGGACTCAGGAAGCTGGGTGAGATGTCGGATCTCGTCTCGCAGTTTGAGGTAACCGAGGATTATATTCAAATCAATTACCACGGCTCGCCGTACCGTATAACGAATCTCGCTTACGGCGATCTGTTCAAATGGCTGGGTAACCGTGAGGATGGTATTCCGGGCTATATTCTGGTGAATATGACCACTCAGGAAACCACGCTCGTGCGCCTTGATAAGGGTATAAAATATTCCGAGAGCGAGTATTTTATGAGGAATATCAACCGTTATCTGCGCTTTAATTATCCTACGAAAATTTTTGAGGATATACATCTTGAGGTGGATGAAAACGGCACTCCCTTCTGGATCGCTCCTACGGTCCACTATGAGATCGCTCTTTGGAGCGGACGTGACATTGCGGGCGCAGTGCTCGTAAACGCCGTTACGGGCGAGTCTCGGTACTACGACTGCTCGGATATCCCTGCGTGGGTCGATCAGGTATTTGTTTCGGATCTTGTGATCGAGCAGCTTACCTACAACGGACAGTATCAATCGGGCTACCTCAACTCCATTTTCGGTCAGAAGGGTGTTCTGCAGACCACCGACGGCTACAACTATATCACTATCGGTGATGACGTATGGCTGTATACAGGCATGACGAGCGTTGCGGGCGACGAGTCCAACGTTGGCTTTGTGCTCGTAAACCTCCGCACCAAGGAAACAAAGTATTATGCAGTACCCGGTGCCGAGGAATTTTCGGCGATGAGCTCAGCAGAGGGACAGGTGCAAAACCTCAAGTATGAATCTACCTTCCCCATTCTTCTCAACGTTGCCGACAGACCTACTTACTTTATGTCGCTCAAGGACGATGCGGGGCTCGTAAAGATGTACGCCTTCGTTGATGTTCAGCAGTACCAGATTGTTGCAACCGGTACTACCGTGAGCGAGGCAAGAGAGAATTACAGCAAAAAGCTTGCCGAAAATGGAGCAGATATCGAGGACAACTCAAAGCCTGTTACCGAAACGGTAAAGGGCACCGTCAGCGGAATAGCCGCCGCTGTCGAGAACGGCAACAGCTGCTATTACATCCGAATAGAGGGTGACGGAAGGATATTCAAGGCGGATATAAGCGTTTCTGCCGAGCTTCCCTTCGTTGCCGTCGGTGATGAGCTTGAGTTTGAAATATCGAGCGAGGACGAGGGCACGCCGGTGATAATTCTGTCAATCAAATAGATTTTTGTAACAAAAAAAGGAGCGGCTGCGGTCAATGACCTGCGGCGGCTCCTTTTGCTGTGCAAAAAAACTGTCGGCCCGATAAAGGACCGACAGCATAGTGCTATTTGGTTATCCGTAATAACCGGTTATATGCCGGATTACTGCTCGTCAACGGACTCCTCGGCAGACTCCTCGGCCTCAGACTCAGCCTCGGACTCAGCCTCAGACTCAGCCTCAGACTCAGCCTCGGACTCAGCCTCGCTGGTAGCAGAGGAAGTAGTAGAGGAAGTGGTAGAGGAAGTGGTGGAAGAGGTAGTCGAAGAAGTAGAAGACGAAACGGTGGAGGAGGTATCACCGGACTGGTTGCCGCTGGAGTGAACGATGTAAAGAGCCAGAACCAGTACAGCAAAAACGATAGCGAGGATCAGAGTTGTCTTTTTAAGCTTCTTTTCCTTGGTGGCAATCTTGTTTCTGGACATATAAGAGTCCGAAGCACCGGTGCCTGCGATAGAGCTGCCGAGACCGTGTCTCTGGCTCTGCTGCAGAGCGATGCAGATAACAAGAGCTATTGCAAGCGCAAGAAGAATACCGCCAATTACATATTCAAGAGGTGTCATTATAATAAATTCCTTTCAAAAATCAAAAAGATGAAACGGTGCTGAATTGCAAGCAATCCGCAAGTACCAATAATAATATCACAAGCCTGTCGCAAAAGCAATACTAAATATAAAAATTTAACATTGGTTCACAAACTGTTCACACTTCTATTTTCCCATCGGCTTTGTGTCGGTATTTGAATCGTGTTTTTGCTCGGCGGGCCTTTTTTTGCCCTGCCTTTTTGCTCCCGAGCCCGAGCCGCTTCCCTTTGCACTCTTTACTGCACGCAGAATCGCAGAAGCTATTGATACGAGTATCCACAAAACGACTATCGATATGAGGATGATAATGATTGTTTTCATCGTCTCACCCATAAGGAAGCTCTTAATGCCGTCGAGGGCGGTCAGCAGCTCGCCTGCCTCGATAGAGCTTTTGGCAACCAGCTCGACTGTTGCAAGCTCAAGACCGTTATACGTATAGGTGACCGTTCCGAGCACCTGACCTTGCGTGATCGGTGCATCTACAGTGTTGACCGACGCCCCTTCAAAATCACTTTGGTAAACGGTATCGTTGTATTTGATTATTTTTTGGATACTGCTCTCGTCGGCATTTATCAGCACCAGACGCTCAACCTTTTCGGCAGGAACAACGAGCACGTAGTCGGAATCTCTGCCGAGATTCACTCTTATTTCGTCAACGGTGTCCCCCGTATCGGCAACAAGCATATATTCAAACGAGGTTTTTGTCCAGGCGATGAGCTTGTTGATATCATCGTAGGCGTTGTTTGAATCAAACGAGCGGTTGCCCTCGGCATCAACGATCATTCCCGATGCACACATAACCACAAAAACATATGAGCGCCCGTCAATCTCGGAGGCGGTTATAACGCAGTAATCCCCCTTTGCGCTTCGCTGTCCGGCAATAAGTCCTATTGCGCTTTTGTTAAGGAATCCGTTAACGAAAAAGTTTGAAAGTAGGTAGTTTTTGTTACGAATAACGGTCCTGCCGTTAAACTTAAAGGACTCGACGTCCGACAGCTTTACAAGATAATCGTATTTGTAGAACGCCGCCGAGATAAGAGCAACCTCCTTGGGTGTTGAGGTCTGCATAATGTTATCAAGTCCCGTTACGTTGACGAAGTTGGTCTTCGTCAGACCGAGCGACTCCGCCTTTTCGTTCATGCGCTCGATAAACTCGGTAATTCCGCCGTAAAGAAAGGTGTCGGCGGCATAGTACGAAAGAGCTGAGCAGGCATCGTTTGCACAGGCAACCAGTGTTGCCGACATAAGGTCGGAGGCGTAGTAGGTGCTGCCCGCCGACAGCCCGAGCATCGGCGCGCTGATATCACCAACCGCACCGATGGACTGAAGCGAATCGGCTGTTATCGAAACGGGAGTATCCTCAAGGGATTTTCCGTTCTCGGTAAAAATATCGTAAATAACCATCGCCGCCATCAGCTTGGTGGCAACTGTGGGCGCAACCGACTCGTCACCCCTCTGTGCGTACAAAAACTGAGTGTCGTCAATGCAATATGCAATCATTGCGTTGCCCGTTGATGACTCGGGCGCATCTGCGGCGGAACTCTCAACCGCAAACATCGAAGCCGTCATACACAACAGCAAAAGATATATAAACACCTTTTTAATTTTCATATTCTAACTCCTTTTGCCCCAGAATACGCATTGCCTCGTCGCAATCGGCTTTTATCCTTTCGGAAAGGCTTTTTGCGTTGGCAAACACCTGCTCGCCCCGTATAAAGGCAACGAGACTCGTTCTGACCGTCATTCCGTAAATTTTGCCGTCAAAGCCGAACAGATACGTCTCGCAAACGGGAGGATGCCCATTGCCAAACGTAGGCTTGACGCCGTAGTTCATCACACCGTAAAAGACTTTGTCTCCGATCTCGCATTCTACGGCATAAACGCCCTGAGTCGGCGCCTGCATACTGCCGGGGAATTTTTGATTCAGCGTAGGTGAGCCGATCAGTGTTCCCACTCCGTCGCCGTGCACCACCTCCGCTTCAAAGCAGTATCGCCGTCCGAGGAGCCTGTTTGCCGATTCTATGTTTCCCTCGGCTATCAGCCTGCGTATCAGCGTGCTCGAAACGGGTATTCCCCCGTCGGTTACGGTATCAAGCACAGTGCAGAGGCATTGATTTTCCTCCAGCACTGACCTGAGCAGCCCGGTATCGCCCTCGCGGTTTTTGCCAAACCGATAATCGTTTCCGCAAACGAAAGCTTTTGCTCCCAGTGCCGAGAGTATAACGTCCTGCAAAAAATCCCTGCCCGACATATTTTTAAGCTCATCAAACGAAGCGTAGCACACCGCATCGGCACCCGACTTACGGAGCAGACTCTCGGTTTGCGCTCCGGTGCTGAGGAGCGGGGGATTTCCCTTTGCGCTTCCGCCCCGGTCAAACGTAAATACGCAAACGGGTATCCCGAGCGCATCCGCCTGTCTTTTTGCCTCGGCAATCAAAGCCCTGTGCCCGATATGCACGCCGTCAAAAATCCCTGCCGTAACGGCAAAGACGTTTTTTGACCCGATGGGGGCGAGATATTTTATATTCAATGTACCGTTTTTGCAAAAATCGGAGCTCATCGTTATTTGCACCTCAAAAAAGACCGCATAATACCGGATAATGATATAATACCCGCTTTACCTCTTTTTGTCAACTCGCATAGTATATTTTCGGCGCCCTGAACTAAAAATAAAAGCAAAAAGACAGGTGCGTTCTTCTATGGAAAAAATATACAGACCTTTTGACTCGGTTATTCTTGCCGGCGGCTTTGGCACGAGACTGTCGCCCCTCACCGAAACCATACCAAAACCAATGCTCCCGATGTGCGGCGAGAGCGTTTTTTCGAGAATTGTGAGCCTCATCCGAAAAAACGGTTTTCTTGATACCGCAGTTACAACGATGTACCTGCCCGAGCAGGTTGAGGCGTTTGAATACGGAAGCGGAAATCTTACCTGCTTCCGTGAGGAACAGCCGCTCGGGAGCGCAGGCGCCGTGCGTGAGCTGTACGGGCATCTCGGTGATAACGTGCTTATTATCTCGGGCGATGCGGTGTGCGATTTTGACCTGCGTGCACTGCTTGACGAGCATATCGAATCGGGTTGCGGCGCAACGGTTGTGCTCGCAAAAAGCAGCTCGGTGTGCTCTTACGGCTCGGTGATTCTCGAGGAGGGCTGTATCACCGCCTTCTGCGAAAAACCATCTCTGCGTGACCTGCTCTCGGATCTCGTAAACACGGGCATTTATATTCTTTCCAAAAATCTGCTTGAGCTGATACCGAAAGGAACTTTTTACGATTTCGGAAGGGATTTTTTCCCTATGCTACTCAAAAAGGGCATCCGTATCAGAGGCACCGTACCCGAGGGATATTGGTATGATATAGGCTCATTTTCGCAGTATTATAACTGCAATATGATGCTGTCGGGCGGCGAGAACTGTATATCGGGTTCTGCTGTTGTATCAAAGAAAGCGAGTATTTTCGGGAGCATAATTTTTGACGGAGCGCATATCGGCGGAAGTATCCTCACGGGCTGCATCGTGGCAGAGAATGCCCGTATAGGTGACGGCTGTATCATCCCTGCAGGCTGTGTTATAGGTGCGGGTGCCGTTCTGCCCGACGGTGTATGTCTTTCCACCGGCAGTGTGCTGATGCCGGGCGAAACCGCATCCGGGAACAGCGCAGGGGCTATGTTCCCCTCGTCGGGAAGCTGTTTTACGCTTGGCGACGGCTGTATTATTTGCGACAGCGAGGACCTTCCCTACACGCTCGGCAGATGTCTTGCGGATGAGCTGCCCGTTGCGGTGGGTTATTCGGGAGCCGAATGTACTTCAAAAGCAGGTCTTTTAGCAACGGGAGTGCGTGAATGCGGCACGGATTGCTGTTATCTGGGAGATTGCTCCGAGGCAATCTGCGCACTTTCGGCAGGTCTGCTGGGCTGCTCCTGCTCGGTTCATATCTCCCAAAAAAACGGAAATAAACGTATCAGAATATTTGACCGCAACGGTATGCCGATTTGCGAAAGCAGGCTTAAAAAGCTCGCCCCCAAAAGCGTGTCATCATACGGAAGACTTAAAACAATCACACCGTCCCGTCTTTACGGGCTGTATGCGGGCTATTTATCCGAAAGGCTCCCGAAAACGGAGGGTATGTTGCTCGGCGTATGCTGTCCCGACAGATGTAGCCGCGAGCTGATCGCGGTCGCAAGGCTTCTTTCGGCAGTGCCGGATTTCGAATCGGGGGACTGTTATTTCATTTCGGAGGACGGCAGGACGGCCTGCGCCATCACCGAGTCGGGTGAGCAGGTGTCGCACGGGCGGCTGTTTGCGCTTGCCTGTATGCTTTCGCACCGCAGGGAGGTCTTTCTGCCAAACGACGCACCCGACAGCCTTGTGAGTATTCTTGACGGCAAGGGGATAAGCACGGTTTTTTACGGTGATTCCGATTCGGATGAACGCAAAAGGGCATCGGAGGACGGGCTATACCAAAACGGGATATCGGTGATACTGACCGTTGCGGCGCATCTGCATTCTGAGGGCCGCTCGCTGTCGGCAGCGCTGTGCGAGCTTCCGAGGTTTTCGGTATTGGGAAGCTACTACAAGGTTGACCGTGACGATATTCCTTCGCTGATCTCCGCCATACGGGAGGAGCATCACAGATCACGTGCGGGATTTGATTTCGAAAAAGGCTCGGTCAGCGTGTTTCCGAGTGCCGAGCACGGCCTCAGGCTCGTTATCTCCTGCAGTATGTCGGAGTACGCAAGCGAGCTGTCGGGTATTGCCGAGGAGCGTATAAGGGAGCATCTTAAAAGACTCGGGCGGTAAATGATTTGCACCCACGATAAAAAGCTGTCGCAGTTTTGCTTCTGCGACAGCTTTCGTAAATATCGGCTGTTGATTTAATGCTCGGATTTTGCGGTTTTCCAATCGGTGATACTGCGGATTTTTTTTGTAAGCTCGGATGCAACACGCACGTTGGCACGCACGTTGGGATGACCGTTTGCTCCTACCTCGTGCTCCTGCGAATAAATGCTCTCGGTGATCATCAAATGGAGCTTTTTATCCTCGGGGATCAAATCACGGAAGGCGTTTTTAAGAGCCGAAACATAGGGCTGATTCATCATACCGTAAAGCCAGATGATGTGCGCATCGGGATATTTTTTGCGGTTGTGGAGAATAAGCTCCTTTGCCGCCTCGGTAAACTCTTCATCGGGGACCGCCCCGCCCGAATCGTTTGTGCCGAGGTTGATAACCACAACTCCGGGGACCCAGCCGTCGTTGACCGTTCCGCCCTTGCGGGTAAGATAATCGCAGTATTCAATGCCTCTTACGTCCTCTCGGTTGCCCTCGCAGTTGCAAATGATGCCCTTGCCCGATATGCAAAGAGTACGTATCTCGGCATCCAGCGAGGAGGCGGCAATAAAGGCGTAGGAATATGTGGAGTCCTGCTGATATGTGAGATAAGTAGGATCGCTGGGAAGCCCGAGCACGCCGTATCCCGCAGTGATGGAATCACCGATAAACTCGATTTTTCTGGGATATTTGTGCGGAGGATTGAGGAACTCCGAGTTGGGGCCTATGATCGAAACGGTGCTGAACAGCAGCGGAATCTCGCCCTCGGTGACACGGAGTACCGTAACCTTGTGCCGCTTAAAGGGAAGTCCCTCTATAACGAGCTTCTCGCTTCCGTTGACAACCGCAAAGCGCTGTCTTTTTCCGTCTACAAAGAACACAACGTAGGCAGGGATACTGTCGGTATACTCACCGAGCGAAACAATAAATCCCGTTCCCGAGAACACAAAAGTAAATCCGCTGTTGCTCCAATCGCAGGCAAGCATTCCGTCAATCACGGTATGTCTGCCGATGATCGAAATATTTGGGTTATTTGCAATTTCAACGGGAGGCTGTTGAGAATTAACGTTTTTAATCATTTCCGACCGTCCTTGCTTTTTTGATGTCATTATTTTGTTGAATCCGCTATCGCAATTTTACTACTTTTTAGGGAATGATTGTTAACATTTAATGCGGTTTATTTTGAACAATTTGTAAATCTCGCTTGCCGCAATCGGGCAGACCGACAAAAGCAGGCAGATTACCCAGTCCGAAATCCCGATACCGCAAACACCGAAAAGCGAGCTTGCGGCAGGAATAAGTATCACCGAGGCCTGCATTGCAAGGCATATTGCAAATGCCGCCGCAACAAAGGGGTTTTTGGTTTCGCTTTTGGCAAAAACGCTGTTTTCGCATCGCAGGTTAAAGGAATGGAAAAGCTGGGACATACCGAGCACAGCAAAGCACATCGTCCTGCCGGTCGTAAAATCGGTTCTGCTTCCGATAAAGAATGCCGCAGTAGCGAGCATACCTATCAGAATGCCCTCAAAAGCTATCCGGAACGCCCTGCCTATCGGAAACAGCGGCGAGTCGGGACTTACGGGCGGCCTCAGCATTACCGAGTCGGGAGTCCTCTCAAGCCCGAGTGCTATTGCGGGAAGCGAATCGGTGGTGAGGTTTATCCAAAGGAGCTGAATTGCCGATAGGGGAGTGGGCATTGAGAGCAGCAGTGCAAAAAACACCGTGCAAAGCTCTCCGATATTACAGGACAGCAAAAAATGAACCGCCCTGCGTATATTGTCAAAAACGCCTCTGCCCTCGTGTACCGCCGTGACGATCGTTGCAAAATTATCGTCGGTGAGTATCAGGTCGGAGGCTTCCTTTGCAACCTCGGTTCCGCTCTTGCCCATAGCACATCCGATATCTGCCTTTTTGAGGGCGGGTGCATCGTTGATTCCGTCCCCCGTCATTGCAACGACGGCACCGGATTTTTGGAGCGCTCCGACGATTCGGAGCTTGGATTCGGGAGTAACACGGGCAAATACATTCGTTTTTTTGACCAGCCGTATCAGCGCACGCTCGCTTGCACCCGATATATCCTTTTCTGTTGCAACCGATGCATTTTCTCCTGCGAGCCCGATCTCTCTTGCGATCGCAAGCGCAGTATCGGGATGGTCGCCCGTTATCATGATCGGGCGTATTCCCGCACGGACACACACTCTTATGGCATCCTTTACCTCGGGGCGGGGAGGGTCGGACATACCGCAAACTCCTATCGGTCGGAAGCTTTTTGCGGAAAGCTCATCGGGAAGCACACCGATTTCATATTCGGCAAACGCCATCACCCTGAGCGCACGTGAGGTCATTTCGGCAATCTCACGTGAGAAATCCCGTTTTTCCCTGCACAGCGCAAAAACCGCCTCGGGAGCGCCCTTGACTATTATTTTGTAGCGGTTGCCCGCCCTGTGCGCCGTTATCATATATTTTTTGGAGGAGTCAAAGGGTATTTCCTTGACCCTCGGATATTCTGCCCGAAGAGCATCGCCGCCCTCAAAATAATCGTTCAGCGCGGCTTCGGTAGGCGAGGACAGGTCGTTGCACAGCACAAACGCAAGCCGGAGTGCTTCGGTATCGCCGTGTACCTCGGTCACGGTCATTTTGTTGCAGGTCAGCGTACCCGTTTTATCCGAGCATATAACGCCTGCACAGCCGAGCGTTTCAACTGCGGGAAGACGCTTTACGACGGCTTTTTTTCTTGCCATGGTCCGTACTCCCACCGAGAGCACGACGGTCACTATTGCAGGCAGTCCCTCGGGAATAGCCGCAACCGATAGCGATACGCTCGTTAAAAACATCTCGCCCACGTCCATATGCTTGAGCAGCGACAGCCCGAAGATCAAAAAGCATATCACCAGAGTCACGTTGCCGAGCAGTGCGCTCAGCCTTGCAAGCCGTTTTTGAAGCGGCGTTTTTTCGGCTTCCCCCGTGAGCATTCCGGCAATCAGCCCTACTTGAGTTTCGGAGCCGGTTTTAACTGCCAGTGCCGATGCCGTGCCGGTTAGCACCGAGGTGGAGGAGAAAACACAGCCGAGAGAGTCGGATACCGAGCCTACGGGCTTTGCCGAGGCGTTTTTGCTCACTCCCATCGATTCTCCCGTAAGAGCCGACTCGTCTACCGTCAGTGAGTTTGAGCCTATCAGCCTTGCATCACAGGGTACGATATCACCTTTTTTGAGGAAGAACACGTCCCCCGTAACCAGCTCACTTGCAGGTATAACGGTCTGTACACCGTCACGGAGCACGGTTGCCTCGGGTGATGACAGCCTTTTTAGCGCTTCAAGCGCTTTTTCGGCTTTCGTTTCCTGAACAACCGCAATAACTGCATTGAGCAGGACTATCATCAGTATAATTATCGGGTCTGCCGACATATCCCCCTCGAGGTAGGAAGCGCCAAAGGATATTGCCGCCGCAATCAGCAGTATTACCGTCATACGGTCGCACAGTGCCGCAAAAAACCTTGAAATCACTCCCTTTTTTCTTGCTGTCTGCAGTTCGTTTTTTCCGTGCTTTGCAAGCCTGATTTGGGCTTCCTCGCTGTTAAGTCCGTTTTTGCACGACTCGGTCAGCCTAAAAAGCTCGGCAAGAGATTTTGAATACCACATACAATTACTCCGTTTTGTAAATTTCTTTTCGGCAGAGGAACAGCATAAACAGATTGGGAATCAACAGTATGGCGTTGAGTATATCCGCAAGCTCCCAGATAACGCTTTTGCTGACCGTCGCACCGATAAACGCAACTGCAACCGAAAGGATGCGGTAGGCAATAAGGGCGTTCCTTTTTCCGCCAAGGCACGTGATGCATTTTTCGGCATAGCAGCACCAGCTGATTACCGATGCAAACGCAAAAACCGCCGTCAGGAGCGCAAAAAGCATTTTTCCAAAATCGCCGAATGCCGCTTGAAAAACAGCGGTGCAATCGGTAGCCCCCGAGGCAAGCAGTACGACGGCGGTGGGAGTCGATATGATAAAGGTATCGAAAAATATCTCAAAAATCCCCCATCTTGCCTGCAATTCGCTATCGCCGTCCGACTCGGAATGTGCGAGCGTTGAGCATCCCAGCCCCGCCTCGTTTGAAAATACGCTTCTTGCAAATCCCTCTCGAACCGAGCGTGCGATCATTGCTCCCGCCGTGCCGGAGGCAAGCTGTTTTATACCAAAAGCGCCCTCGAATATCTGTGAAAACGCATTCGCAATCCCGTCACGGAGCAGGAGCATAAGTAAGACAAGCGTAATGAGGTAAACTGCGGATGCGATCGGAACGAGTCTTGAGTTAATGCGGATGATACGTCTTTTGCCGCCGAATACCGCAATTCCCACGAGCAGTGCGCCCGACAGTGCAACGATCAGCCGATTTGCGCCCAAAGATACCGCTGACTCGGAAAAAGCGTTTTGCTGAGTGAGGTTTCCCGTGCCGAAGGAGGATAGAATGCAGGTAACACAAAAAAGTGCCGACATTCTTGATTTACCCAGAGCCTTCAGCCTGTACGGAGTGCCGCCGCAGCCGCCGCCGAGTGCGGTTTTGACCTCGGCGTATTTCAGCCCCATACCCGTAATCGAGCATATCCACATCCAAAAAATGCTTCCGGCACCGCCTGTGGCGATAGCAAAGCCCATACCTGCTATACTGCCTACTCCTACCGTGCCTCCGATAGCAGCCATTGCCGCCGCAAACGGTGAGGTACCGCTTTGCTTTTTGCCAAAACGGGCAAACACCGTGCTCCTCAGCACCCTGCCCATGCCGATTATCGGTAGATAACCGCTTCTGTGGGTAAAATATATTCCGAAAACCGTTATTATCAGCACGGTCGGCATACCCCAGAGTGTGTCCTTGATTGCCGATATAATTTTTTGTTCCTCCCTTTGCGTATTGCTGTTGCACAAAAATATAAAAAGTGGTATTATAAAAGAAAGAAATTAAAAGGAAGTTTTGCCATGAAGAGTATTATTATCACAGGCGCATCGTCCGGCTTGGGACGTGAGTATTTTCTTGCCTGCCACCGCATTTTCCCCGATGCACGCTTTTATCTTGTCGCAAGGCGAGCCGACAGGCTTGCCGAGACCGCCGCACTCTGTGCCGATGCCGATTGCAGGCTGGTTGAGTGCGACCTTACGTCGGACGAGGGCAAAAAATCCTTTTCGGAGCTTCTTCGTGCCGATAAACCCAACGTGCTGATGCTCATCAATAATGCAGGCTACGGAAAGCTGGGTTGCGTTGCCGAGCTTTCTCCCGAGGCACAGGAGGGTATGGTTGAGCTGAACTGTGCCTCGCTTACCAGGCTGACTGCTGAGGTAATACCCTATATGGAAATGGGAAGCAGCATTATCAACGTTTCATCCATCGCCTCGTTTGCGCCCACCCCGCGAATGACGGTCTATTCCTCCACCAAGGCGTACGTTTCTGCGTTTTCAAAGGGACTGCGCGAGGAGCTCAAGCCCAAAAAGATAGGCGTGCTTGCGGTATGCCCGGGCCCGATGAGAACCGAGTTTTTGGGTGTTGCCGAGATAACCGACGAGAACTCCAGTGCGTTTCGTAATCTCCCCTACAGTCACGCTCCCGACGTTGCGTACAAATCGGTAAAGGCGGCTATCAGGGGAAAGGGCTTTTATACTCCCGGAGGGCTGTATAAGCTCTACCGTGTGCTGGCAAAGCTGCTGCCCCACTCGCTCGTTATGAAGCTGTCAAAATGTTGACAAAGCACAGAGAAATGTGGTATTGTGATATAAAACGGTATAAGGAGTGAATGATTTGGCGGAAAAATATTTCAAAAAGCGCGCACGCGGCTATGACGTTCACGAGGTTGAGGCATTTATAACCGAGCTTTCGGATAAATACGAAAAAAACGAAAAGGAGCTTACCACCCGTCTCAACGAGGCGGAGGTGGAGCACCGCAGACTTGAGAGCGAGACAGAAGCTCTCGGCAATGAGATCGAAAGGCTTTGTGCCGAGCACGCCGAGCAGCTTGCCAAAAAGCAGACCGAGTACGATGCGCTTTGCTCCGAGATAGGCGAGCGGATGATCGTTGCCGATAAACGTGCCTCCGATATTCTTGCAAACGCCGAGCGTGAGGCAGGACTGATACTTGAAAAGGCAAGGAACGATGCAAGCCTTGAGGCAAAGGCGATTATTTCCTCAGCAAACAGCGAGGCAAAAAGGCTTATCGACGATACCTGCCGCAAATGCGATGAGCTTAAGGCATCCGCAGATGAGTTTCGCAGGCGTCAAAGCGAGATGAACAACTCGCTTGCCGAGACCGAGCGCAGGTTTGACAGCGCACTTTCCAAGCTCCGTGAGGGACTTGGCGATAACTGATTTTTCGGAGATTATTATGAACTACGAACTTTTGGCTCAGGAATATTTTGAGCGTGAGGATATTAAAAAACAGGCAATAGCCGACCTTTCCGAAATAATTGCCGTAAACTCGGTGGCTTCTTCGCCCGAGGAAGGCTTCCCGTTCGGAAGGGAGTGTGCACGTGCGCTCGACGTTGCAACCGGCATTGCCGTCAAATACGGCTTTGAGGTCATCAATCACGATTACCGCTGTCTCAGCGTCCTGTTTGGCGAGGGAGATTATGAGGTAGGTATTGTTACCCATCTCGACATCGTTCCGGCGACCGACGGCTGGGAGACCGATCCGTTCACTCTTACCGACAAAGGCGGCTTGCTTATCGGCAGAGGAGCACATGACGATAAAGGTCCGTTCATCCAGTCGCTGTATACCATCAGATTTTTTAAGGAAAATAACATAAAGCTTCCGTTCCGTGTAAGGCTTATTCTCGGCAGTGACGAGGAGGTCGGAAGCAGCGATCTTGCCTACTTCCAAACGGTTTGCAGGGCGCCTTGGTTTTCATTCACCCCCGATTCCGAGTATCCCGTTTGCATTGGCGAAAAGGGTATTGCGGGCGTTAACGTTAACGTCGGCAAGCTGCCCGTGTGTATCCGTGAGCTTTCGGGCGGTACGGTTGCAAATGCAGTTCCCTTTGAGGCTCATGCCGAGGTGGTTACCGAGAGCGAGCTTTGCGGAAACGAGGCTGTCACGCTTGAAAAAACCGAGCAGGGCTATATCGTTACGGCTCACGGAAAGCCTGCCCATGCCGCAATGCCCGAGCAGGGCGTTAACGCAATAGGCCTGCTTGCATCTTACCTGCTTGAAAATAGGCTTTGCGAGGGTAACGAGAGGGGCTTTGAGTTCCTCGCTTCGGCATGCTCCGAGTATCTTGGAAAAACGCTGGGAATCGGATGCGATAACCCCGATTTCGGGTACCTTACCTGTGTCGGCGGCGTTATCGGTGTGCGTGACGGAAATATCGTTCAGAATTTCAATATCCGTTACACTCCAGAATTTAACGGAAAAACACTTTTTGAAGCCATCTGCATCGCTGTAGGGGACTACGGTCTTGATGCTGAGCTTGTTTCGGCATCCGAGGGATACTTTGTATCGGCGGATGATGACCGCATCCGCGCGCTGACAACTGCCTGTGAGAGTGTTCTCGGTATCCCCTGCGAGCCGTATACGATGGGCGGAGGCACCTATGCACGCTCGCTCCCCAATACGGTGGCATTCGGCTCGGGAATCGTTTCGGAGCGTACCCGCCTCGGAGAGGGCAGAGGAGGTCCTCATCAGCGTGACGAATATATCTCGCATACCGAGTTTTTCGGCGGTATGAATATATTTGTCCGCTCGCTTCTCAACCTTTCGAGCGTCAACCCGACTGCATAAAAAACGGAACCTCTTTTGCGATATTCATCAGCACCTTGGCATCTGCGTACAGCACGCAGGTGCCTTTTTCTCTGTCTATCCTCAGCTCGGTGTCGAGCCTGAGCAGGCTTTCGTAGCCCTCGGCGCTCAACAGCCGCTTTAGCTCACCGTTTGCTATCAGCTCTGCCTCGGTATCGGTGACGGTAACCTCGACAGGGTAGTATTCGTAGTAGGTGATAACCGTTTTACTGACGGGCAGCTCAATAAAACCTAAAATCGAGCCGTCCTCGCCCCCGACAATAAAATCCGAGTATTCAAACGGACTCTCTGCCGAAAAAACGTTCAGACTTCTTCCGAGTACGTACCGAACTGTTTTCCGGGCGGTTTTGCCCGTGAAATGCTTTTGTGTCTGTACGAGAGGTACGGTTATTTCGTATTTAAGCTCCACCTCGGCGAGTATCATACCTCTTGCATGAGTGGGGCAGAAGGTGCCGTTGCGCCGCTCCATAAACGAGTTTATCAGCAGCTGACCGGCAAAAACCGTGTCACCTGACTTAACCTCGGGCGTGCCGTCGTAGGCATCAATATCCACCACAGTGCCGTCGTGAGTGGCTATCACGTTGTAATATCCCGCAGTGTCGGTAATGTCGGGTGTCGGAGTGCGCTCGAGAATAACCGCCTCGAGATGAGTTCCGTGTATGTTCAGCGCAAGCGACGATATTCTATGCTCGGTCAACAGGATTTCATTTGCGTTTCGGTCGGGGTCAATATCGGGAATAAACGCTCCGACCGATATTCCGTGCTCCTGCAAAACCGAAATAATCTCGCTTTCGGGAACAGTCACGCTTCCGCTGACAGTTAGCTTCCATATAAACATCTCCGATAAAAACAGCAGTATCAGCCCGAGTACCATTCCGAGCAGGAGCCCGTATCGGCGCTTGTAGCGCAAAAACCAAAAAGGAATGCCGCGCCTGTCGGCAATGGCTGCGGATATGTTGTGCTCACCTGCAAGCTTTATCACATCCTCGCAGGCAAAAAGCGAGGTGTTCAGTCTGCACCCGTCTTCGCTTCGCTCCGCACTCCAAAAAGCTATGCCATTTTCGCCCAGCCGTGTTATCAGCCGTTCAAAGCCTCCGTCCTCTACGTTTATTACGTATTCACCGAAAATATAATGGATGACCTTATAAAAACTCAACCTTGTCAATCCTTCCGTCAACGGCTATTCTGCCCTTACTCATATGTTTCAGCTCAAGGCCTTTGCCCTCAATGCTTATGCGTTCCTCGGCACTGCCGAGAAGAACTCTCTCTCCGCTGTACAGCAAAAGGCCGAAAAAGCCCTCTGCTATAACGGTTTTCCTGCCGCGTATCTCGGCAAAAACCTCTCCTCGCAGATTAGAGGTAAAAAAAGTTTTCCAATTCAGCTTCATAAATCGCCTCACCGATAAAATATACTCCTGTCGGAGTGATTTTATGAAACTGCGAAAAACTGTTTTGTCGATCTGCTCGGCAGGGGCGGTATTACTGTTCGCATATATGCTTGTTTTTCCGTCCCGTGTGAGTGCATCAACCGCTGAGAGCCTTGGGTTTTGTGCTCGGGTGCTTGTGCCGTCAATGTTCGTGTACCTTGTGCTGTCGAGGATAATCGTAACGCTTCCCGTTACGGGCTTTCTTTGCAAAAAAGTCGGCCCCGAGATCTGTATGCTGCTGCTCGGCACGCTGTGCGGCTGTCCCTCGGGCGCAAGCAATGCGCTTGTGCTGTACGAATCGGGCTGTATAAACAAAAAATATGCCGAGTACCTTTGCTCGTTTACGGGGGGAGTATCGGTATCCTTTCTTTTAGGCTTTGTGGGACAGGCGCTGTTTGAGGATATCGGGGTAGGGGTGCGGCTGCTCGTTTATCAGCTGGTGTCCTGTGCGGCTTGCGCCGTGATAATGCGTCTGCTGATGTACGGGCGGAACAAAGCCGAAAATCCGAGCCTGCGCTTCAGCTCGGCTGTATCATTGCCAAAAGCGGTTACGGGCTCGGCAGACGTACTATTTACCGTGTGTGCAAGCGTTGTATTTTTTTCTGTGATAGGGAACGAGCTGGCGTATATTTTCGGCTCGGTTCCTTTTGTCGGCTCGGCGCTTAGGCTGATGCTTGAGTTTTCATCGGGCTGCCGCTACGCATCGGAAATGAATAATCCCGTTGAGATGTGCGCTCTTACACTCGGATTTTCGGGTATATGCGTGCTTGCGCAGGTGGCGGGTATCGTGGGAGGAAAGCTTTCGGTAAAGCCCTACCTGACCGGAAAGCTGGTGCAGGGCAGCCTGATGTATCTGCTGGCAGTGATTTTCGGTTGACAAAACAGGAATTTTGGGGTATATTAGAAAAAAAGAGGAGGCAGACGGATGAAAAAGAACCTTCCCGATTCGGTTGACAAAATCTGCGCTTACTGTGAGCATGCGGTAATAATAAATGAGTCGGATATGTGCATCTGTGTTCACGAGGGCGCAGTGAGATCCGAGGGCGTTTGCCGTAGGTTTACACTTGATTTGCTTAAAATTGCCCCCGTTCCCCGTGCGTTGCCTCTTGACGGCGAGACAGAGTTCGTTGAGATTTAGTATCAAAAAATTACTCTTTAATTTGCAAAAAAGGGTTGACAAAACCGAATATCTGTGTATAATATCACTTGTGCATTTTGAAGCCCTCTTGTTTTGGATGCACGTTAATTGGATATGCGGCTGTGGCGGAACTGGCAGACGCGCACGTTTGAGGGGCGTGTGGGCAACCGTATGGGTTCAAGTCCCATCAGCCGCACCAAAAACAAAAAGCACTCGCAAAGCGGGTGCTGTTTTGTTTTTGATTCGAGGGGACTTGAAGGTCGGGTAAAAACGTGTCGGTGACACGTTTTAATAGGGCCCCCGAAAATGCGGAACGCATTATTGGGGTATGTTACCGACACAGGTTTTTGAGCGAAGCAGGCGAGAGCATTGCGGAGCAATGCGGCAAGCGGCGAAAGCGAGAAAAAAGTCCCATCAGCCGCACTAAAGCATTCAAACCCGAACCTTTTACCAATCGGTGAAACGTTCGGGTTTGTTGTTTTCTTAAAAGATGTTAAATAGTCTTTGTTTGTGGCAGTACAGAGCAATACACTCTGTACTGCCGCTTCTTCGTTTCAAAGAATTTTCGTACATAAAGGAGATTTGAAATGAAGACTAAAAAAGCATCTAAAACCAACACAAGATCAAGAATCATTTTCTTTGCTATCGCACTTATATACAACCTGTTACTCGGTTTTTACTTGAAAGACTTTCTTGCACTTTCACCTATGCTGTTGACGTTCTATTTACTCTCAACACTGCTGCCATGTTTTTTGTCCTGAAAATACGGTCAACACCCATGCGTGCAATCGTTCTTGTTATCCAATTTTTGGTCATGGTTATGAGTATGGTCAGTTCTCTTTCTTGCCGCAGAACTACTGCCGATGCTACCGTTTGTGATAACGGCTATTGAAATGATGTACTTTGGTATTGTCGATAATAGTTCCGGAAAAGACAAACTGCTGACGAAAATGAGTACGTGGATTTTTTGGTTGGACGCAACGGGGACTTTGATCAATGCGTCTCATCCTCAGTACTTCGCGTACGAAAAAATCATAGGGACGATAACAGAGCCCTTGTATTGGTGCTGCCGTATCCCACGGAGGAGTATCTTAATAACGAAAATTACTTTTATGACTATTATACCGGCATCGAGATTTCTTGTGCCGCATCAATTGCACATCCTAAATCCGCTATCCAAATTCGCAACCGGGAAATGGTTGATCGTGCCGACCCGATCATCTGCTACATTGAGCACGAAAAAGGCGGTGCTTGGCAGACGGTAGATTATGCAATGAAGCAAGGCAATGCTGTAATAAACCTTTCTGATGAGCACGAAAACAATTCCAAACTTTTTGAGAAAAGTGAAGAAAGCCATTGAAAGACATAAACTTTTGTGATATAATATAATATCTATAATTATATGCAAATATGCAAGGGAAGGGGTTGCAATTTGAAATGGCAGCGTGGTACAATGTCTTGACAGACATACAGAATAAATGTACCTATTTTTGCCCTGCACCCTTATTTAGATCTCAAAAGCCATGTCAGAGATATGGTTTACCATACCTCTTTGGAAGCTTTACTTTTTTTGTTATTAGATAATGAAAAGAGGTGTATTCTGTGACGGAGAAAGAGTTAAAAAAACTGAATCGCTATCAGCTTTTGGAACTGCTTATTATTCAAACAGAACGTGCTGACAAATTACAAGTAGCTTTAGAGGAAGCAGAGCGGCGTTTAAATGATCAGGAAATTAACATTTCCGCCTTGGGTTCAATTGCAGAAGCATCTTTGCACTTAAAAGGCGTTTTTCAGGCGGCTCAAGAAGCTGCAGATATGTATATTGATGCGGCAAAGAAACAGGCGGAAGAAATCAAGGAAGAAGCTTATAGAAAAAGTGCCGGCATTATCGCCCAAGCGTTGGAAGAAGCGAGTCGCATTAAAGGTGAATGATAACGTATGAAAAAACACATTGAAACGCACAGCACAAGAGGGCTTCCGCCGGTCGATGCTCTGCAAAAAGAATTAAAACGGGAACGTTATAAGCGGCGTTTCCGCAAATTACTGAGAAGCACCGTAAATGCTTTGATCGTTGTTGCCGCAGTAGCCGCACTGGTAGCTACGTTGGTTTTACCGGTTCTGCAAATCGCCGGCACCAGCATGGAGCCGAATCTGAACGACGGAGACATTGTTCTGCTGGTAAAAAAGAAGAATTTGGAAACCGGTGATCTGTGTGCATTTTATTACTCGAATAAAATTCTGATCAAGCGGGTCATTGCCACCCCGGGAGATTATATCTGGATTGAATCCGACGGTACAGTTTTTCTGAACGGCAACCCGTTAGACGAGCCGTACATCAGCGAGAAGGCTTTGGGCGAATGCGACGTTGAATTTCCTTACCAGGTACCGGAAAACTGTTACTTTGTGATGGGAGATAAAAGAGAAACCTCAATTGACAGCCGCAGCAGTGTGATCGGTTGTGTTTCCGAGGATCAAATTGTTGGAAAGATTATTTGCAAATCCTGGCCTTTATCAGAATTTGAGTTCATAGACTAACACCCAATAAATAAAGCAATCGGAAAGGAGGTGTGGTCTTGCCAACGAGCGGAGAAAAGATTTTAGAACAACTGAATATAAGCAATAAGGATCGTTTTAGGCTCCGGCAGATCATTCCTGCCCTTTCTATGTTGGTCATATTGATTGTTTTTTGGAGCCTTAAGCTTACCGGAATCGGAGTTGCGGGAGAAGCGTTCTGCGGCAAAGAAGAGCATATACACGGCGAAGAGTGTATCAGCTGTGTCAAAGAAGAACATACCCATGAGGCCGGTTGCTACAGTAATATTAACGCTGATTTGGAAACCAGTGATGACTGGGAAATGACCTTGACCGATATGGCTCGCGGTCCCACCACCAAGGCCAATGCGGTTTTGGTGGCTCAATCTCAGCTTGGCTATACAGAAAGCACTTTGAATTTCCAGGTGGATGCGGGCGGTGTCCGCCGCGGCATCACCCGATACGGTCAATGGTACGGAAATCCCTATGGTGACTGGTCGGCTATGTTCGTTTCTTTCTGCCTTGAATATGCAGGCGGCACGGATTTGCCGATGAACGCCGGCCCGGAATCCATGCGGTTGGAATGGGAAGAAGAGGGGCTTTATAAAGCGGCTGAAGAGCGTTTACCCGAAATCGGCAACATTGTTTTTCTGCATAAAGAGGGCTCTGCCGCTTCGGGAGCCAATGCGGTTGCGATTATTACCGGTTTTGATGATACATCCATTACGGTTATCCAGGGCGACCTGAGCAATGCGGTTGCCGAAGCCCGATATCAGCTTGATGGCACTGTGGTTATGGGATACGGACTTGTTCCCGAGGCAGAAGGCATTACCGTTTTGGACGAGCCCTCCGTTGCGGCCGTGAATTACACGATTTGGTTGGACGGTACCGACGGCGGACTGGGGTATCTGACGGGTTCTCCCAACAGAGCCTACACTGTCGAAGGCGGAAGTCTTTTGAAACTGCCCACGGAATGGACATCTCCCAGCAAGTACAGCTACAAGCTACGCGGCTGGTACGATATTACCAACGCCCGCTATTACCTGCCGGGAGGCGAAATGGAAGTAACCGGCAATGCAGTCCTTTATGCCGACTGGGTAGCAAGTACATACGATATCGGTATTTTCAATGCACAGGTAGCAGATACGGTCAGCACCAATTCCTTTATTACGACCCATATGTTTGACTACAACTATCTGCTGAATATCCATTCTTCAAGGGCGCAGTCCTCCATAAGTGCATCCTCTCACTCGGAGACGTGGTATATGGTAACCTCGGGTAATGTTGCCCACGGAAACCGAGAGACCCTGGATTTTATATTTATTGACAACGACACAGGCGGGCTGCTTTGTATGCCCGATAACCGAAGCTCTCACAACGTTTATCCCGGCTCCGGAATTGTGACTCCGGGCATCTATTCCGATGCTATTGGGGAGCTGCTGTTTGCGACAGACAACTGCTTTGACCCGGCAACCGGACAGGGCGTTTTGGGCAAGACCTATTTGGGAACGGGTGACCATCTGTTCCAGATTATGGATGACCCTGCGGACGAGCATTACGGCTATTACTATTATGATTCCAAGCGCAATGCCGCATCCTACAACCAGAGCAACAACCGGTTTTATGTATACGAATATCTTGCGGGTACGTCCGACGCCATTGACTCTACCTACTCGGACTTCCTGCCCCTGAACTCCCCTTATGCCAATACAAACGGCAAAACGGTGGGCACGTACAGTTACGACGGTGTGGACGGGGAATACGAAGGCGTTCCTCACTACCGCTACGATTCCAAATACAACTCCGGCAACTATAACTCCGTCAACAACGTGCAGACGGATTACGCCTACGGTATGCGGACGGACATCAAGTTCTATCTCCCCAACGAGCCCGGCACCGACGGCAACAAGGATTTGTACGGAAACGATATGCAGTTCCAATTTAGTGGCGACGATGACCTTTGGGTTTTGATCGACGGCCGGTTGGTGCTGGATATCGGCGGCATACACGGTGCCGAGAGCGGTGTAATCGATTTTTCCACCGGACAGGTAACCGTACAGGGCAGACAGCAAACCAGCCTGATGGATCTGGGAATCACCGCCGGTGATCATACGCTGAGTATCCTCTATTTGGAGCGCGGTTCCTCTTTGTCCAACTGCTCCATCTATTTTAACCTGGCTCCACGATTTGGTCTTCAGCTGCAAAAAGAAGATGTTTTGACGCAACAGCTTCTGGATGGTACGCAATTTACCGTCTATGAGGATTTTGCCTGCACCCGGAGTGCAACCCTTTGGGCAAGTGAAGAGGCTTACAATCAAGACTACGCAGACGGTGTGCTGGACCAATTCCAAAGCACCTTCACTGTCAATAACGGGATTGCCAATATTTGGGGCTTGGGCTCCGGCAATACCTACTACATAAAAGAGACAGGCCCTCCCTTAGCCGAAGGCTACGGTCTTGCGGACGGTGTTATCCGCCTGACCATTGAAAAGGAAGGACAAGCCACCTACCATGTGGATGTGGTTGCGGATGCCGACGGAAACGAGCCTTCCAACGGCTTTACTGTCCACGGTGTGAAGATCGATGAGGAGACTCAGATTGTCTACCTCGTTGTGACCAATGCACCCGAAACCGTGACGGAAACCACAACGGTGCAGCTCATCAAAAAGTGGGAGGATACAGCCGATCACAGCAAGGATTATATCCGGGCCTACCTGACGGTGACCGATGCGGACGGTACGATCCGACGCATCCGTGAGGTCACACTGAGTGACGAAAATAATTGGATGTACATCTGGACCAATCTGCCCAAATATGATTATGATGCGTTGACAGAGGTTAAGTACGGTGTCGAGGAATCTTATGAATCCGGTTATTATTCTACGGTTCGAAGAATCACGGAAATCGTCATTGACTCGACCCAATGGGCAGAAGCACTCTCCTTCCAAAACGGCGAAACCTACATTCTGCGATCCGGCAGCGGTTATCTGTCTACCCTGGACAACAGAGCGGATACCGGCTACACGTGGGTGGATGAGGAAACGGCGAAATCCTCGCCGAACGCTCTGTGGACCACTACGGTGAACGGCGGAAGGGTGAAGTTTACCAACGGTGTCGGACAGACGATCACCTTCTATTACAACGGAGGCAGTCCAACGGACTTCTACGCCAGGATCGAATCGCCGCAAAGCCAGGATAGGCAGGAGTTTTCCTATAGCAATCGTTCCGGCGGCTTGCAGATCTTCTACCAGCAAGATAGAAATAACTACTACCTGGCAAACAGCATGAACGGTTCCCAGAAGTTCAATTACAGCACCAATGCCAACAGCTCTCTGATACTGATCCCCATGAAAAAAATTACGATCTCCACCTCGATGGAGGTGGGAGACTGGGCATATCAGATTACCAATACACCGCTGGCTGTCAATAACGAAACCTCCTTTGCCGTGACAAAGGAATGGGTGATACCCGCAGGCTACGATGCTTCGCTGTATCACGAATTTGCCGTGACGGTGCGATTGTTTGCCAACGGTGTTAATACCGGCCGCAGCATGACATTGACACTCAAAAACAACTGGCAAGGTGTTTTCCAGGGTCTTCCCTACAAGGATGAAAACGGAAACGTGATCCTGTATACGGTTGATGAGGTTTGGGAAAAGGAGAAATGGTCTACGGCTTACGGAGAAATCCGAGTGTCCGACAGCTCTCCGCCTACCTACTCCGTTGAAATCACCAACACCTACCATCCGGGCGGTCCTGAGCTGCCTTCTACCGGCTCACCGGCCCGACTGATGTATGTACTGTGCGGTGCAGGCATTATGCTAACCGCACTGACATATGGAATCGGATCAAGGCGCAAGCGGGAAAGGAGGATGAAATAAGCCTTCTTATCGCGGCAATTGTTGCGCCGTGAATCTGATTCCTCCCATAAACAAAACAAAAATAATTTTTTTGAAAGGAAAAAAGTATTATGAAAAAGATCATCTCTTTGATCCTCGCACTGATGCTGATCGCATCTCTTTCCGTTACGGTTTTGGCGGCAGGAGAAACCGGCTCCATTACCATTAACGGTGTCAACTCAGACAGCACCTACGCAATCTACAAGCTGTTGGATCTTGAAAGCTACGATGTAGCTGCAGGCGCATACTCCTACAAGGCAAATGCCGCTTGGGCAGCGTTCTTTGCTACCGACGATGCCAAGGCGTATATGTCTACCGATGCAGATGGCTACGTTACTTGGACTTCGTCAGAAGACGATGATACCAAAGCAGCGTTTGCAAAACTGGCTCTGGCCTATGCTAAGACCAACAGTATTGCCCCTGTGAAATCCTCCGCAAATACCGGTGACTTTGTAATTACCGCAGACTCCGGAAAGTTCTCCGAACTGGAGCTGGGCTACTACTTGGTGGACTCCACTGTAGGTGCCCTTTGCGGTCTGACTACCACCAACCCCGACGCTTCCATCAATGCCAAGAACGGCATTCCCACTATTGACAAGCAGGTTAAGGAAGATTCCACTGCTCAGTGGGGTGCCCAGAACAGCGCTGACATCGGTCAGACAGTGGAATACCGTGTAACCGTCAATGTTCATGCCGGTGCAGAAAACTATGTGTTGCACGATATCATGGCCGACGGTCTGACTTATCAGCAGGTGACCGGTATTGAGCATGTCGTTCCCGGCAACGATACTCACGCGGTTGATGCGAACAAGTACACCGTAAAGACCGGTGCGGATGTTTCTTCCGACGGTTGTGATTTCGAAGTGCATTTCACCAAGGAATTCTGCGATGAGCTGGAGACCAATGACAAGATCATCGTTCATTATACTGCTATGCTCAACCGCAATGCAGTTATCGCAGGCAGTGGCAACGTCAACACCGCATGGCTGACCTTTGGCGAAGACCACAAGTCCAACGAGGACTCCGTCACCACTTACACCTACGGCATAGATATTGTCAAGACCGACTCCCAGAACACTCTGCTGGACGGTGCAGAATTTAAGATTTACGATGCTGCTACCGATGGCAATGAGATTGCTGTAGTTCTGATGGACGATGGCGTTACCTATCGCCGCGCAAGAGCTGACGAGATCGGCATCGATATCGTGGTTAAGGACGGCAAGGTACGTGTAGTCGGTTTCGACAACGGCACCTACTATCTGGAAGAGACCGAGGCTCCCGACGGCTACAATAAGCTTAGTGCCCGTCAGAAGTTTATCATCTCCGACGGCAATCTGGATGCAACCTTCAATGGTGAAATCTACTCCACCGGTTCCGGTGTTCATGTAGTAAACAAGACCGGCTCTATGCTGCCCGAGACCGGCGGTATCGGTACCGTTCTGTTCATTACCTTCGGTGCAATCGTAGTTCTGGCTGCCGGCGTTCTGCTGGTTACCAAGAAGAGAATGGCTATGATCAAGGATTGATCGTAAACGTTCTGATTACATAATGCAATCCCGGCAGGGGCTTTGCTCCTGCCGGGGCATCCATAACATTAGGGAGAGGCTTATGAGAAGTAAAAAATCGACGATTATACTACTCGTTTCTTTTTTCGTAGGTCTGTCCGTGCTGTTATACCCCTCTGTTAGCAGCTACTGGAATTCCAAGACACAAAGCGAGGCTATTGTTGACTACGAGTCTATGTTGTTGCAGTACAAACCGGAGGATTATGCCGCTATTTTTGCGGAAGCCGATGCCTACAACAAAGAGCTTTCACAACTGAGCGAGCCGCTCGTTGAACACAACCGACTGCCGGATTATAACAGTATTCTCAATGTTGGCGGCACCGGTATGATGGGATACATCACTGTACCGAAGATCAGTCAGGAATTACCCGTTTATCACGGAACATCGGATGGTGTTCTGAGCGTCGCGGTGGGTCACCTACAAGGAACCAGTCTGCCGGTGGGCGGCGAGAGCACTCACTGCGTAGTATCTGCACACCGAGGACTTCCGACTGCTGTGCTTTTTACGCATTTGGATAGAATGGAGATCGGTGATGTTTTTTATTTCACTATCCTTGACCGCACAATTTCTTACGAAGTAGATCAAATACGTATTGTTGAACCCGATGACTCAAGCCTGATTCAAATAAAGGATGGAAAGGATTACTGTACGCTTCTGACCTGTACGCCTTACGGAATCAATACACAACGTCTTTTGGTGCGCGGACATCAGATAGATGCAACGCAGATACGAAACCTATATATTGCCAACGAAGCATATCGTATCGAGCCGCTGATTGTTATGCCGATTGTTGCGCTTCCGATTATTTTTGTACTGCTTATTTATGTTATGTTTGCACCCGTAAAGAAAGTATCCTTGGGGGAAGAAAATATATGAGAAAACAAATTGCACGGTTTATATGCTTGGTTGTTTTTTGCACAGCAATGTTATACCCGTTATATGCATATGCGGCAACCCCGTTGGATCCTGCGGCCGATGCCGGCTTGACTTTGTGCTATCAAAAAGAGGAACAGGTGTTTTCGGATCTTCCAATCAGCATCTACCGAGTTGCCGAAGCCTTCCCGGACGGCACATTTGAGCTGATAGATCCGTTTGCTTCCTACCCGGTCAATATTCATAATATCACTATGCAAGAGCAGTGGAATAATATCGCCGAGACATTAAGCTCCTATATTGTTGCAAATCAACTTGCCCCATATCGCACGGAAAGAACCGATGAGACAGGAACGGCAACGTTTGAGCATTTGGAAACAGGATTATATCTCATTCGCGAGATAGTGGCCGAAAATAACACCGGCACCTATATATTTAACCAGTTTATGGTTTACCTTCCCACCCCGCAGCTTGACGGTTCTTTTGACTATACTGTCGAAGCCCAGCCCAAGTGCGCGAATTACGTACCCAAAACCGAATACAGAGTGACAAAGCTTTGGCAGGATGCAGGCAACCAGGATGATCGTCCGGATCAAATTACTGTGGATATCTACAAGGATGGAACGCTACAGGAAAGCCAAATTCTCAATGCGAGCAACAACTGGTCTTATGTATGGTATGTGTCTGAGGAAGACCATAGTGAGTGGACAGTTGCAGAACGTGATGTTTCGGATAATTATACCGTAACGGTTCAGCAGAACAACAGCTCGTTTTCTATCATCAATACTCATGACTCTGACTCGGATATTTCCGATACCCCGCCTACCGGAGACAGCACAAGCTTACTGCCCTGGATTTTAACAATGTGTATTTCCGGAATTATGCTGATCATAGCAGGCATGTACGGCAGGAGGAAGCGTGGCCTATGAAAAAGCGCAAACTTCCGATCCTGCTTGTTCTGGGAGTCTCGTTGATTTTCGTTAGTTTTGCATTGGTCGTTGTGTTTCAAATCCGTGTACATATCGGCTCTTTCAAAAGTCAGGAAGTTGCGGTAAAAATGAATGAGCTGTTGTCGGAAAGAAATGCAGGAATGCCCGGAATATATTCCAATCCAAATATGCCGGTCTTGGAAATTGACGGTGTGGATTATGTAGCAATGCTTGAAATCGCTTCCCTAAACGTTACACTTCCTGTGGCGGACGAATGGAACAGCGACCAACTTTTTGCCTCTCCCGCTCGTTTTCATGGCAGTTCTTATGATCATACCTTGGTAATCGGCGGAGGTGATTATTCTCATCAATTTTCTTTTTGCGACAAAATCGACAACGGAACCGTTATCATCGTAACAGATATGACAGGAACGCAGTTTCTCTATACCGTTAGCCGTGTTGACCGTTCCAAAAACGCCGATAGCAATTGGCTTATCAGTGCGGATTATGACTTGACTCTCTTTTGCCGTGATGCCTATTCTATGGAATATGTTGCGGTGAGGTGTAGCTTTGTGTATAGTTAATTACTTATTATGGTTTTCCGGTAACGGGACCAAAATGTTCCCTACATTACATAAAACAAGTCGAAAAAGGCTTTTAACACAAAAATATTACGCTTACGAAAGCCGACATATTACATAACAGAAAAAAGAGAAGACTCGTGAAAAACGAATCTTCTCTTTTATATTATTGGTGGTTTTGGGCTACTGCCCGACTGAATTTGTGCACACAAATGCGATGCTGCTTTTTATAAACAGGAGCTGAAAAATTATGAATTTCTCTGTTAGGACCACGCATTTGTGCGATGCTGTTTTTGCAATTATTCGGAGATATAAGGAAATCTCTCAGAATAACGTCCGTTGACCTTCCAGCAGTCCTCACATCTCGACAATGCGGATGCGGCGATCTCGGGAATAACACCGTTTCCTGCGGAGATATCCTGCATTCCTGCCTCGATAAGAGCATCGAGAGCCGCAGTAAGCTGTGCACCGCCGTTAAAGCTCATACCGATCTGAACAAGCTCAAATTTATCGCCCACTGCACCCTCGCCGAGGTTGTAGGAATAAGCAAGAAAAAGACCATCGCGATATCCGCCGAACTCATTTGCAGTAAATGCGAAGATCTCGATTCTGTAGTCTGCGTTGGGAAGCACGCACTGCTCCCTGTCGGCGTAATCAGGGTCGTTTGAGCTGATCGCACCGTTAAAGTAAACGTCGGCGGCCTCATGAACTGCGTTAAAGTTCTTGGTAGTGGAGAGGTCGATTCTGCCAACCAGCTTTCCTGTCGAATGCTCATAAACGTCTACCAGCACCATATCGTAAAGGCCTTCTTCGTTGGCTCCCTGTTTGTAGGGGAATCTGGGAGTCTTGCGTCCGTGAGCGGGAAGATCGGTACCGAGCACCTCATTGTAGCCGCCGCACCAGTACTGAAGCAGTTTTTCCACTTCAACTATAGCGTTCTGCGGATTGGGCTTTTTGTTGATGCCGTTTTCGATAGCGTCGATCTCATCAGCTATAAGGCTGTCGATGAACGCGATAACCTCGTCACCGCCGGCAAAGGTAACTCCCGACTGAAGCGATTCCATAACAGTGTTGTTCTCAACACCGTAAGAATAAGCAAAAATCGAGCCTGCCATTACCTCGATACGGTATTTTGCCTTGGGAAGCCAATGTTCACTCGAGACCGTGCCGTAATTGGGGTCAAACAGGTAAGTTCTGTTCTCGGCATACTCGTAAAAGAGCTCCTCCAGACGGCTATACGCCTCCTCAGAGTCGATGATTACCTGGCCAACATACTCTGCGGTGCTCTGAGCATAAATGTCAATGGCAATAACTCCGTCAAACGCATCTCTGTCCGGGATCTCATCCCTGCCGTTGCCATCCTCCTGTGCATTATCGCCGGATTCGTCTATGCCCTCTGCGTCGAGCATGGGCATATCATCGGCGATAACGCCGTTCTCGGGCTGATCCTCAGCGGGAACGCCTGCATCGGGATCGACCTCGGGCAGCTCGGTAACAACAGCCTCGGAAGCATCGGGCAATGCCGACTCGCTCGAAATAAGAGCCTCGCCGACAGCCGAGCCGTTGAGCAACGAGAGACCCGCCGTGAGAATAAACGCCGCAGCAGTAATCAATGCTACGGTAGTGATAGCGAGTGTTTTTGTTTTCATTTTGTACACTCCTCCTTTCTGTAAGAGGATTCTAAAACAGCGCTGTTCTGGATTTATTCGGAAGTTGTTATAGATTTGTAAAAATAATAAAAGCTTTCGTGCCTTTTCCGGGCAGTGACGAAAATATAAGCTTTGCGCCGTGAGCTCTGATTATCTTGTCGCAAAGCGAAAGCCCGAGTCCCGTTCCTCCGTCACTTCGCGATCGGGATTTGTCGGTGCGGTAAAACGGCTCGGTTATGCGCTCAAGCTGATCTGCAGACATTCCGATTCCGTTGTCGCTCACCGAAACAACAACGCTCCCGTCCTCGGTTCGGCAATTTATCTCTACTCTTCCGTTTTTTCGACACGCTTTAATTGCATTGTCCGTAAGGTTGGTTATCACCAGTCCGATAAGAAGCGGATCGCAGTTAACAGTAATGCTTTGGGCGGTTGTATTTATCAAAACTTCCTTTTCGACAGCCTTGGGCATAAGCGATTTTTGGGCATTAAAGACGAGTGTGCTCAAATCGGTAGGCTCGGGCTTTATACCGTTTTCGCGTATAAATGCCTCGTCCAAAAGTCGTTCGCTGATATGACGCATACGCTCGGCTTCGGATATTATATACTCGAGCGCCTCTTTGCGTTCCTGCTCGTCGATTCTCGCGTTGATTACATATTCGGCATATCCTCTTATCGATGTAAGAGGAGTACGCATCTCGTGTGCGAGATTATCAAGCATCATCTGTTTGGTCTCGGCGCTTTCCTCGAGGCTGCAGAGCTGCTCCTGCACCTTGTCTGCCATCTTGTTTACATCGGACGCCAGCATCGAAAACTCATCCTTTCCCGCAACCGAAGCACGCGCTCCGAAATTTCCGCCCGCTATCTCCGCAGTCGCTTTCCTAAGCTTTTCGAGCGGAGCCGAAAGTCTGCGAAGGACAAAAAACAAAACCACGGCAAGAATCACCGACGCACCGACCGAAGCAGCAATAAAAACGGTGCACATACTCTTAAAGTCCTCGTCCAGATAGCTGACGTCCTTAGCGTAGGCGAATATATAACCGTCGCTGAGCTGCTCGGTCATAACATAATACCGTTTCCCGTCAACACGCTGCGTCGAAGCATATCCCGAATCGGGCGGTGTAACACCCTCGGGCAGACTGTTATACTGCAACGCATCATTGCAGGTAAAACCGAGAAACACACCATTTTCCTTATAGTAACTTCCGTAGGAGTACATTATCATTATTTTGCCATGCTTACCCGTGTTCTCTGCATCCTGCTCAAACGCCTTGACTATAAGGCTTTGCTCGGTATGGCAAATAGACTCCTCGGCAACGATGGCGCGGCTTTGGGTATAATAAGCAAGAGAAAATACACCTGCATTAAGGAACAGTAAAAACAAAACAAGGGTGACAAGATAAGTTTTTTCTCTGAATTTCATAGCTCGAACCTGTATCCCGTTTTATAAAGCGTTTTGAGTCTGTCCTTTAGCTCCAGCTTGGCTCGTATCTGACGGATATGCACGTCCACAGTCCTGCTGTCACCCTCGTAATCATAGCCCCACACCAGCGAGATCAGCTTATCGCGCGACAACGCTACGTTACGATTGCAGACCAATGTTTCAAGAAGCGAATATTCTTTTGGCGTAAGAACGATCTCGCTTCCTCTTAAAAAAACCTTTTTCGCCGAAAAGTCGATAACAACCTCGCCAAATGCGAGCTTGTGCTCCTCACGGCAGGTGCGTCTGAGCACAGCTTTGACTCTTAACAAAAGCTCCTGTATCTCAAACGGCTTTACGATATAATCGTCAGCTCCGAGGCTGAGCCCTTTTATGCGGTCATCCAATCGGTTTTTTGCCGTAACGAAAATAACGGGTGTGCCCTCTGCAAGCTCAAACACCTCAAATCCCGAAAGCCTTGGCATCATTATATCAAGAATAAGCAGATCAAACTGCTCGGTTTCCAATAGGCGCGATGCCTCAAGCCCGTCGCCGGCGCCCGTACAGGTATGTCCCGTAAGCTCGAGATTGCGCATTATCAGATTCCTTATCGGCTTTTCATCTTCCGCAACAAGAATTTTTGCCATTTTATTCTCACCGCCTTTGCTGATATACTTATCATACCATATATTACTGCAAACTTGTAATGGATTTGTTATGAAAATAAAAAAATAGCGATTCACAACTCAAAAACAAAAATACCCAAGTGCCACTATGGACACTTGGGTATTTTTTGAAAGCTTATGTGTTTTTGGAAAACCGCTTTTTGCAGGAGATTTTCGCTTTGCGGCCTTTCGATCAGCCGGCAAGGCTTACCGCAAGGTCGCTGTAGTCGAGCAGATCGACAATACCGTCGCCGTTAATGTCGGCAACAGACGCCTCGGGAAGCTCGCTGTTTGCAAGTGCAACCGCAAACTCACTGAGGTCGAGCAGGTCGATAACGGTGTCGCCGTTAAGATCGCCGAGCTGCGTATCATCAGAAGGAACGAACACGCCGTCCGTACCATAGGTACCGTCGGTGCAGTTAACGATGTACTCGCCGGTGCCATCGTTCCAGAGCGCACCCTTGGAGATAGCAGACCAATCGTTGTGATCGCCGTTGTAGTTGATCTCAACAAGCTCGCCGCAGCCGGAGAAGGCAAAGGAGCCGATAGAGCTTACACTGCCGCCGACAGTAACGCCGGCAAGAGCGGTACAATCCGAGAAGGCGAAGTTCTTAACAGCAGTAACACTTTCGGGAATAACAACCTCGGCGAGGCCGGTACAGCCGTAGAACGCACCGATGCCGATAACGTCAAGATCGCCGCCAAGTGCGATTTCCTCGATTGCGATACAATCCTCAAAAGCACCGTCGCCGATACTCTTTACCGAAGTAACGTCAAGAGTCGCAAGCGAGGCACAGCCCGAGAAAGCGAACTTGCCGATCTCGGTTACAGAGCCGAAATCAACAGAAACGATATCATCCTCACCGGAGAAGGCGTTGTCAGCTATAGCAACAACAGCATCACCGTTGGGGGCGGTTGCGGGAATAACGATAGCGGTATCGGTACAGGAGCCGATGCCTGCAACGTAGCAGGTGCCGTCACCGTTGGACACAAAATAAAGTCCCTCGGAAGCAGCGGAAGCAGCAAAAGGAATGCTTACTGCGATAAGAACTGCAGATACGAGGACCGCAAGTATTTTCGTGAAAGAAGTGTTTGTCATGACTATTCTCCCTTTTTTATGTGTATCAAAATTTTATTACCTATTTAGTATAGCACATACTTTTTTGCAAATCAATACCTTATTCGGGAAATTTTTGCAACGATTGCCAAAAAGCCAAAGCGCAACATCGGCACCCTGCGGTGTTTTTGTGCTTTCGGTTTGGTTAAATCCCTCCTTTGCAGGGTTACGCTATCGGTTTAATGAGGAATTTGCTCATTTTTTAATACTCTTTTACTTGAATATGAATGCGCTTCTGTGTTAAAATACAAAAAAGGAGATAGATATTATGGCTAAATGTTCTTTTGGTAAATTTTCGATTAAGGGCACCTTTACACCCGTCTGGCCGTATCATACCGATTTGTACGCCAGGCTCTTTTATATCGAGAGCGAGAGCTCGAGGATGCTTTTGTGCGCCTTTGACTCGCTCGGCACCTTTGCCCGCGATGCCGAAAGGTTTAAGGATGCGGTATCCGAGCAATGCGGTATCCCCAAAAACGCAATAATCTTCCATGAGCTTCAGGTACACGCCGCACCCGACACTCACCAGATGGCGGTTGCGATGGACGAAATAATTGCACGGGCGGTGCCTGCGGTAAACGCACTCATCCAAAGCGCCGTTCCCTTTAGTTGCCGTGCCGTAAAATGCAATTTCGGCGGAAAGCACAGCTTTTGCCGTGAGCAATACGTCGAGGGGCTCGGCGGAGTGACCGTATGGACGGGAATGCGGTACGACGAGGAGGGAACTCCCTGCATTCAGGACCCGGGCAAGATGCTTTTGCTCGACTACCGTCCAGACCTTCCCGTGCTCAAAAAGCCCGTTCCCTTTGACAATCAGAACGACCCGATGGCATATCTTTTTGTGTTCTGCAACGAGAGCGGAGACGTTATCGGAAGTATATCAAGGTTTGCGGCGCATCCCGACGTGGCGGTGCTTTTTGAGCACAGGCCGCTTGAGAACAAGCACACCATGTATCACTACGATTTTGATTGGCCCGGCTATCTCTCCGAGGAGCTCGAAAGGGTGCTCGGCGGATGCTCGATGTACATAAACGGGCCCTGCGGCGACCTAACCTCACGCAAGGGCTATGAGGGAGTTGACGGCTTTGAGGACAGCGATGCTGAGTGTAAAAGGATCGGTATTGCGATTGCCGACGATCTGCTGAGCGGTTTTGAAAGGAACAGCGTCCCCGTTGACTGCGATAACCTAAAGGTAGACACCTTTAGGATAAATATCCCTCTCCGTGAGGATATACCTCGCAGCCGTAACGAAGCAGGTGAGCAGGACGAAAAAATCGAGGCAGCCCTCCGTAATTTTGAAAAAGCCAAAAGCGCTCCCTCCTCCACTCCTGCCGAGGTCAAGAGGACAATCGACGATCTTTACAAGGCGAGATACACACGCCACATTGTGTTTGATTCCTGCGGATTTGACGACGAAACGCTGGCAAATCGGACGGTTTCGATAGATATTCCCTGTTTCAGGCTTGGCGAATTTTGCTTTATCGGTCTGCCGGGCGAAAGTCTTTGCGAAACGACGGTAAGGCTTCGCAGTATGCTTGCGGGCTCGAACACCGTAACGGTTGATCAGTGCAACGGCTACTTTGGCTATATGGCAACGCCACGCACTCTTACGCTGGGCGGCTATACCTATTGGTGCAGCTGGACGGACCGCAAGAGCGTTCCCGCGCTTGAGCAAAAGGTGTATGATATCGCTACCGAGTTTTTTAAGTAAGTAAAAAATCTGCCCGAGGGAGACACTTCGCCATGAAGCTGTCTATCTCGGGCGGCTCTTTTGTTAATGATGGTTTTACCGGGCTATTTGTTTTTTACTTTGGCAACGGCACCCTTGACGTAGCCGAATGCGCCGATAATGCAGAACAGCAGACCGATGCCGAGATCCTTAAAATAAGCAATCGCTATATCGGACTCCTCAAGGAAGAGGTATGCTCCGCTCACGGCCTCAAAAAAGGTTACGGTAAAATCGATTTCGCCGTTTGCGAACCAATCCTGATACGCAAGATAAACGTCATAGGAAAGGCAGGCATACCACGCAATAACGATAACGAGAAAGGCAATAATGCTGGAAATAACAATGCCCTTAATGCTCTCGCGCTTGCTGAATATCGAATAACCCTTGATGGCACAGATAACGCCGACAATTCCGCTGAATGCGGCAAGGATTCCGATCTGATAAAGCACAAACCATACGATACCGCCGACGAGCGAGAAAAGAAGCGCACCGATAATGCCGGCAAAAACGTTTTCCTCGGGCAGCTCCTGCGGCGGCACAAAGGAAGCGGTGGAATCCGCATTATTATCGGTGAAATCGGGATTAAAATTATCGTTCATAATCATATCCTCCGTATTTTTTGTTAATTATATAACCTTCGTCGTGTTTTGTCAACAAATTTATACCGAAAACTCCGCTTTTCGTATTTGCAAAGCAAGCATATCGCACCGAGGATATATCGCATTGCGTGAGCAATATATCGCAAACGCCGTCAGAGGTTTATATCGTCCGTTTTCGTCCCTCCTCTGTTAAATAACCGCTTATTAAAAACATTTTTTGTGTCTGCTGTTTGTCTGTATTGTCTGTATTGTGCGTATACAGACATACTATACAGACATACTATACAGACAAGACACAAATAAGTTGTTTGTTTGTATTGTCTGTATTGTCTGTATGTCTGTATGTCTGTATGTCTGTATTGTCTGTATTGTCTGTATACATACTATACGACTTTCTTTAATTGAAGTATACCGCAAAAACCCGCCCTTGTCATCCCAAGAAAGTCTCTGCTTTATCGCAGGAGTATTTCAGTGATGAGTGATAAGTGATGAGTGATAAGTTATTGTGCAAGGCAAAATCCTCCTTGACTCATCACTCATCACCCTGTTCGATGCGTTTTTAACATCCCTCAAAAAACCGAAAGATAGCGTTCGCCGGTATCGGGAAGGAGAGCGACTATTTCGCCATCGCCAATCGTTTCGTCAAGCGAAACCTCCCTCGCTCCGTAAAGCGCCGCACCCGATGAAATTCCGCAGAGCAGTCCCTCGGTTTTTGCAAGCAGAGAGGCATATTCGAGCGCATCTCCGTCGCTGACCGCAATCACTCCGTCAACGAGAGATTGATCGTAATTTTTTGGTATATATCCTGCTCCGATTCCCTGTATTCCGTGACTGCCCGCAGGCTGTCCCGAAAGCACCGCAGAGCCGAGCGGCTCGACAGCGAAGACACGGATGCCGCTGTCCCTTTCCTTGAGGGAGCGAGCAATGCCGCTTATGCTCCCTCCGCTACCCACGCCGATAACGACTGCGGCTATTTTGCCCTCGCAAGAATTCCAAATTTCCCCGGCGGTGGTTGCGTAGTGCGAAAGAGGGTTTGCGGGATTTGAAAACTGGTCGGGAATAAAGGCTTTTTTGTACTCCTTTGCAAGGCTCTCGGCTTTTTTTGCGGCACCGATCATCCCCTCGGATGCAGGAGTCAAAACAATCCTTGCTCCGTAAAGTGAAATGAGCCTTTGACGCTCTGCCGACATATTCTCGGGCATAACGATAACGCACTCAAGCCCTTTACAGGCGCAGATTGCCGCAAGCGCAATACCCGTATTGCCGCTCGTTGCCTCGATAATAACGGTGTCCGAGTCGATCTTCCCCTGCTTTATACCCTCCTCGAGCATAAAAAGTGCGGGGCGGTCCTTTGCCGAGCCGCAGGGATTAAAGCGCTCTGCCTTTCCGAGAATTGCTCTTTTTGCGCCGACACGGGCCGAAAACCGTTCGAGACGGATAAGCGGTGTATTTCCTATAAGCGGAATAATTCCGTTGTAAATCATAAAAGCACCTCCAACCAGGTTACAGGCATTATATATTAAAATGGGCAGGAATGCAACAGGGCATTGATTTTTTGGCACGGTTGATTTATACTGTAAAAAGGAAACGGAGGTTATTATGCTGAAAAGAGTTGTTGCTTTTATCCTGCTGGTTACGCTTCTTTTGCCGGGTACGGCGAGCCTCGCCTACGCCAAGGAAGAAAACCTTGCTTTTGGAAAGGAATACAATATCGTAACCGAGTCCGCCAACGAGCACAGCTATCCCGAGCACGAAAAGAATCTCGACGTGCTTACCGACGGTGTTTACGGCGACACGAACGATTTTAATTCAAAATGGGCGTGGTTTTACCGTGCTACGGCAAGAGTTATTTATATTGACCTCGGCGAATACTGCACCGTTACGGGGGTCGAAACGAGATTTCTTCAGAACAACAGCTGGGGAATCTACGCCCCGAGATATATTCAGGTTTATACCTCGGTTGACGGTGAGAATTACTGCAAAAACGATATTATATCGGGTGACGTGCCGAGCGTAAAGACCACTCAGTCGGCTGCCGATCACATTGTTTCGAATCACGATATCGTCCTAACACCTGTTTGTGCAAGGTACGTTGCGGTGAGGTTTGACGTTTCGGTCAACACCTTTTGCGATGAGATTGCGGTATACGGCGAAAAGGGCTGTAGCCTTACACCCCCGACCGATTACTGCTGCGTCGGATTTGAGCCGATGAACGAGCTTGTCACTCCCGAAAGGCTCGGCGGCGACAGGGATATCGTTTGCTTCCACGCAGGCTACTCGCCCGATAACGAGTCTCTCGTCAATAACACAGTGGATTTCTTTATGCCCTATGTCGGCTACAAAAGCGACAACGGAAAGATAACCGACACGATGTTCGACTCGGTTATGTTTTTGACCCTGCAGGGCAACTGTCCGTCGGGCGGAAAGCTGACGATTGACGGCGGCGCTACCGTTATTTCGGACTGGAATATGCTTCTCGACAGCTATTTCAGCGATGAATATAACCTCACCGCACTTGACAAGGCTACTTCGGCGGTAAAATCAACGCTTGGCCTGCCTGACGACCACACCACCTCGGTTTATCTGACTATCCCGTTCCCCAAAATCAGCACAGCTGTTTTCGGTGACTACACGGGTGACGGAGTTGATGACAGGATCGAGAGCGTTGACGATTGTATCGAGGTTATAAAATGGTTTATGGACGAGGTAAACGCCCGTTGGACTCAAAAGGGATACAAAAACCTCACTTTCAAGGGATATTTTTACTATTCCGAATCCATAACGGGACAGTTCCACGACTATGAGTTTGAGCTTGCTCCCCGTACGGTCGAGGCAATTCACGCTTACGGACTCTACTCGGTGATGATTCCCTTTTATCAGGCGGTCGGCATCGATTCGGTTTACGATATCGGCTATGATGCGGCACTGATGCAGCCAAATCTTTCGTTCAACGCCAGCCTGCAGGACGACCCTGCGGGAACGATGGAGGATTTTTACAAAACGGCAATGAAATACGGTCTGGGAATACAGATGGAGCTTGCCGACGGCTTTAGATGGGAGCCCGAGAACTACGGAAAATTTTACGAGCAGTATCTCATTTCGGCATCCTCAAACTCGCTTATGACCGATACCGTGCATGCATATTACAACGGTGCGGGTCCCGGAACCTTTTACGATGCCTGCAGAGCCGACGGATACGCACGCTGGATATACGATGCTACGTATAAATTTATCAAGCATACTCTCTCGCTTCCCGAGGACACCACACCCGTTTCGCCCGATACGGCTCTCACCGCAGTGGGCAACGAGCGTGTAAGCGGAAGCACGGGTGCTGTCGGTGATTGGTATTACGAATATAAATTGACCGAGTACCCCCAAAACGGTGTTGCGATTTTTGACAGCAACAAAAACAGCTTTTCCTACCGTGCCGACAGGAATTTTGAGGGTGATGACGTATTTACGTACGAAATATACCTTGGCGGCAAGCTGATAGGCAGCAACACGGTAAACGTCACGGTGCTTCCCAATGCCGGGGAAGGCAACGAGTCTGCGGCATCATCCGAGGAGTCCGAGCCCGCTGCGGCAGGCGCTTCCGATAACAATACTGCGATCTGGCTGATATGTATTTCAATATTACTTATCACAAACGTAATTATATTCGCATCACGCAGGAGAAGAAAATAAGTTAGCCTTACTGTAAATTCTGTTTACAAATTGCCCGACTTCAGGGAGAATGAAGTCGGGCTTTCGTTTTTTATTTTGATCCGGTCTCGGTATATTTTTGTAAAATCGAGGGATAATTTACTCGTAACAAAAATTTTTGAAAGGAAATTATAATGAAAAAAATTACAGCATTGATATTGGTCATGCTTGCAGTGGCAATGTTTTTGCTTCCGACAGATGCGGCGGTCGTGTCCGAGCAGGCGGAATACAGTCTTATCACTCCGGCTTCCGAGGCATACCCCGATGACGGCGCAAAGCTTACCGACGGTGTTTTTGCTACCCTGCCCGACGGAGCATCCGGCTATTATTCAAGCGGATATTACGTCGGATTTAACCAGGCAAACGTAGACGGCGACGGAAATTTTGTGATTATCCTTGACCTCGGCAGTACGCAAAGCGATATTAGCGCCTTTACCATCGGCTTTCTTAACGAGACGGATATCGGAATCTTTGCACCCAAGAGCGTAACCTTTTCGGTATCGGATGAGCGCAACGGCACCTATACCGACGTCGGCACGCTCAACACGGCAAAGGGTGTCTCGGCAGGTCTTTCCGAAACCTATGCCGAAACCCTCACTGCGGAGGGCGTAACGGCACGGTATGTAAAGGTAACTGTCGAGCATCTTGGTACGTTCACCGATGATTCGGGTGCCGAGAAGAATGCAGGCTGGGTTTTTATCGATGAAATCTCGGTACTGACAGGCACAAACGATGCTTCGGGCAGCACCGAAAGCAGTCTGCCTACAGATGATTTATCCACTCCCCAAACGGGTGACAGCGGCTCGCTGACCGTGTTTGCGCTGATAAGCCTTGCCTCGTTTGCGATGCTTGTCGCACTCGTGACGATTTACCGAAGAAGACAGTTTTAATTCGTTGAAAAAAGCAGGTCATCAGACCTGCTTTTTTCTGGCACCCCCAGCGAGAATCGAACTCACAACTAACCCTTAGGAGGGGCTTGTTATATCCATTTAACTATGGAGGCACGGATATTGATTTTTGCCTTTTCGCAAGGCGTAAGTGAATTTTACTCTAATGCCACTTTTTTGTCAAGTGCTTTCGGTGATTTTTGAGCATATAATTATAGTGTAACCGCCTCTCTTTTATGCAAAAGAGGTATTGAATAATCCGAAATGATGTGATAGAATAAAATGAAATATTGTTGTGGATACGGTATTATGAGAGTATTAAACGAGAAAAAAGTAGTAAAATTCGGCGGCAGCTCGCTTGCATCGGCTGAGCAGATCAAAAAGTGCGCCGAAATAATAAGAGCCGAATCGACAAGGCGGTTTGTCGTGCCCAGCGCACCCGGAAAGCGATTCGACGGCGACACAAAGGTTACCGACCTGCTTATCCTGTGCCATAAAAAGGCATCTGCAGGTGAGGATTACTCGGACGTGATAAAGGAGATCAAATCACGTTACACCGATATTATTGTCGGTCTCGGTATGGATATGTCGATCGATGAGGCGTTTGGGGTTTTTGAACAGGCGGTTGCCAACGGCGCAACGCTCGATTATATCGCCTCACGAGGTGAGTATTTCAACGGGCTTATTCTTTCGAGCTATCTCGGCTATGAGTTTATAGACGCCAAGGACGTTATTTTCTTTGACGAAAACGGTCGATTCAACCCCACAAAAACCGATATCGTTATGTCCGAGGTATTAAAAACTGCCGACCGTGCGGTAATTCCCGGCTTTTACGGCTCGCTTCCCGACGGAAGCATAAAGACTTTCAGCCGAGGCGGAAGCGATATTACGGGAGCGATCGTTGCAAGGGCGGTGATGGCGGACATTTACGAGAACTGGACCGACGTATCGGGATTTATGATGTGCGACCCGAGAATCGTGGATAACCCCCGTCCCATCAAGATTATTACATACCGTGAGCTTCGTGAGCTTTCGTATATGGGCGCAACCGTGCTTCACGAGGACAGCATTTTCCCCGTAAAGCTGGCAGGAATTCCCATAAACATACGCAACACCAACCGACCGTCCGATATAGGAACGCTTATCGTTACCTCGGCGGAGGGCTACCGCAACGACGATATCATTACGGGTATTGCGGGCAAAAAGGGCTTTGCCGCCATCCGTATCGAAAAGGATATGATGAACCAGGAGGCAGGCTTTGGTATGAAGGTCCTCAAGGTTTTTGCAGACCTCGGGCTTTCGTTTGAGCACCTTCCCTCGGGCATCGATACAATGTGCGTCGTTATAAATCAGGCAGATATCGCAGGCAGGGAGCGTGACATTCTCGCCGCCATATCAAAAGCAGTCAACCCCGATAACATAGACATCGAGACCTCGCTCGGTCTTATTGCCGTCGTTGGACGGGGAATGGCAGGTATGCCCGGTACTGCGGCAAGGATTTTTACCTCGCTTGCACGTGAGGAGATCAACATCCGTATGATCGATCAGGGCAGCAGTGAGCTTAACATTATCATTGGTGTTAACGAGTGCGATTTCACCCGTGCTCTACGCACGATATACTCCGAGTTTGTGAGCGGCTGATGAAGGGCTATATTACGGTAGAACGGCAATCGGAGTTCCGTCTGGTCGAAAAGAAAAGCGAGTTTATCGGATATTGCTCCCCCGTCACCACCGAGGAGGAGGCGACAGCGTTCGTCCAGGCGATCAAAAAAAAGCATTCCGATGCACGCCACAACGTGTACGCCTACGTTCTGCGAGAGAACAACACCTCACGCTTTTCGGATGACGGCGAGCCTCACGGAACGGCAGGAATGCCTGTGCTGGACTCGATACGCAAGGCAGGTCTTACCGATACTGCGGTCGTGGTCACCCGTTATTTCGGCGGAATACTGCTGGGTACGGGAGGACTGGTGCGTGCATATACTGCGGCGGCTGTCGGTGCAATAGGCGAGGCAAGGGTTGCCGAGGTAGGAGTTTTTTCGGTCTATTCGCTCGACCTCAGCTATCCCGACTATCAGCGTGTTATGCCTGTTATATCGGCTTTTGGGGGACGGACGGTGGACAGCGATTTCGGTGACAGGGTTCATATACGGGTTATGCTCGCAAACGAGCTCGGTGAGAAGTTTTCTGCCGAGATCACGGGAGCGACCTCGGGCAGAACGAATGCGGTTTTTTGCGAACAAAAATACGATTTTCTTCCGAAAACCGACTGATTGCACAATATAAATATTTTTTATGGTTAAGACTGCCGATTTCAATTTCGGCAGTTTTATTTTATAATCTGTATATCAGATGTGTGCGCAAAAACCATTACGGAGGAAAACGAATGTCAAAAATTATCATGCTCGATGCAGGACACAGCGGATACGCCAACCGCTCGCCCGTCCTGCCCGAATACTGGGAATCGCAAAGAATGTTCCTGCTTTGCGAGATGCTTGCAGAGGAGCTTTGCCGCTACGGATTTACCGTCAGGAAAACGAGAGATGACGTAAATGACGAACTTCCGGTTGTGGAAAGAGGAAAAATGGCAAAGGACTGCGATCTTTTTATATCCCTCCATTCCAACGCAATAGGCTCGACGGGAAGCGAAAGAACGAATCACGTATCGGTATATTCGGCATACGACGATCTCGGAAAAGCAAGCGAGCTTGCGGGCAGGCTTGCAATCGGAATCGCCGAGCTGATGCAGGTATCGGCAGGCTACGTCAAAACACGCAAGAGCTCCAAAGGAGATTGGGAATACTACGGAGTTATGAGGGGCGCAAGGGCGATGGGCTGCCCTCTTTACTATATTGTAGAGCATTCCTTCCATACAAACGCTTACGCCGCAGGATGGCTGATGGAGGACTCAAACCTTTTACGCCTCGCCAAAACGGAGGCGGCGATTATAGCCGCATACTACGGAACAGAAGCCGAGTACGCAAAGGGGGACGTCAACCAAAACGGCGCGCTTGATTCCACCGACGTTCTTATGATAAAGCGGCTCGTTCTCGGCACTCTCGTGCTGGATGAGGTACGTACGGGTATTGCAGACGTTGACGGAGATGGCGACGTTGATGCCCGTGACTATATGATAGCAAAGCGTGCATATCTCAGCGGAGTGAACGTACGGGACGTCACGGGTTAGATTTCGGTTGACAAAACGTGCTCGGAGGGGTAAACTTAAATTAAGAACACCGAAACACAAGGGGGAACCTCTATGAATACCCGTTTTTACAACGCAAGGATTCTGTTGCCCGACGGAAAACGAGATTTTTTGATAGGCGAGGGTGAGCTTTGGGTCGAGAACAGCATCATTACCTGTGTCGGCACTCCCGAGGGCACACCTCCCGTTTGGGACAGAGAGATAGACTGCGGCGGTAACCTGCTTATGCCGGGCTTTAAGAATATGCACACCCACTCGGCAATGACCTTTTTGCGCTCCTATGCCGATAACTACGAGCTTGACATATGGCTCAACGAGCATATTTTCCCTATGGAGACAAAGCTCACTCCCGAGCTGATTTACCGTTTTACGGTGCTTGCCATAATGGAATACCTTACAAGCGGTATTACTACCAACTTTGATATGTATTTCAATGCCGAGGTTATTGCAAAGGCGGCTGTCGATACCGGGTTCCGTACGGTGCAGACCTCGTCTCTCTCGATGTTTCAGTCCTCGCTCGAGGAGCAGGAAAGGGACTACTATACCGTTAACGGAATGAGCGAGCTGACAAGCTACGTTCTCGGCATTCACTCGGAATACATCGCCTCAAAGGAGATATTCACGGGAGTTGCCGCTCTTGCGGACAGGCTTAAATCGGGCGTATGGTTCCACAACTCCGAAACACAAAAGGAGGTACTCGGATGTAAGGAGCGTTGGGGCAAAACACCTACGCAGATCGCTGATGAGTACGGACTTTTCAAATACGGCGGGGGCGGATATCACTGCGTTTGGGTTGAGGATTGCGACTACGAGATATTCAAAAAACGCGGTCTTACCGCCGTGCTGAACCCTGCATCCAATCTCAAGCTCAACAGCGGAATTGCGCCGATAAAGCGCTTTCTCGACGAGGGCGTTAATCTTGCAATCGGCACCGACGGCGCCGCAAGCAATAACTGCCTTGATATGTTCAGAGAAATGTTTTTGGTGGCATCGCTTTCCAAAATCAAGGAGAACAACGCCTGCTCGGTAAGCGCCTCCGACGTACTGTATATGGCAACGACGGGCGGTGCAAACAGCGTTGGTCTTTACGACTGCAACTGTATTGCCGTTGGCAAGAAGGCAGATATAATTATGCTGGATCTGCATCAACCGAATATGCAGCCCGATTACAATATCGTCGGCAACATCGTTTACAGCGGAAGCAAGCAAAACGTGGTTATGACCATGGTCAACGGAAAAATCCTCTACGAGAACGGAAGGTTCAATATCGGCATTGAGCCCAAGGACGTGTACGGCGAATGCCGAGCAATACTTAAAAGCATCTGCAGCGATATGTAAAGCAAAGCGGCAGGTATGCGTTGGGGCGTATGCCCCATAGTACTGACCTACTTTAACGGGAAAACAAATATGACCTCTCTTCGGAATAAAAATGAGTTGCGAATCGGAATGATTTATGACTTGCTTTTCGGTATGACTATGACCGTCCTTTCTGAATGATGGCGCAAAAATGACCTTCTATATTAAAGGCGGCGCAGGAGATTGAAGCTCCT